>NZ_JCAFSV010000013.1:0-118814 GCF_059369595.1 Stenotrophomonas sp. YJH_SMC_25 | reverse complement strand
TGGAGGCTGGGCTGGTGGAATACATCCAGTACTACAACCAGGAGCGCATCAAACCGAAACTGAAAGGTCTGAGCCCGGTAGAGTACCGGGAGCGGGCCCAATCGGCCGCCTGATCCCGTCCAAGTCTCGGGGGTCACTTCAGGGACGGGTTCACGGCGTCCCCGCACTACCCACCCTCCCGGCCAGCCCCCGGGAAACCAGCTTTCCGCGAACAACCAAACCACCCACGAGGGGCTGCGCCGTTGGCGGGAATCCCCCACGGATTCGTTAGCCGGAAGTTAAAGATCCGTAAGCATTCTGCTGCGATCCCGCAGTCATCTGCATGCAACCGATCGTCATTAGCCTTCGTGACGTTCCAGTCAGGTTCGACGCGGTAAGCTCTCCCTCGATGAGCTCGCAGCATCGCTCATCGAGTGCAGTACGCAGTAGCAATTTGGAGGAATACATCACATGGCAATCGTTCTTTATGTCGGTGGTAGCAAGGATGGCGAGAAGGGCGTGGTGCCCTACGGCTTCAGCAAATCCCGCGCCGACACCGCGCTGGGGCCGGAGTTCTACACGGAGCGGTTCATGGAACTGCAGGGTGTCGGCAAGGTCCGCCTGATGGCCCTGGAAGGCATGCGTGACGAGATCGTCATGCAGCGCGCCGCCCGCCACTACCGCTGACCTTCGCAACACGCGGCAGGGCGCGCCCACCATCGCGCGCCCGCGCCGGCATCCCAGCCCAGGGCCAGTCCGAGCCCTCTCTCCGCCAGGATGCCGGCGTCCACTCCGGCCCCGCCGCTGAACCTCGCCCCCTGTCAATGCCTTGTCCGGCTCCGTCGTGGATTGCCAGAATGGGATCTTCCCGTACCGCGGCACAGACCTGAAGCAATGCACGACGCCAAGAACGCCCAGAGCGCGCTCGCCCAGCAGATCGCCCAGACCATCGCCGACGAGATCGGTGCCCAGTCCGCCCAGGTGCGCGCCGCCGTCGGCCTGCTCGACGAGGGCGCCAGCGTTCCGTTCATCGCGCGCTACCGCAAGGAAGTGACCGGGGGCCTGGACGACACCCAGCTGCGCAACCTGGAAACCCGGCTGACCTACCTGCGCGAGCTGGAGGAGCGCCGTGCGGCGGTGCTGGCCAGCATCAGCGAGCAGGGCAAGCTCAGCGACGAGCTGCGCTACGATATCCTGGCCGCCGACACCAAGAGCCGGCTGGAAGATCTGTACCTGCCGTACAAGCCCAAGCGCCGTACCCGCGCCCAGATCGCCCGCGAGGCCGGTCTGGAGCCGCTGGCCGATGGCCTGCTGGCCGACCCCACGCAGGACCCGCAGGCCTTCGCGGCCGCCTTCATCAACACCGACAAGGGCGTGGCCGACACCAAGGCCGCGCTGGAAGGTGCGCGCGCGATCCTGATGGAGCGCTGGGGCGAGGACGCTGCGCTGGTCGGCGAGCTGCGCACCTGGCTGGGAGAGAACGGCGTGATCCGTGCCCGCGTGGCCGAGGGCAAGGAAACCGAAGGCGCCAAGTACCGCGACTATTTCGAACATGCCGAATCTCTGGCGAAGATTCCCTCGCACCGGTTGCTGGCGCTGTTCCGCGCGCGCCGCGAAGAGATCCTGTTCCTGGAACTGGACCCGGGCAGCGATGCCGAGGCCGGCCACCAGTACGCCGAAGGCCGCGTGGCACGCAGGGCCGGGATCGCCGACCGGGGCCGCGCCGCCGATCGCTGGCTGCTGGACGCCTGCCGCCTGACCTGGCGCGCCAAGCTGCACACCCATCTGCTGCTGGACCTGTTCAACCAGGCCCGCGAGAAGGCCGAGGCTGAGGCCATCGCGGTGTTCGGCGACAACCTGAAGGATCTGCTGCTGGCCGCACCGGCGGGCCCGAAGACCGTGCTTGGGCTGGACCCGGGCATCCGCACCGGCTGCAAGATCGCCGTGGTCGATGCCACAGGCAAGCTGGTGGCCACCGACACCATCTACCCGCATGAGCCACGTCGCCAGTGGGACCAGTCGGTGCAGACGATCAAGCAACTGTGCGCCAAGCACAACGTTGAACTGATCGCGATCGGCAACGGCACCGCCAGCCGCGAAACCGACAAGCTGGCCGGCGAAGCGATCAAGGCTGCCGCCAACCCGAAGCTGCAGAAGGTCGTGGTCAGCGAGGCGGGCGCCTCGGTGTACTCGGCCTCCGAGTTCGCGGCCAAGGAGTTCCCGGGGCTGGACGTGTCGCTGCGTGGCGCGGTGTCGATCGCGCGTCGCCTGCAGGACCCGCTGGCCGAACTGGTCAAGATCGAACCCAAGGCGATCGGTGTCGGCCAGTACCAGCACGATGTGGACCAGTACCGGCTGGCACGGGCGCTGGACGCGCGCGTGGAGGACTGCGTGAACGCCGTGGGCGTGTACGTGAACACCGCATCGGCCGCGCTGCTGTCGCGGGTGTCCGGCCTGTCGGCCACGGTGGCCGAGAACATCGTGCGCCATCGTGACGAGAACGGCCCGTTCAAGCGCCGCAAGGATCTGCTGAAGGTCGCGCGCCTGGGCGAGAAGACCTTCGAACAGTGCGCCGGCTTCCTGCGCATCGCCGACGGCGACCAGCCGCTGGATGCTTCGGCGGTGCACCCCGAAGCCTATCCGGTGGTCGAGCGCATCGTGGCCAGCACCGCACGCCCGATCAAGGCGCTGATCGGTGATGGCAGCTTCCTGCGTGGCCTGAAGGCCGAGCAGTTCACCGATGACACCTTCGGCTTGCCGACCGTGCGCGACATCCTGAAGGAACTGGAGAAGCCGGGCCGCGACCCGCGTCCGGAGTTCAAGGCTGCGCGCTTCGCCGAAGGCGTGGAGGACATCAAGGACCTGCGCGAGGGCATGGTGCTGGAAGGCGTGGTGAGCAACGTGGCGGCCTTCGGTGCCTTCGTCGATATCGGCGTGCACCAGGACGGCCTGATCCACATTTCGGCGCTGTCCGACACCTTCGTGAAGGACCCGCGTGACGTGGTCAAGGCTGGCGACATCGTCAAGGTGAAGGTGCTGGAGGTGGACGTGGCGCGCAAGCGCATTGCCCTGACCCGGCGTCTGGACGATACCCCCGGGCAGGCCACCAGCCGCCCGGGCCAGCGTGATGAGCGCGGCCATGGGCAGGGTCCGCGCCGGGATGCAGGCGGCCAGAACCGCGGGCCGAACCGGGGCCAGGGCAATGGTGGCCGTCCCGCCGCGTCCACGCCCCCGGCCAACAACGCCCTGGCCGAGGCCTTCGCCCGCGCCAAGCGTAGTTGAGGATCGTGTTCCCCGTCACGCTTGATTCGTGGCGGGGGACTTGTCGATTTTCCCCGTGATTGCGCACACTTGCGCTTGAGGGGAGGCGTCCGGCCACCCCGCTGTCGCTGGGGAGGGCCATGACGCCAGCAGGACCCGTCGTCTTCGTTGAGGTCTGCAGCGTCGCGCTGCGGCCGCTGCCTGCCTGCGCGGGCCGGGGGCAGCGGTGATGGCGGGCCAGGGCACCAACGGCAACGGGTTGCTGGAGCGCCGCCTGCAGGCGCTGGCCGAAGAGCGTCGGCGGCTGGCGATGATCATCGATGGCACCGCCGCAGGCACCTGGGAATGGAACGTGCAGAACGGCGAGATGCGGGTCAACGCGCGCTGGGCCGAGATTGTCGGTTACCGC
This sequence comes from Stenotrophomonas sp. YJH_SMC_25, assembly GCF_059369595.1. Taxonomy (NCBI): domain Bacteria; kingdom Pseudomonadati; phylum Pseudomonadota; class Gammaproteobacteria; order Lysobacterales; family Lysobacteraceae; genus Stenotrophomonas; species Stenotrophomonas sp. YJH_SMC_25. Next base: position 115,165 of record NZ_JCAFSV010000013.1, on the reverse strand, counting down.
CTGGAAGAGCTGGAGCCGGTCTGCCAGAAGACCTTCCTGAAGCTGGTCCATCCCGATGACATAGCGCTGTCGGACGCGGCACTGGACGAGCATTTCGAGGGGCGCACCGACAACTACGCGTGCCTGCTGCGGATGCGCCACAAGAATGGCCAGTGGATATGGATCCAGGACCGTGGCCGCGTCTTCGAATGGGACGCGCAGGGCAAGCCATTGTGGATGGCCGGCGCGCATGCCGACGTGACTGAGCTGCAGCAGGCCCGACAGGATGCGGCCGAAACACGGCAACGCCTGCAGGCCGTGGTCGATGCCTCCGACGAGGTGGCGGTGATCGCCACCGATATCGATGGCACCATCACCCTGTTCAACACCGGCGCGCAACGCCTGCTGGGCTACAGCGCGGCGGATGTGGTCGGCCAGCGCCGGCTGGATGCCTTCCACGATCCGCAGGAACTGAATGCCTGGCTGCGACCGCTGGCCGATGCCGATGGCCAACTGCCAGATGTGTTCGAGGCACTCAGTGCGCGTGCCGATGGCCAGACCTATTCGCGGCAATGGACGCTGCTGCGCAAGGACGGCCAGCCACGCCAGGTACGCCTCTCGATCAGCCGCATGGACGGTGCCGACGGTGTACGCATCGGCTATGTCGGGATGGCCATCGACATCACCGAGATCCTGCAGGCGAGGGCCGAAGCGCGCTTGTCCGCGGAGAAGTTCGCCGGTGCGTTCACCTCGGCTGCGCTGGGCATGGCGCTGGTGTCACTGGAAGGGCGATGGCTGGACGTCAACGATGCGCTGTGCCGGATCCTCGGCTATCCGCGGGAAGAGCTGCTGCAGGTGGATTTCCAGCGTCTCACCCATCCTGATGACCTGCAGACCGACCTGGCCCTGGTGCAGGACCTGCTGGCCGGGCGTCGCAGCCACTACCACCTGGAAAAGCGCTATCTCGATCGCGATGGCAAGGTCATCTGGGCCCGATTGTCGGTCTCGCTGGTGCGCAACGAGCATGGCGAGCCGTTGCATTTCGTGTCGCAGATCCAGGACATCACCGCCCAGCGCAGCAGCGAGCAGCGGCTGTTCGAGAGCGAACAGCGCAGCCGCATCACCCTGGATGCCGTGGCCGACCTGGTGCTGAGCGTCAGCCTCGATGGCCGTATCGATTACGCCAATGCCGCTGCAGTACGCATGTTGGCCGGCGATGGCGCGTTGTCGCTGGCCGGACACAAGGTGCAGGATGTGCTGGCGCTGACCACCGAGTACGCGCCGGGTTCGGTGCTGGACGTGTCGGTACTGCTGGATCCGGACAGCAATGCGGTCGACCTGCATGCCGACCTGCTGCTGCGCCTGGGTGCCGCCACGGTGCCGGTGGACCTGACCCGCGCCTGGTTGCGCGATGACGAGGGCCACGTGCGAGGCGCGGTCTGGGTGCTGCGCGACGATACCCAGCAGCGTGCCCGCCAGCGCGAGGCGCGTCATCTGGCCGAGATCGATCCGCTGACCGAACTGAGCAACCGCCGTGGCTTCGAGGTGCATCTGCAGCAGGCGATCACCCGTGTTGAACGTACCGGCCAGGCCGCGTCGCTGATGTACATCGATCTGGACCGGTTCAAGCCGATCAACGATACCTGGGGCCATCTGGCTGGCGATGCGGTGCTCTGGGCGGTGGCCAGCGTTCTGCGTCACGGGGTGCGCGATTCGGATGTGGTGGCGCGGCTGGGCGGCGATGAGTTCGCGGTGATCCTGTCCGGTTGCACGCCGCGTCGTGCAGCGCGCATTGGCGGCGAGCTGCTGCATACCCTGGCGTCGCTGTCGATTCCGTGGGACCAGGACCGGTTGCGGGTAGGGGCCAGCATCGGCATCGCGCCGCTGGCCGGAGGGATGAGCGTGGACCAGGCGGTGGCCGCGGCCGATGCCCAGTGTTACCGGGCCAAGGCGATGGGCCGCAACAACGTGCAGGTGCAGGGCGAGGCCAGTGAGCTGCCGGGCGATGATTCCGAGGTCGTCGAGGGCTGATCTCAGCCTGTGAGAGGGCGGGCGCAAATACTCCGCGCACCTCCTCTCTTACAGGTGATCCCATGAATGTCTGCAACCCGATGGCGGTGCGTGCCTTCGCCCCGGCCCTGGTCGGCTGGTGCCTGGCCCTGGCGGCCGGGCTCCGGCTGGAGGAGGTGCGTGAGGACCGTCTCGCCCAGGCAATGTTGCCGGTGCTGCAGGCGAGCGTGGTGGCGCTGCTGGCCCTCACCCTGGCGTGCACGGTGGCGGCCAGCCTGGTGCTGTGGCGGCACAGGCGCCGGGATCACCGTCGCGTTGATGCCGGCACTACAGAGGCGCAGCATCCATCAGCAGGAACCGGCATGGCGCGCGCTGGAAGGCATTGATCTGCGGCACCAGCCGCTGGAAATGTTCGCTGGCGCAGTGGATGTCCAGGGCGACGCGGTCAGGCCATTGCTCGATGAAGATGAAGTGCCCGGGATCCTTCTGGTCCACGAACAGTTCATAGCCGAGGCAGAGCGGCTCGCGCTGCGTGCAGGCGACCAGTTCCCGGTACAGCGGAAGCACGGTGTCCACGGCATCGGGATGGATGAAGTCTTCGGCGATGACCTTGAGCATGCAGGCACCTCTGGATGGGGCCCTGCAGGATAGTGCCGGCGGGTGGCCGGCACCCATCCCGTCAACGCAATACTGCGTCCGCACTGACCAGCTGCACATCGTGCATCTGGTTGAGGTAGGCCTCGTAGTAGCCCTTGTGCGAGGCACCGACGATGGTCAGCATGCGGGTGCCCGGGTGCTGGCCGAGCACGTCGCGCATGTTGGCGACCATGCGCAGGTTGCGGGTTTCCCAGTAGCCCACGTAGTTGCGGCCGAAGCCTTCCGGCGAGGGTTCGACGAGCGTCGCGCCGAAATCGCTGTTGAAGGCCAGCATCGCGGCCTCGGGTGCGTTGTAGGCGCGATACATCGCGAGCAACCCATCCGGTTGAGCAAGATTGGCTTCCAGTCGTTCATCGGCCGCCCTGCGCGCTTTGGCGAAGGAATTGTCCCAGGCACCGCGTATGGCGGCAGCGTAGGCCTTCTGCTGCGATTCCGGTGTAGGCGAATCCGCAGTGTGGTCGTCGACCGCCCACAGCCGCTCCAGCCCCAGGCGCGCGGCGAGGACGCCGGCCACCAGGCCGGCCTCGTTGCGGCGTGCCATGCGCGTGTCGAGGAACTGCACCAGCTCCGGTGTCAGGCTGTCCGAGGCACGTCGCTCTTCCCTGGGCAGCCGCAGCCATTGGACGACTGCCGAGCTGCTCTCGCCCGCAGCCAGGAACACTGCGGCCAATCGGCGTCGCTGGGCAGCGGTTGGCGCCTTCGGCCAATCCGCAAGCAGGCGTTCCATCTCCACGTTGGCGCTGGGCACGTCCAGGCCGGTGGCGGCCTGCGCCGGTGCCGGATCGACGCAGTAGTCCGCTACGCTGTCCGCGTATCGGGCCGGATTGCGGCGCATGAAGTCACACTGCAGGCCGGACAGGTTCTCCACTGCGATCGCGGTGGGCCGCCAGGCTTCCAGACGCTGCAGCAGAGGTTCCAGCATCGCCGGCGTGAAGGTCTCCGGCAGGCTGGACAGGTGCGGGCTGCCCAGCACCAGCACTTCGTTCGGGCGCCCCGCGGGCGGTCCCTTCAGCTGGTCCGGGTGGAAGGCCGGTCGATAGGCGGTGTCGTTGGCCAGCGCGCTGCTGCTGCACACGGCCAGGAAGAGAAGGCTGGCAAAGCGAGGGAACATGCGATCTCCATGTCGATGAGCATCCTGCGGGACCTTCATGCTGGTCATATTCTCCTGCCGCGGAATCCCGCATTGGTCATGTAAACCTTTTTGCCTTGAGCTGCATCCTTCTGCTGAGCGATGCTGTACCCAGCGCCCAGGCAATGCAGAACATGACGTCCGACGACTGGACCATCGACAGTCCGCGGCTGCACCTCCGGCCATTCACGCCCCGGTGTATTCCTTGGCCTGGCAGGCCTGCATCGAGCCCGTGACGCAGAACCCGAACTGGGCATCTGGACCGCCGAAATGATGCATGGGCACGGCTATGGTCGCGAAGCCGTGGCGGCGGTGTGGTCGGCCGCCTCAGGGCGCCTGCGCTGTGCTGCGTTCCGCTATCCGGTCGCCGAGCAGAGCCGGTCCAGCCGTTCCCTCGCTGAGTCCCTCGGCGGACTTCCTGTAGCACGTGAGCAGGGTGTGAAGTACACGGCAATCGTCTACCGCATTCCGGCTGCAATGCACGGAGTTGCGACGGACGTCGCGGAATCCCGCTAAAGCGGCCGACGGCATCGCCGATACTCCCTCTGGATCCCGCTCCAGTCACCCGCCGCAGGACCCCAGGCTGCCCCCGATGGGCGGTCCGCGCAGTGTGTTCCGCCGCTCCCAGATGCCGATCGCACCCGCAGCAGACGTTCTTGGCAGTCGCTCGAGAGGTGCCGTTGGCACCTGTAGTCCCTGGCAACTGATGTTGCCGCCGGGCATCCCGCCCGTCGGGTCACAACCGCTTACCGGACACCGAGGATCAGACAATGCTCATTCCAGGCTTCACGGCAGGCGCGCAGGCGCCGGCCGAGCTGCACACCCGTTGGTCGCCGTGGCGTGCGCTGCTTGGCGTACTGGCGCCGCAGCAACGCACCGGCACAGAGAAGGCGATGACCGACCGCACCGAGCTGGAAGCGCAGGTGGCCGCGCTGCATCGCGTGCAGGCCGTCATCGAGTTCGCGCTCGACGGCACCATCCTGCAGGCCAATGACAATTTCCTGCAGGCGATGGGCTACCGGCTGGAGGAGATCCAGGGCAAGCATCATTCCCTGTTCGTCGACCCCGAGCTGGCGCGCAGCGCCGAATACCGCGACTTCTGGGCGCGCTTGGAGCGCGGCGAATACGACGCCGGACAGTACCGCCGCTTCGGCAAGGGCCAGCGCGAGATCTGGATCCAGGCCTCGTACAACCCGGTACTGGACCGCCAGGGGCGGCCGTACAAGGTGGTCAAGTTCGCGACCGACATCACCGCGCAGAAGCTGCAGGCGGCCGACTCGGCGGGGCAACTGGCCGCGATCACCAAGTCGCAGGCGGTGATCGAGTTCAGCATGGATGGCCGCATCCTGTCGGCCAATGACAATTTCCTGGCCGCCACCGGCTACAGCCTGGACGAAGTGCGCGGGCAGCACCATTCGTTGTTTGTCGAGCCCGAGCATCGCAGCAGCATCGAATATCGCCAGTTCTGGGAGAAACTGGGGCGCGGCGAATATGACGCCGGCCAGTATCGGCGTCTTGGCAAAGGCGGGCGTGAGGTCTGGATCCAAGCGTCCTACAACCCGATCCTGGACCTCAATGGCAAGCCGTTCAAGGTCGTCAAGTACGCCACCGACATCACCGCGCAGGTGCATGAAAACCAGGCCATGCAGCGCGCGGTGGCGCAGACCCGCGAGGTGGTGGCCGCGGCCAAGCAGGGCGATCTGACCCAGCGCGTGGCCACCGCCGACAAGAATGGCTCGATCGCCGAACTGTGCGAAGGCGTGAATTCGCTGGTCGAGGCGATGGCCGCGATCATCGGCCAGATCAAGTTCGCCGCGGACACCATCGCAGTCGGCGCGACTGAAATCGCACAGGGCAACAGCGACCTCTCGCAGCGCACCGAGCAGCAGGCGGCTTCGCTCGAGGAAACCGCGGTGTCGATGAAGGGCCTGGCCGAAACCGTGCAGCGCACCGCCACCAACGCGCGCCAGGCGAGCCAGCTGGCCGGTGGAGCCGCCGATGTCGCTGCGCGCGGCGGCAGTGTGGTGCATGAGGTGGTCGAAACGATGGCGGTGATCAATGCCTCGTCGCGGCGCATCGTCGACATCATCGGGGTGATCGACGGCATCGCCTTCCAGACCAACATTCTCGCGCTGAACGCAGCGGTGGAGGCGGCGCGCGCCGGTGAACACGGCCGTGGATTTGCCGTGGTTGCCACCGAGATCCGCGAGCTGTCGCAGCGTTCGGCCAGCGCAGCGAAGGAGATCAAGCACCTGATCGATGAGTCGGTTGCCAATGTGGGTGCCGGTACGGCGCAGGTTGAGAGCGCGGGCCGCACCATGGACGAGATCGTGACCAACGTGCGCCGGGTGAGCGACCTGATGACCGAAATCAGCACTGCCTCGCAGCAGCAGAGCGACGACATCCAGCAGATGAACCAGGCCGTCGATCTGATCGACCAGGGCACCCAGCAGAACGCGGCCCTGGTCGAGGAGGCGTCGGCGGCGGCACGCAGCATGGAAGAGCAGTCGGCGCAGCTGCTGCAGACGGTGGCCAGCTTCCGCTTGCAGGGCGGCGCCGGGCACCGGCACGGAGCGGCGGCGCTGCATGCGGTCTAGGCGCGGCGACCGGACTGTTCTTCCTTGGTTTCGGTGTCGCCGCGTACGCAGTTGCGACCGGCATGCTTGGCGCGATACAGGGCCTGGTCGGCGCGTTCGACCAGGCCGCGCGGATCGCCGTCTTCGCCGGGTGCCTGCCAGGCCACGCCGATGCTGATGGTGACGCTGGAAACGGGGGCGGGCAGGGCTGCGGCTTCGACCGAAGCGCGCAGCCGTTCGCCCAGGCCCAGGGCGTGGGTGGCATCGGGCGAGGGCAGGGCGGCGATGAACTCTTCGCCGCCATAGCGGGCCAGCAGATCGTCGCCCCGTTGCAGGCAGCCATCGAGGATGCCGGCGACGGCACGCAGGCGCCGATCACCTTCCGGATGGCCGTAGGTGTCGTTCAGCCGTTTGAAGTGGTCGATGTCGATCATCAGTACCGCCAGGCCCTGGCCCTGGCGGCGCGCGCGGCGGTGGGCCCGATCCAGCGACTCATCGAAGCTGCGCCGGTTGCCCAGTCCGGTCAGCGGATCGCGCCGCGCCAGCGTTTCCAGTTCATCGCGCTGGCGCTGGATCTCGACCTGGCTCAGCACGCTGCGCAGCGCATAGCCGAGCAGGGAGCCGATGAAGCCGACCGTGGCCAGGGTCGGCTGCAGGCGCGCGACCAGAAGCGCCACCAGCATCAGCAGCAAGGGCAGCATCAGTGGTACGCCGGCATCGACGATGCGCCGCAGGCTGCGGGATACCTCCACTGCCGGGCAGCGACGATGGCTGCCCGCCAGGATGGCCAGCAGCACGAACAGTCCACTGATCAGCAGGTCGCCCCAATTGCCGTCGGGCACCTGCGGCTGATAGGTATTGATGTAGAAGGCCAGCAGGAAGTAGCCCAGCGCGTAGATCGTCAGCGTCCGGAAAAAAACGCGGCGGTCCGGATCGTCCTCGGCCAGGAAACGGATCAGTGCGAAGCAGAACACCAGGCTGTTCTGCACGCCGCTCATGGTGTTCAGGCACTGCGTCCACAAGGCGGTGTTCAGCGGCGCCATGGCCCGCGCATGCAGGTAGTGCAGCAGCCAAAGCAGGGCAATGATCCCGAGGTCCACCGCACGGATGTAGCGGTTCCCGCCGCCCGGGCTTGCAGCGACGTAGGTCAGGGGGATCCGGTAGAACACGTACAGGATCAGTGTTGAGGCGGTCATCTGCGCAGGGGCGAGGCCGGCCACATTGCGGTACAGCAGCGCCAGCAGCGCGAGAGAGAACAGGCCGACGGCCGCGCCGAGCAGTCGCCACTGGCAGGCCGCCTGGCTGACACGTGCACGCCGTACGCAGGCCAGTGCAGCCAGCAGCGGGGCGGTGATCAGCATCAGGTAGGAGCCGACCGGGTCCTGCGGGCCGACAAAGGCAATGACGAGCGCGTGCGTGACGAGAAAAAACAGTGCAGCACGCAACGTCATGCAGTCCCCCACCCCCGGATCCGGCGGGATCACGATAGGCAGATGTACGTGAGGCTGGCAAGAAAAGTGTGCACTACGTCTAGCGACAACCCTGTCAGCGGTCGCAGTTTTGCGTCAACACAGTGACACCGGAGCGGCTATATGGGCCTGCATCGCCTGAAAAGCAAAAGGCCAGGTCATGGACCTGGCCTTTGATGCTGTGGTGCCGGTGAAAGGACTCGAACCTTCATGGGGTCACCCCCGGCTGATTTTGAGTCAGCTGCGTATACCATTCCGCCACACCGGCAGGCAGCGTGTGAGTGTAACCGAGGAGGGCAGGGCTTTCATAGGGGCAAGGCAGATCGAGGCGTTTCCTGTCGGCATCGGCTCTGCGATGGCTATACTGCGCCGGCTTGAATGCCTCCAGGAGCCATAGCCGATGACAGTGTTGCAGGACCTGAGGGTGCTGGTGGTCGAGAACGACGAGATGAGCGCAGCCTTGCTGCAGATGCAGCTGGTGCATGCCGGCGCGACCGTGGTCGGGTTGGCGGCGAGCGTGGCTGAAGCATTGCGCGTGCTGGAAGACTCGGTCCCCGATGTGGCCCTGCTGGACTATCGCCTGGCCCGCAACGAGACCAGCGAGCCGGTGGCGGCAGCATTGTCGGCGCGAGGCGTACCGTTCGTGCTTGCCACCGGAATGCTGGCTGAGCAGCTGCCCGAGTCTATGCTGTCCGGAGTACTGCTGGTCAAGCCGTATCTGTCGGCGGACCTGACCCGGGCGCTGAGCCGTGCGGTGGGCCGTTCCAGCGCAACGGCGTGAGAACGGCGCTTCAGCCGGCCTCCTCGTACAGGTAACGGATGTCCTCGCGGTCGTCGAGGATGCTGTACTGCCCGGCCAGGTTGTCCGGATCGGGGTTGAGCCACGCATCGAGATGCTCCCCGCGGATCGGTATCACGCCGCGATCGTGACCTGCCGCGGCGACATCGCGTGGCGGGGTGTCGGTGATCGTGGCGAATGAGAGCAGGCGTCCTTCCGGTCCCTCCCATTCCGCCCAGAGGCAGGCCAGAAGCAGGTCGCGGGGCGGGTCGGGGCGAAACTCCAGCACCACATCCTGTTCCTTTTCACTGGCGCCAAGCGCGCGCCCTGCGATCGCGTGGCGTGGTACGTGCTCATAGAACGCCTGCACCACGACAACGCCGTGGCGAAGGCCGAACGCGCCGCGCCAATAGCCTTCCAGGCTGTCGCGTCGTGCGTTGTAGGTGCCGGGGTAGAGCACGTCGTTGCGTGCCGGCTTGTCCGGCAGCCGGCATTGGTAGCGCATCGGCTTGATCACCCGTCGGCCGCTCTCGCTGACCATCACCGGCGCGTAGGTGCCGGGAAAAATGCGGTTGTCGCGCGGCAGTAGTTGTACCCGGTGCAGGTCCTCAAGCCGGGCCTGGGCGCGCTCGATGCGGTTGCCGGCCACGCGCAGGTCGTTGCGTGCCTTCTGGGTGGGGCGGGTGGCGAGCGTCGCGTGGGCGATATCGCGGCGCTCGCGTTGGCGGGCCAGCTCCGCCTCCAGAGCCTGGCGTTCCTGCGCATGCCACTGCTGGATCTTCGCAACGATGTCGCGACCCTGTTCGGTGCGCGCGCCGGCAAAGCCGTCGTCCATGGCCTTGGGGGTTTTCGGCCGCTTCTTGCCGGGATCGTGCGCGTACAGTTCGGCGAACTCCTCCAGCGACAGGATGGCACCGAACTCGCGGACCAGCTTGGCGTAGTCAGCGCGGATCAGGGCGGAATAGCACATGGGAACTCTGCAGGCCTGGGTCGCAGTCGTTGCGACGTGGATGCGGCAGGATAGCCCGACCTTCAGGGAGATACCGCATGAATGATTCCGTCAGCTGCCAGTTCCGCGAGGCTGTCCCCACGGTCGAAGACTATTGCCAGCTGCGTGTGCTGGCGGGCCTCAGTGCCAAGAGCCAGGAGGCGGCGGCACGCGCGCTGCCCAATACCCTGTATGGCGTGTGCGCCTACCAGGGCAATGAGCTGGTAGCGATGGGCCGCATCGTTGGCGATGGTGGGTGCCACCTGCAGGTCTGTGATATCGCCGTGCTGCCGCGCCTGCAGGGGCAGGGCCTGGGCAAGGAAGTGATGCGTCGCCTGGATGGCTGGATGCAGGCGAACCTGCCGCCGTCTGCATACGTCAGCCTTCTGGCCGATGGTGAAGCGCACCGGTTGTACGCGCAGTTTGGTTTCGCACCCACCGCACCTGCATCGATCGGGATGTATCGCCGGTTCTGAGCTGTGTTCAGGCTGAGGCCATCCATGCGTGGCATGGATCTACTGGGCCAACCGGCCGCCGGATCCATCCCGGCCCTGCAGTAGATCCACGCCATGCGTGGACAGGGCTTTCCCGGGAATCTCAGGCAAAGAAAAACCCCGGCCGAAGCCAGGGTTTTCAAGAATTGGCGTCCCCACGGGGATTCGAACCCCGGTCGCCACCGTGAAAGGGTGATGTCCTAGGCCTCTAGACGATGGGGACGCACGAAAACTTCAAGTTGTAGATCCTTCGACGGCCTAATGTCGAAGTGGTGGAGCCAAGCGGGATCGAACCGCTGACCTCCTGCATGCCATGCAGGCGCTCTCCCAGCTGAGCTATGGCCCCATGAAACTCCGGATGATCTGCCGGGAGCAGAGTCCGTTTTGAAACTGGCGTCCCCACGGGGATTCGAACCCCGGTCGCCACCGTGAAAGGGTGATGTCCTAGGCCTCTAGACGATGGGGACGCACGAAAAACTTCAAGTTGTAGAACCTTCGACGGCCTAATGTCGAAAGTGGTGGAGCCAAGCGGGATCGAACCGCTGACCTCCTGCATGCCATGCAGGCGCTCTCCCAGCTGAGCTATGGCCCCGTGTTACCGAGCCGCCTATCATACCTGCGTGTTCACGTTTGTGGAAGTCTTTTTTGAACTTTTTTCGTTCCGGTTCAACCGCAGCCACGAGGGCAGGGGAACCGCAACGCCACACCCTGAATGCCGGTAGGCGGTGAACAAAAAAGACCCGGTTATCGGCCGGGTCCTCGTTGTTCGTGATGAGTGGCGTCCCCACGGGGATTCGAACCCCGGTCGCCACCGTGAAAGGGTGATGTCCTAGGCCTCTAGACGATGGGGACGCAATTCTCATCAATGTTCTTTAGCGACCTTTCGACGGCCTAATGCCGAAAGATTGGTGGAGCCAAGCGGGATCGAACCGCTGACCTCCTGCATGCCATGCAGGCGCTCTCCCAGCTGAGCTATGGCCCCACGTCGCTGAGGAGCGAAATAATAGCCTTGCCCCAGGGGGTTGGCAAGCATTTGTTGCACTTTTCTTCACGCGTGTTGCGAAGCCGATGTCAGTCGCCTGCGGCCGTGGTGTCGTCGGTCAGAGCGGCCAGGATCGGGCACTGGTCCAGCGCGCCATGGCCGGGGCAGGCGTCGACCAGCTGCGACAGTGCGATGTGCATGCGCTGCAGTTCGGCCATCCGTTGTGCGATGTCCTGCAGGCGGGCCTGCGCGGTGTCACGCACGCTGCCCATGTCCTGCTGGTGGTGATCACTGAGCGCGAGCAGTTCTCCGATTTCCTCCAGGCTGAAGCCCAGTGTCTTGGCGCGGCGGATGAAGCGCAGCCGGCGCAGATCCGGCTCGCCGAAGATGCGGTAACCCCCGGCCGAGCGCGCCGCCGTCGGCAGCAGCTGCTGCCGTTCGTAATAGCGGACCGTATCGATCGGCACGCCCGCCTGACGGGCCAGTTGTCCAATGTTCATGGCAGCTTTCCTGCGGATCCTGCCGGCCATTGTGAAGCCTGGAGTCTGGTCGAGAGTCAAGGCTTCAGCTCGGTGCGCGCATTCAGCCCACTTTGCAACTTTCTTCATAGCCCCGCAGATGGGCCTGTTCCTACCCTTCGCCTGAACCGGCCGTTCGATGGCCTGCAACGAACCGAGGAGGTGGTCTGTGGAGGGAGTCAGGAACGAAGCATTCGTAGAGGTTGCGGTGGTCGAATATCCGGGAGGGGACCCCTCCGCCGCCTCTGTGCTGGCCGAAATGGCCCACGTCGCCAACCGCCTGGCCCAACAGCAGCGCCGACCCTTCAAGCGTGTGCTTGTCACCCGCTGGATCGTTCCCGCCAGCCAGACCGGTGTACACCGCATCGCGGGTGCTGAAATGCTCGACGCCGCCATTCCCGCGGTGATCGCGGTTCCCGGCCAGATCAGCCCCGGAGCCTGTCTGCGCGCCGAGGAGGTCCTGCTGGACTGGTTGCGGGCCCATTATGACGGGGGCAGCCTGCTGGCTGCTGCCAGCGACGGGGTCGGTGTACTGGCCCGTGCGGGACTGCTGGCCGGAAGAACGGTCAGCGGCCCCGATCTGGGGCGACATCCAGGGTTGCAGGCGCAGGCGGTGAGCTGGGTGCCCAGTGAGCGGGCGCTGGTCGACGATGGCGATCTGCTGACGGTTGGCGGATCGCAGGCATGGCGTTTCCTCGGGCTGCGTTTGCTGTACCGGCTGCACGGGCAGGGCGTGGCGAGCGCGGTCGCGCAACAGCTCGGGATCGTCGTGCCCGCAGGAATCCAGCAGGATCTTGAGCGTTTCAGTGCCAACTTCGCCCACGGTGACCGCGATGTACTGAAGGCCCAGCGCTGGCTGCATACCACTGCCGCACGAGGAGCCACTCTGGCCGCAATCTGCGAGGTTTCCGGATTGGAACCGCGCACCCTGCAGCGGCGCTTCCTCCGGGCGACCGGTCTGCGGCCGATCGAATACTGCCAACGGCTGCGCATTGCCAAGGCGCAGACCCTGCTGCAGCAGGGCGCAGGCATCGAGGAGGTGGCCTGGGGGGTGGGCTACGCTGATCAGAGCGCGTTCCGGCGTCTGTTCCTCCGCATCGTGGGCATGACACCGGCCAACTATCGCCGCCACGTCAACTGCAAGCGGCGGGAGCGACCGTTGATGCCGTCGGTGGCCGGAAGTCTGCGCGGCCTGCAGGCGCCCCCCGGAATGCAGTTGGGGCGCAGTGCGGCCTGACCATGGGTGGCGGGCGAGCGCTTGCAACCTGGGCGTGACGCTTTGACCATGCAGGCAGTGGAACTTGAACAGGTGGGCTGATGTCGGGTGTTGGACCGGTACCGATGCCGGTGGTGTTGATCCTGATGTGCACGTTGCTGGCCATGACCGTTGCCCGTCTTTGGCCGCGCAGGGCAGTGGGAATGCCGCTGCCGTCGGCAGCAGGCATCGTGCTGGACATGCTGCTGATCGGCCTGCTGTGTGGTCGTGTCAGTTTTGTTGTGCTGAATTTCGCGCTCTATCGTTCGGAGCCCTGGAGCATTCTGCAGGTCACCGATGGTGGCTATCACCTGATGGTGGTGCTGGTGGCCGGGCTGTCGTGGGGATTATGGCGTCTGCGGCCGTGGCGTCAGTTGCGTGCACCGGTGCTGACGAGCGCACTGGTAGGCGTGTTGTTCTGGGTCGCTGGTGGCCAGTTGCTGTCGGCATGGCAGGAGCGGCAGATGCCGTTGCCGGCGCTGCAGGTGGCGGACCTTCAAGGCGATCGTATCGATCTGCAGCAGTTCCGCGGCAAGCCGCTGGTGCTGAATCTGTGGGCCACATGGTGCGGGCCCTGCCGCCGTGAGATGCCGGTGCTGGCGACGGCACAACAGGCACATGATGACGTGCAGTTCGTATTCCTCAACCAGGGTGAAGCCCTGGATGAGGTCCAGGGTTTCCTCGCCGGCGAACGACTGATGCTGGGCAACGTGCTGCTGGATGATGACGCTGCTGCTTCCACCGTGCTCGGCATTCAGGCGTATCCTTCCACGCTCTTTTTCGGTGCCGATGGGCGCCTGCGTGAACTGCACCTGGGCGAACTGACCGCAGCCGGCCTTGAACACAAACTGCGCCGGCTGCGGTAGCCTGCGCGGGCATCTCACTACGGAGTTCCCATGTTGTCGATTTCCCTGCGCACCGCCCCGGCGGTGCTCCTGCTGCCGGTCATGCTGGCATTGGCCGCCTGCAGCCAGGCACAGACGCCGCCGGGCAAGGCCGCCACGGCATCGGCGACGACTGCTCCGGCATCTGCCGCCAAGGGCGACCGCCCAGCGGTGCTGAAGGGCATCGAGAAGCACGGCTTCGAGGTCGTTGCCGAATTCGATGCGCCGGACGGCCTGCGCGGTTTTGCTGGCGTGGTGGGAGGGCAGCAGCCTGCAGCGGCCTATGTCACGGCCGATGGCAAGCACGTACTGGTGGGCAGCCTGTTCGATGCCGAAGGTAATGATGTGGCTGCCGAAGCGGTCGAGAAGCTGGTTGCCGCACCGATGTCGGCCAAAATGTGGACCAAGCTTGAAGCCAGCGCCTGGGTACGTGATGGCAAGGCCGACGCGCCCCGCGTGGTCTATACCTTCAGCGATGCCAACTGCCCGTATTGCCACAAGTTCTGGGAGGCGGCCCGTCCGTGGGTCGACGCCGGCAAGGTACAGCTGCGCCACATCATGGTGGGTGTGATCCGCGAGGACAGTCCGGCCAAGGCCGCAGCCATCCTGTCCGCACGTGATCCGAGCGCGGCGCTGCTGGAGAACGAACACCAGTTCGACCGTGGCGGCATCAAAGCGCTGCCGAACATCAGCCGCGAGATCGCCGGCAAGCTCGACGCCAACCAGGTGTTGATGCTGGAGATGGGGTTCCAGGGCACCCCGGGCATCCTGTTCCAGGATGCACAGGGCCAGGTGCAGCGCCGGGCCGGATTGCCGCAGGGCGACGACCTGCAGACGGTGCTTGGTCCGCGCTGATCCACGCCTGCATGATGATGTAGACCACAGGCCCGCATGGTGACATGCGGGCCTGTTGCGTTCCTGCCCCAGGCGAACACAACCGCTTGCGCATTGTCTGTTCGTCGTCACGTCTGAATCGTGACTGAGATCAAGCATCGTGCCTTGATTCCAATCAAGGCCAAAAGCGACAAACAGACTAGCCTTTGACGCATGGAATACAGCGTCAATGCGCGATGGATGCCGCGCTCGCCACGCCCTGATCAGGGTCGGCCGGCACAGCCATTCACGACACTCTCACTCTGTGCTTGTTACCCAGACCGCTGCGGTCGCCACCTCTCTGGCAGCGCGGCCTTGATGGAGTCGACATGGGTGCAGGCGGGGCAGTGTCATCGTCCTGTTGCCTGCCGTGCGCAGGCTGGCCGATGTCGTCGACGCAGTACCCGCATTTCCAGCAACGGCAACGCGAAGCCAGGGCGGCGCATGCATGCGCTCCGGAACCGTGATGCGAGTGTTCGTCAGGGGAGGATGCAATGCGTTTGGCCGTACTGAGTCTGGCATGCCTGGGGGCACTGGCGATCACGCCGGCGTACGCTCAACAGGGTGATGCAGAGGATGCGCAGGCATTGCGGCGCGAGATGGCCGCCATGCGCCAGGCGCTGGAACGCATGCAGCAACGGCTGGACCGGCTTGAGCAGCGCGATGCTGCGCCTGTGCAGGCAACAGCCGCGCCTGCAATGGCGCCGATGGCCTCTGCCGCCCCTTCCGACGTGATCCATCGCACCCAGGTGCCGGGTGTGGCGCAGCCGGTACTGCCGCAGCGCGATTCGGTCGCTGATCCGTCCACTGCGGCATCGCGACCGGACAGTGCGGCGGGCCCGACCGACCCGGATCTGAAGGGGTTCTTTGCCATACCCGGCACTGATACGGTGATCCGCATCGGCGGTTACGCCAAGCTGGATGCCATCGCCGATTCGCGCGCGGCCGGCGACGAGGATCAGTTCATTCCCTCGTCGATGCCGGTGGGCGGCAGCCACCGCGATGTCTCCAACTTCAACATCCACGCCAAGCAGACCCGCTTCAGCTTCGAGGCGCGGCGTCCAACCACGCACGGCAACCTGCGCTTCTATCTGGAGAACGACTTCTTCGGCAGCAGCGATGGCTACGAGTTCCGCCTGCGGCATGCGTATGGACAGCTCGGCAATACCTATGCCGGCTATGGCTACTCCAGCTTCATGGACCCGGACAGCCTGCCCGACACGCTGGACTTCGCCGGGCCGGGCGGCGCCGGCTATCTGCTGGTGGCCGGCATCCACCACAGCTTCACGATGGGCAAGGGCAACACGCTGACCGTGGCGGCCGAAGACCCGAAGACTGAACTTGCCGGTGCCAGTGATGAGCGGGCTGCGGTGAACCGTCTGCCGGACGTAACCGTGACCGCGCGCATGGAGCGCGACTGGGGCCACCTGCAGGTGGGCGCGGTGGCGCGCAGCCTGGCCTATGACGGCGATGGCGAGCGCGACCGGCGAATGGCCGGCGGCCTGCAGCTGAGTGGCTCGGCCTCGGTGGGCGAGCGCGACCTGCTGCTGTTCGGTGCGCTGGGAGGACGCGGCCTCAGCCGCTATACCGCCGACCTGACCGGCTCCGGGCTGGACGCGGTGGTCGGTGCCGATGGCCGCCTCGACGCGTTGGACCTGCACGGCGGCTTCGTCGGCTATACCCACTACTGGTCCGAGTTGTGGCGATCGAACCTGATCTTCGGCCAGCTGACCCTGGAGCGGAACGCCGCACTGGCGGCCGATGCCTTCCGGCAGAGCCGGTACGGCGTATTCAACCTGATCTGGAGCCCCGCGCCGTCGTGGACGATGGGCATGGAGCTGCTGTACGGCCGCCTGGAACAGCAGGGCGGCGCACGCGGCGACACGGTCCGGGTGCAGGGCAGCCTGCAATACAACTTCATCAAATAAGCGCCAGCGGTCGTACGCCAGCGTAACCGTCCCCACGCCCGGTTGTACCGGGCTCATGCCAGTACAGGAGATTGTCATGGCAGAAGCAAAGAAGATCGGGGTGGTCGGAGCCACCTTCCTCGTCGCCGGCAACATGATGGGCTCAGGCGTGTTCCTGCTGCCATCGAGCCTGGCCAAGATTGGTACCGCCTCGATCTGGGGCTGGTTGATCACCACCGCCGGTGCGCTGTTGCTGGCCTTCGTGTTCGCCAAGCTGGGCAAGCTGGCACCGAAGGCGGGCGGCCCGTACGCCTATGCGCGCGACTGGTTCGGGCCCTACATGGGCTTCCAGACCAACACCATCTACTGGTTCGCCAACTGGATCGGCAACGTCGCCATTCCGATCGCCGCAGTGGGCTATTTCAGCTACTTCTTCCCGATCCTGTCCGAGCCGCTGGTGCGCTGCATCGCGGTGCTGATCCTGGTGTGGGCGCTGAGTTTCGCCAACGTGATCGGTCCGGCGTTCGTCAGCCGGGTGCAGACCGTCACCACCAGTTTTGCGCTGGTGCCGATCCTGGGCATCGCCATCTTCGGCTGGTTCTTCTTCGATGCCGACATTTTCAAGGGCGCCTACAACGTGTCCGGCGAATCGAACTTCGGCGCGATCTCCAGCGCCGCGGCGCTGACGCTGTGGGCCTTCATTGGCGTCGAGTCGGCCTCGGTCACCGCTGGTGTGGTCGAGAACCCGGAAAAGAACGTGGCCCGCGCCACCCTGGCGGGTGTGTTCCTGGCCGCCATCGCCTATATCGCCAGTTCCTCGGTGATCATGGGGATGGTGCCCAATGGCGAACTGCAGACTTCCGATGCGCCGTTCGCACTGGCTGCGGCCAAGGCCGTCGGTGGCTGGGGTGGTGCGCTGGTCAGCCTGTGTGCCTTCATCGGTGCCGCCGGTTCGCTGGGCGGCTGGATCCTGCTGACCGCGCAGAGCGCCAAGGCAGCCTCCGATGACGGCCTGTTCCCGAGCATCTTCAGCAAGACCAACAAGGACGACGTGCCGGTCAAGGGTGTGCTGATCGTGGCCGTGCTGATGACCCTTGCGGTGCTGGTCACCTCCACCTCGGAAACCGCGTCGGCACAGTTCGACGTGATCACATCGGCGGCGGTGGTGCTGACCCTGCTGCCCTACATCTACTCGTGCGTGGCCTGCTACTTCGTGGTCGAGCGCTCGCACACCCTGGTCCACACCGGTGCGTTCTGGACCCTGACCAGCCTGACCGTCGTTTACTGCCTGTGGGCGATCTACGGCTCGTCGGGAACCATCGTGCAGTACGCGTTCCTGTTCGTGCTGTTCATCACCGTGTTCTATCCCTTCTTCAGCGAGGAGCGCCGCCAGCAGCGGCAGCGCGCCCGCGAGGCCTCGGCGATCAGCGCCGGCGCCCAGCGTTCCTGAGTTAGACAAGGAGAATCAACGTGTACTTCAAGTCCCTGGACTACCCGGTCATTGTCATCGACAACGACTACGAGTCGCCGCGCATCGGCGGCATCCTGATCCGCGCCCTGGTGGAAGAGCTGCGCAGCAACGACCAGCGCGTGCTGTGCGGCCTGAACCTGGATGATGCCCGTGCCGGTGCCCGCACCTACGTGGCGGCGTCGGCGGTGCTGATCTCGATCGATGGCAGCGAAGAGGTGGATGGCGAGTTCCAGCGCCTGACCGCCTTCCTGCGCGAGCAGAGCGCGCGCCGCGCCAACCTGCCGGTGTTCCTGTACGGCGAGCGCCGCACCATCGAGAAGGTGCCGAGCAAGCTGCTCAAGTACATTCATGGCTTCATCTTCCTGTTCGAAGACACCAAGAGCTTCATCTCGCGACAGGTGATGCGCGCGGCCGAAGACTACATGAAGAACCTGCTGCCGCCGTTCTTCAAGGCGCTGATCCATCACGCGGCCGAGTCGAACTATTCCTGGCATACGCCTGGCCATGCGGGCGGCGTGGCGTTCACCAAATCGCCGGTCGGCCGCGCGTTCCATCAGTTCTATGGCGAGAACACGCTGCGCAGCGATCTGTCGATCTCGGTGCCGGAACTGGGTTCGCTGCTTGACCATACTGGTCCGATCAAGGACGCCGAGAACGAGGCCGCACGCAACTTCGGTGCCGACCATACCTTCTTCGTCACCAACGGCACTTCCACCGCCAACAAGATCGTCTGGCACGGCACAGTGGCCCGCGGCGACGTGGTGTTCGTCGACCGCAACTGCCACAAGTCGCTGCTGCACGCGCTGATCATGACCGGCGCAGTGCCGGTGTACTTCACCCCCAGCCGCAACGCGCATGGCATCATCGGCCCGATCAGCCTGGACCAGTTCACGCCGGAGTCGCTGCAGCAGCGTATCGCCGCCAACCCGCTGGCCAGCAAGGCCTACAAGGCCGGCTCCAAGCCGCGCATCGCAGTGGTGACCAACTCCACCTACGATGGCCTGTGCTACAACGCCGAGAAGATCGCCGACGAGATCGGCAGCGCGGTGGACTTCCTGCATTTCGACGAAGCCTGGTACGCCTACGCTGCGTTCCATCCGTTCTACGAGAACCACTACGGCATGGCCAAGGGCAAGCCGCGCGAGCAGGATGCGATCATCTTCACCACGCATTCCACGCACAAGCTGCTGGCCGCGTTCTCGCAGGCCTCGATGATCCACGTGCGCAACTCGGCGCAGCGCAACCTGGATGCCGAGCGCTTCAACGAATCGTTCATGATGCACACCTCGACCAGCCCGCATTACGGAGTGATCGCGGCCTGTGATGTGGCCTCGAAGATGATGGAAGGCGATGCCGGCCGTTCGCTGGTACAGGAAATGCACGACGAGGCGATCGCCTTCCGCCGCGCGATGCTGCACGTCCGCGATGACCTGGGGCGCGACGACTGGTGGTTCAGCGTGTGGCAGCCGACCCAGGTCGAGCGCAGCCTGGACAAGGGCGATACGCCGGCACCGATGGTGGCCAAGCGCGAGGAGTGGTACCTGCAGCCGGATGTGCACTGGCACGGCTTCGAGAACCTGGTGGATGACTATGTTCTGATCGACCCGATCAAGGTGACCCTGCTGACCCCGGGCCTGGCGATGGACGGCAGCATGGGCAAGCTGGGCATTCCGGCGGCGGTGCTGAGCAAGTTCCTGTGGGGCCGCGGCATCACCGTGGAGAAGACCAACCTGTACTCGGTGCTGTTCCTGTTCTCGATGGGCATCACCAAGGGCAAGTGGAGCACCCTGGTCACCGAACTGATGGCGTTCAAGGAACTGTACGACCGCAATGCGCCGCTCAGCCAGGCACTGCCGACGCTGGCCGCCGACTATCCGAATGCCTACGCCGGTTGGGGCCTGCGTGACCTGTGCGACGCGCTGCATGCGTTCAACCAGGAATTCGCGGTGGCCAAGGTGATGCGCGAGATGTACGTGGATCTGCCAACCCCGGTGATGACCCCGGCCGATGCCTACAACCACCTGGTGAAGGGCGAGATCGAGCGGGTCGACATCGAGCAGGTCAGTGGTCGCATCGCCGCGACCATGCTGGTGCCGTACCCGCCGGGCATTCCGACCATCATGCCGGGCGAGCGCTTTGGCGACAGCGATGAGCCGATCATCCAGTCGCTGCGCATCGCCCGTGAGCAGAATGCCCGCTTCCCGGGCTTCGAGTCGGACGTGCACGGGCTCATCATCGAGAACGACGGCGATGTGACCTCGTACAAGGTGGAGGTACTGAAGGCCTGACCGGCGACGGTCGGCCCTTCGGCGAACGATGGATACCGCGCGCGAGCAACGCATCCTGAAGTTCTCGATCGGGTTCACCATCGCGGTCAGCGTGGTCGGCTTCAGCGGTGGCCTGCTGGTGGGATCGCAGGCCATCCTGTTCGACGGAGTGTACAGCCTGGTCGACGTTGCCCTGACCCTGGTGTCGTTGTCGGTGCTGCGGCTGGTGGCGCGGGAACAGAGCCCGCGCTTCCAGTACGGCTACTGGCACCTGGAGCCGATGGTCGAGGCGCTTGGCGGTGTGATCCTGTCGCTGGCCTGCGTGTATGCGCTGGCCAACGCGGTGATCGGTTTGACCACGGGCGGACACGAGGTGAAATTCGGGCCCGCGCTGTGGTGGGCGGCGCTGCTGAGTGCCAGCAACCTGGCGATGGCGGCGTTCGTCGCCCAGCGGGCGCGGCGCCTGCGCTCGGCGCTGTTGTGGCTGGATGTACGGGGCTGGCTGCTGGGTGGCTTGATGAGCCTGGCGGTAGTGCTGGCCTTCGTACTGGCCCTGGTCCTGCATGGCGGTGAGTGGCACCACTGGGTGCCGTACCTGGATTCGATCGTGCTGGCATTGATCAGCCTGGCGGTACTGCCGGTACCGGCGCGCAGTGCGTGGAAGGCCATGCGCGAAGTACTGCAGGTGGCGCCGGATGATCTGGACCGGCGCGTGCAGCAGGTCATGCAGGCATTCGTGGCCGAGCGTGGCTATGCCGGTTTCACCAGCCACGTGGCGAAGATGGGGCGGATGCGCTTCATCGAGATCCATGTGCTGGCCGATCCGGCTACGCCCTTGGGCTCGGTGGGCGAGGTCGATGCGATGCGTGATGAGATCGCGGTCAGGCTGGATGCTCGGGGCAGCACGTTCTGGCTGACCATCGATTTCACCGCAGATCCGGCGTGGACGTGACCACGCTTCTGTAGAGTCGAGATAGCTCGACTGCTTTTCGTCAGCGGAAGTCGAGCAGGCTCGATTCCACGGGATCGCGTGATCGTTGCGCGTGGCAGACCGGTCTGTTGCACCGGATCCGTTTGACCTCAACCGGGGTTGAGGTCACAGACTGCCGGCAACCCCCACGAGGCGCGCGGCATGAACCTGCTGACCACACCGGACTTCAGCCATGGCCTGCTGGAGCTGTTCAATCCACCGGGCCTCTACGATCCTTCGGCCAGCGGCTACTCACACGTGGCGGTGGTGCGCCTGCCGGCACGGGTGATCCACGTGGCCGGGCAGGGCGGTGAAGATGCGCAGGGCCGTCTCTCGCCCAGCTTCGAAGACCAGGTCGGGCAGGCGCTGGACAACCTGCAGACCGCGCTGCGCTCGGCGCAGGCAAGCCTGGTTGATGTGGCGCGGTTGCGCATCCTGGTGGTCGGCCACGATGAGGACCGGCTGGGCATCATTGCCCACCAGGTGCGGCGACGCTGGCCGAACCGTGCGGCGCCCACCTGCACGCTGATCCCGGTGCCGCGACTGGCGCTGGGCGGCATGCTGTTCGAGATCGAGGCGGAGGCCTACGCCGCCTAGCGCAGGTAGTACTCCACCGGCACCACCAGTTCCTGTGGTGCCTTCAGTTCATCGGGAATGGGCGGTAGCGGCTGCGCGCGACGGAAGGTCTGCAGCGCGGCGTCATCGAGCATCGGCTGGCCACTGGACTGTTCCAGCCGCAGAGCCAGCAGGCGGCCTTCGCGGTCGATGCTGGCCCTGACCCAGGCAGTGCCCTGCTGCCGGCGCGAGCGTGCGGCGGCAGGGTAATAGCGGTAACGCTCCAGCCGCGCCATCAGGCGGGCTTCCCACTGGTCGCTGGCGGCGCCGGCCTGGAAGTCCGCCGGTGGCGCGTCTGGAGCGGGCGGAGCGGCCGTGATCGATGCCGGTGCGGGACTGGCATCGGTCGCGGCCGCCGGCGGGGCGACCGGCAGCGGCGTTCGACCCGTCCCGCCCGTTTCGCTGGCGGCCAACTCGCCCTCGCGCGCGGCGGTGGGTTTCGGTGGCGAGGGCGACTTTGCCGGTTGCGATGCGCGCGCCTGCTGCGCCTGGCTGGGGGCGTCGGCCTGGCGCTCCTCTACGGGCTGTGGCGGCGTGGCCGGCGCCAGCAGGCGCAGGCTGATGCGCACGTCCTGCTCCGGCGGCGGCAGCATCGGCGGCGCTGCCACCCAGTGCACCAACAGCAGCAAGGGCAGCAGGTGCAGGACGGCGGTGATCGCGATCGCCTGCCAGTGTTGGCCGCGCTCACTCATCGTCCAGCACCCACAGCAGATCGGCATCCGCCGCATCCACGGTTTCACCCGGCGAAGCCAATGCGATCACCAGCGCAGGCGTAGCCGGTGACAGGTAGCCCGGTACCCCGGTACCGCGCAGTACATGCCAGCGCCCCGCTACCAGCAGCGCCGGCGCGGGCGCATCGAGCAGCACCTGTGCCATGCGTGTGTCGCGGGCCTGTTGCACGGCCAGCATCCCTTCCAGCATCGGTGCTGCGTCTGCGTGCTGGGCCAGCACCACCGCCGACAGGCGCTGGCGGGCAGCGGCCACCGGGAACCGTACGCCCTTGGTGGACGCGAGCAGCGCGATGACCTCGGCACGCGACAGGTTGCCGCCGAACAGCGGCGTGCCTGCATCGGCAGCATCCTGTACCAGCCCGCCATACGCGGCCCACGGCCAACGCGTATCCCAGTCCAGCAGTTCCTGCAGGCGTGCACCTTCGGCCTGGTTGCCCTTGGCCAGCCAGCGCTGCACCCGCTGCAGGCGTGGCTGGCGCTCGCTGGCGATCATTTCCAGCACCAGCGAACCCTGCGGGCGCCGCCGCTGCAGCGCCTGCAGCAGCCAGCGCTGGGCGGCGTGGTCTCCGGCGAGGTCATGGCGCTCACCCAGCATCAGCCTCCGGGCGTCCGCCGCACGCGCCACGAACGCGGCTTCGTCCAGGTGCCGGCCGTTGGCCAGGTCGATCACTGAGCCAGGCATCGACTGCGCGCTGGCCACGGTCGCCAGCGCGAGCAGGCATACGGGCAGCCAGCGACGGCTAGAACGCCACATTGACGCCCATCGAGACGGTACGGCCACGGCCGTTGCCGCGGTCCAGGATCGGGCTGAAGATGCTGTCGATCGAGGCATTGTTGTCATAGGCCTTGTTCTGCAGGTTTTCGATGTTCAGCCACAGCGTGGTGTTGGCCTGGGGCTTGAAGCTGGCGTAGAAGTCGAGCAGCACGCCGGTGCCGCCGGTCTTGCGGGTCTGGAAGAAGTCGTAGCCTTCCTCGGTCGGCCCGGAGTACTCGGCGCGCAGGCCGGCCTGCACGCGCTGCTGCCACCAGCGGCCGCCCACGTCCAGCGTCCAGTAGCGGTCGGGCAGGGCGGTGATGTCTTCCAGGTTGACGAACTCGATGGCCGGCGCACTGGTGTGCGAGCGGGTCCAGCTCAGCGTGGCGTGGTAGTGCTCGCTGGCGTAATGCGCTTCCAGTTCGATACCGCGCATGCGCACCACGCCGGGGTGGTTCATCCAGCGCGTGGTGGTGCTGAAGTCGTCCACGTCCAGCGCATCGGTCCAGGCAGTGAGTTGCGGATCGCTGTCGATCGGCACCACGAACGGTTCCACTTCCGGCGGATGCACGATCAGCAGATACTGCGGCTTGATGTAGTCGCGGATGCGGTTGTCGAAGCGGGTGATCCGCAGCTGTGCCAGGTCACCGTCGACCAGCAGCGAGTCGGTGCTGAGGTTGGCACCGAACTGCAGGTTGCGCGAGCGCTCGCGGCGCAGGAACGGGTTGGCGCCCACGCCATCGGCGTCGCTCATGCCTTCCAGCGGGATCTTCTCGAAGAACATCTCCTGCACCCGCGGCGGGCGGGAAGTACGCGAGGCTTCTGCGAACAGTTGCAGCCAGTCGGTGGCTTGCCAGGATACCGCCAGGCTGGGGCTGAGTGCGCGCTCGGTGCGACGCACGTCGATGCCGCCGCCATTGATCTCCGCGCACTGGCCGGGCACATCCGAGCACACCGGGATGTGGCCACGGATGCCGAAGCGGTCCTGGCGCAGGCCGGCGGTCAGCGCGTAGATGTCGTACTGCAGCTCCAGAGTGCTGAACACGCTGTCCAGCTGGCTGCGACCTTGCGGGTTGGCACCGCGCAGGACGGGGGTGTCGGCCACATAGATGTCCGATTGGTGCTTGATGCCGGTGTTCCAGCGCGCCTGCAGTGCCCCGATGTCGAAGCGGCTGGTGTTGTCCACGGTCCAGCTGCTCAGGCTGCTGTGGGTGCGGCGACCGATGTAGCTGGAATCCTCCACTGGCGGATAGAACAGCCGGGTCTTGTTGCCGGCGAAGGTTGCACGCAGGTCGATCCACGGCGAATAGGGTGTGTAGTGGTAGCTGGCGCGCTGGTTGCGCGCGGAAATCTGCCACGGATAGTTGTGGTAGAAGCCGTTTTCGTAACGCATGTGGCTCAGGTTCAGCCGGTGCTGGTCGCTGGGCTGCAGGCGTGCTTTCAACAGCCAGCTGCTGGGCTGCTGGCTGCCCGGGTCGGCGTTGTTCTTCTGCCCACGCGCGGTTGCGTATTCGCTGCTGCGGCTGCTGCTGGCAGCCGCCAGCAGGCCGAACTGGCGGTCGCCACCCTCTTCACTGTGGCGCCAGGCACCGGCGAAGGTACGGCCGCTGCCGTAGCCGTTGTTGCCGTGGCGATAGCCTGCACGCAGGCCCCAGTCACGGCCCTCACCAAGCAGATCGTCGATATCCAGCGTGCGGAAGTTGGCACTGCCGGCCAGCGTACCCGCACCATCACCACCGGCGACCGCACCGCGTTGCACGTCCACGCCGGCCAGCAGGAAAGGATCGACATAGGCGAACGGACCACCCGAGCCATGCCCGGCATTGTTGCGGAAGGTCTGGGTGACACCGTCGATCATGGTGTTGACCCGGCCAGCACCGGTCATGCCGCGGATGTTGACCTGCAGGCCCGGCTGGCTGCGCGAATGGAAGCTGTGGGTGCCAGGCATCGAGCGCAGCAGGCTGTTGCCTTCCTGGCGTTCAGCCATCGCCACGCGCTCGCTGCCGATCGAAGGCGCAAAGCCATCGCGGGTGGCTGGTACATACTGGCTGGCACCTGCACCGGGGGAATGGCCGTGCGCGGTATTGCCCTGCACCCGCAAGGGCCCGGTGCGGCGGCTGCCATCGCCGCGCTCGGCCGGCGCCGGCTCCAGAGTGGCGCGGCGCGCATCGATGAAGCGCGGGCGCAGGCCGCTGCCCGCCAGCAGGCGCGTCAGGGCCTGCGCATCGTCGAAGTCGCCGCGAAGGGCGGGCGCGGCATGGCCAGCGGGAAGCGCCGCGCCGATCACCAGATCGACACCGGTCAGCCGGCTGTAGGCGTCCAGCGCGGCCGCCAGTGGCTGGGCGGGCAGATCGTAGCTTCGAGTGGCGGCCTGCGCGTGGGCGCTGTCTGGCAGCAGTGGAACGGTGCTGGCGCAGGCCAGCGACAGGGCGAGGACAAGGGGGCGGGGACACAGCATCGGGGGCTCCAGGGGCTGACGCAGAGCGTCGTCATCCCGGGTAGACGCAGCCGCAGGCCGGATGTCAGGGTCCATCACGCCGTTCCCTGCGTTGCGGCAGCCACACCTGTATGCCGTCGCCGAGGCGCAGTACGCGCACCTGCAACTGAGTGGCCAACTGGTCGCGGTTGCTGGCTGCGCCGTCGGCACTGCCAAGCAGGGTGACCGGCTGCTGGCGCAGCTGCTCGCCGATGACCCACGTGTGCCCGCCGTGCCAGCGGTCCAGGCCCTGCGTGACGTCGGCCAGCGGGGCCGAGACCCAGTGCAGGCGCCGCTCGCGCCAGGCCAGTGTTCCCGGGGCGGTGGTTGTTGCATGGGCTGTTGACTGCCCATCGAAGCGCAGCTGCTCGCCGTCGTTGGCCAGCATGCTGGCGTTGCCGCTGTCCACGCGCACGCGATGCTCGGTAACGGTGACCACGCTGCTGGTGCCCTGCACGGCAAGATCGAATGCGGTCCCCAGTGCAGTGACGGTGCCCTGCGGAGTGTGTACCTGGAAGGGCCGGTCGGCATCGGCGGCGACCTGGAACCAGGCCTGGCCACGCTGCAACTGGAGCTGGCGGCGCTGCCCATCGATGCGCACCTTCACTTCGCTGCCGGGTGACAGCAGGACATGCGAACCATCCGGAAGGGTCTCATCGCGGATCTCGCCAGCGGCCGTACGCAGTACCTGCGCCACCGGCGGCGAGGCATGGCGGCTGTAGAGACCCAGCGCACACAGCAACAGAACCGCAATGCCGGCTTCGCGCAGGCGACGGCGTTGCCTGCGCTGCTGTTGCCGCTGCAGGCTGGGCAGCGTCGCGCCTGCCTGCCACAGGTGCTGCAGATACTGGTACTGCGCGGCATGTCGGGGGTCGGCCTGGCACCACTGGTCGAACGCGTTCTCGTCGCGGGTGCCATCGTGTCCATCCAGCCACCAGCGTGCGGCTTCGCGCGCGATCGCGTCCTGGCTCATGCGCCGGGCACCTGCTGCAGGGCGACGAGGGCGCGCAGCAGATGGCCGTGCGCGGTCTGCCGGCTGATGCCCAGCTGACGGCCGATCTCGGCCAGGGCCATCTGTTCCACACGCGCCAGCAGGAACACCTGGCGCGAGCGCGGTGGCAGCGCGGCGATGATCGCATCGAGATGACGCAGCTGTTCGGCGTCGAGCAGTCGCTGCTCGGGCAGTGGTGCAGGATCGGCGATGGCCTGCAACTGCGTGTCATCCAGTACCTCTTCGCGACGGCGCTGGCGCTGCCGGTAGTGATCCGCGATCAGGTTGTGGGCGACGCGGTACAGATAGGCGCGGCCGTTGCTCAGCAGGCCGCTGGCGGCGACTTTGACGACACGCAGCCAGGTTTCCTGGACGACGTCATCGGCGTCGCTGCGTTGCGGGAGTTTGCGGCGGACATGGGCGTGCAGCGGCCGGTAATGGGCCGCGCACAGCTGCGCGACATCCGTCGGTTCGACAGGCGTGGACACGGGGCGGGCGACAACTGGGAAAGGGAACAGCCCGCGGCGGCAAGGGCAGCGGCTGCACCTTACAGCAAAAGAGAATCATTTGCATCCATGGCGCGAGGCACGGCACGCATGGGCCACCGCGGCGTCAGCGCGGGCGATAGTCGCAGTGGATCTGCAGGGCTTCGGTGGCGTTGTGATGCAGCTCGAAGCCGCACTGCTGCAGGCTGCGCTTCACCTGCACGACGGCTTCGGAATGACGGGCAACGCGACGATCCTGCCAGCGCGGTGGGGTGAACACGCCCAGGGGCAGCAGCCGCAGCCGCTTGCCGTGCAGTACCAGTGAGACATCGACATGACGGCCATCGATGTCGTGGCCGTTGGCACCGAAAATGGCATCGATCTCATCGCGGCGTTGCGGGTAGCAGGTGCGGAATGCTGCGATGCCGAGCCGTCGTACCGCGCGGCGGAAGCCGCCGAGACGGCTGTGGCCGGGTTCGAAGCCACGGGTGAGCAGCAGGCGCAACCCGGCAGGCAGCATCGCCTGCGCGTCGAGCAGGCGTTGCAGTACCTCTTCTTCCAGTTGGATGCGGGTGGAGGGCCAGCGCGGAGCGATGAGCAGTCCGTGGTGGTTGCCGCGTTGCAGGGTCAACATGCGTGAAGCTTCGCACGCGGGCGAACAGCCGCGGTAGTGCCGGCCGCTGGCCGGCAGATCCGGATGCCGGCCAGCGGCCGGCACTACCATCGGGTCAGATGTCGCGGTACTGGATCTGCGAAGCCAGTACCCGCAGGCCATCGGCATTGCTGGACAGGATGCGCTCTTCGCCGACACCTTTCTGCCGTTTCAGCTGGAAGCCCTGATCGGCAGGCAGCTGTGCGGCAATGGCGTCCATGCGTTGCAGGGCATCGGGGCCGCTGCAGTCGAAGTGGCCCCAGTGGGCGCCATCGCGGTGGATCTGCAATCGGTAGTTCATTGCGGTGTCTCCGGCAGGTCCTGCAGCCAATGGTCGAACATCGCGGTTGCGGCCGCTGCCAGCGGTGCGCCATAGCGACGCGCCTGTGCGCGCAGGTCGTTGGGATCGATGCCGGCCTGGGCCAGCTCCAGCGTGTGGCCGATCAGCCAGCGCTCGAACTGGCGGGCGTCCAGTTCCGGGTGGCATTGCAGGGCCAGTGCGTGGCTGCCGATGGCGAAGGCCTGGTGACGGCAGGCCGGCGTGCTGGCCAGGCGGCGTGCACCGGCCGGAAGTTCGAACGCCTCACCATGCCAATGCAGTACCGGAATGCCCTGCAGGGACTGCAGCGGAGAACGCTGGCCTTCATCGGTCAGCAGCAGTGGCGCAAAGCCGATTTCCTTGCCACCACTGGGAGCGACACTGGCACCGAGTGCCCGCGCCATCAGCTGTGCACCCAGGCAGATGCCCAGGGTCGGCCGCTGCCGCTGCAGCCGGCGCTGCAGCAGGGCAATGCTGTCGTTGACGAAGGGGTAGGTCCCTGTGTCATTGGCACTGATGGGACCGCCCAGCACGACCAGCAGGTCGGCGGTTTCGGCGTCATCGAGCGCATCGACGCCGGCCTGCAGCAGCTGCAGCTGCCAGCCTTGCGCCAACAGCAGTGGCTGCAGGGTGCCGAGGTCTTCAAAGCCAACGTGCTGCAGGACAACCGCGTGCTTCATGCCGGGGCTCCGCTGTTCGGCCAGTAGAAGCTGTCCGGGGTGGCGCGGGCGCCGAAAATGGCCTGGCCGACGCGGACCACGGTGGCACCTTCCTCGATGGCCACTTCGAAATCACCGGACATGCCCATCGACAGCTGCGACAGGTCCAGGTCGGGCGGGGCGGTGCGTTGCAGCTGGTCGCGCAGTTCGCGCAGGCGCACGAAGCAGGCGCGCACGCGCTCGACGTCGGGGGTGAAGATGGCCAGGGTCATCAGGCCGCGCACGCGCAGGCGATCGAAGGCTGGCAGCTGTTGCACGAAGGCCTCGACCGCGTCGGGTTCCAGTCCGTACTTGCTGGGTTCGGCCGAGGTGTTGACCTGCACGAACACATCCAGGGTGCGCTCTTCCAGTTGCAGGCGCTGCTGCAGGGCCTCGGCTACGCGCAGGCTGTCCAGCGCCTGGAACTCGCTGGCAAAGCGTGCCACGTAGCGCGCCTTGTTGGTCTGCAGATGGCCGATCACCGACCAGTGCACGCCCAGGTCGGCCATCGCTTCGGCCTTGCGTTGTGCCTCCTGCACCTTGTTCTCGCCAAGTTCGTGGCAGCCTGCGGCCACCGCCATGCGGATGCGGGCTTCATCGACGGTCTTGCTGACCGGCAGCAGGCGCACGCTGGCCGGGTCCCGGCCGACGCGGGCGCAGGCATCGGCGATGCGTTGACGCACCGTGACCAGGTTGGCGGCGATCTGTTCAACGGACTGGGCGACGGGCCAGTCGGCAGCGGCAAGGGGCATGCGGGCACCTCCAATGCAGGGCGGCCAGGGTGGGATACACTGGCACAGGACAATATATATTTTGGCATAGGACAAAATGAAAATCACCGGGCACAGTGCCGAGTCGATCTTCGACAGCATCCGTGAGGGCATCGGCGAGGGCCGCCTGCCGGCCGGCAGCGTGCTGCCGCCGGTGCGTGAACTGGCCGAGCAGCTGGGCGTGAACCGCAACACCGTGGCCGCTGCCTACAAGCGCCTGGATGCGGCGGGCCTGGCCAGCACGGCGGGCCGCCGCGGCACGGTGGTGCGTGGCCTGCCGCCGCCGCTGGCGCGCGAGGGCAGTACGCCCGGGCTGGCGCTGCAGGACCTGGCCGGTGGCAATCCGGATCCGCGCCTGCTGCCGAACCTGCGCCTGGCCCCGGCCGCACCGCGGCTGTATGGCGTGGGCACGGTCGACCCGAGGTTGCAGGCGCTGGCGCGCGCCTCGCTGGATGCGGACTGCCCGGCGGGTTATGCGCTGGAGCTGACCCATGGCGCGGTCGATGGCATTGAACGCCTGCTGGCGGCCTGGCTGCTGCCGGGGGATCGCATCGCGGTGGAGGATCCGTGCTTCCTCGGCAGCCTCAATGTGCTCAATGCCGTGGGCCACGCGCCGTTGCCGGTGGCGGTGGACGCGCATGGCATGCAGGTCGAATCACTTCGGCAGGCGCTGGAGGCCGGTGCACGCGCGGTGCTGCTGACCCCGCGTGCGCACAACCCGACCGGGGCCAGCCTGGATGCGAAGCGGGCACGGGCGTTGCGCCAGCTGCTGGCGGCCTACCCGCAGGTGGCGGTGCTGGTCGACGATCATTACGCGCTGCTTTCGCAGCAGGCCTACCACTCGGTACTGCCGCTGGATGGCCGGCGCTGGGCGCTGTTGCGTTCGTTGTCCAAACCGCTCGGCCCCGACCTGCGCCTGGCCTGGTTGGCCTGCGATGAAGAAACCGCGATGCGGTTGCGGCTGCGATTGGCGTCCGGCACCGGCTGGGTCAGTCATCTGCTGCAGGATGCGGCGACGTCGGTGCTGGCGTCGGCAACGCAGCGGGCGAAGATCGCCTCGGCAGGTGAGCGTTACCAGCAGCGCCTGCAGTCGCTGCAGGAGTTGCTGCGCGCGCGTGGCATGCCGACGCCGCTGCCAATGGAGGGATTGAACCTGTGGCTGCCGTTGTCGGCTGACAGCCATCCTCAGGTGCTGGCACTGGCTTCGCGCGGATGGCATGTGCGGGCGGGCGAAGTGTTCGCGGTGGCGGCGCCGGGACATGGCCTGCGCATCACCTGTGCGGCGCTGGGGACGACGCAGCTGCGGCAGCTGGCCGATGACCTGGCGGCCGTGTGCGGGGTGTAGCGTCGAGCATGGCTCGACGCTACAGAAGCCGATCAGGGCGCGGCGTTGGCGCCAGGGCGCACGTAGTAGGACTGGCCGCTGTCATCGACGAACATCAGCTCCGGCTTGCCCTGCCAGGAGGTGAGCATGGCGCCGGTGTTGTTCTGGTGCTTGACCATCAGGCTGGCGCCGCGATCCGGGTTGGCGACGACCTTGAATACTTCGGTAGTGCCGGTGGCATCGTCGAGGGTGAGCAGGGCTTCGCCGCCGCGGTCGCTGGTGCCATAACCACCACGCTCGGAACCGTCGGGGCCGAGCAGGATCAGGCCAGACAGGGCGGTGGCGCGCGGCCCCTGGGTGCGGCCCTGGCTGAGCGGGTCGGGGACCGGTGCGCCGAGGATCACCCGCGGCTGGCCGCTTGCATCGTGGATGACCAGGCCGCGTGCTTCGATGATGCGCTGTGGCGATTGGCTGCGATGCAGGTTCCAGGCGGTCCAGCCGGAAACAAGCAGGGCGAGGGTGGAGACCACCAGGGTGGTCAGCAGCAGCGCACGGGGCATCGGGTGGTCCTTCCTTGGATGTGCCGACGATAGCGGATGCAAAAGGGGATGGGTAGAGTCGACTGTCAGTCGACTGCTGTTCGATCAGATCACGGAGATTCCCGCGCTGGCGCGCGCAAGTCGACTGACAGTCGACTCTACCTCTACCTGGTCGACATCACCCAGTGGCCGTTACGCGGTGATTCCCGGCGTCAGTGGAAATCGCGGCTGTGGCTGCGCAGTCCTTGCAGCAGCTCATCCAGGCAGTGCATGCGCTGCACGATGACATGCTGCACACCATCGACGCGTTCCAGGCGGCCATCGATCTGCATCAGCTGGGTATCGACCAGCACCCGGTGCTGGCGATCGGCCACGTGCCGCCAGACCACGGCGTTGACCATGCCAGTCTCATCTTCGAGCGTGAGGAAGGTGACGCCGCTGGCGGTCTGCGGGCGCTGGCGCATGCGTACCAGGCCGGCGATACGCACGCGACGGCCATGACCGTGGTCCACCAGCTGTGCGGCATCCAGACAGCCACGGCTGCGCAGCTGCGCACGCAGGAATGAGATCGGATGGCGGCCGAGGGTGGTGCCGGTGCTGCGGTAATCGGCCTGCATGTCCTCCCAGGCGCTGGGCAGGGGCAACGGCACGCGGGCTTCGGCGGTGGCGCGGGCCTGGTCGAACAGCGGCAGCCGGTTTTCCACGCCGGAGATATCCCAGCGTGCACGATGGCGATGGCCACTGAGCCCACGCAACGCACCGGCATCGGCCAGCAGGCCCTGCTGGCGGCGGTCCAGGGCGGTGCGCTGGCACAGGTCGCCGACATCGTCGAACGGGCGCCGCGCACGTTCGCGCATGATGGCCTGCACGGCGGGCTCGTTGCAGCCATCGATCAGGCGCAGGCCGAGCCGGATCGCGGCCGCGCCCCTGCTGAAATCCAGGGTGCAGTCCCAGTCGCTGTGGCGCACGTCCACCGGCAGCACGCGGATGCCATGCCGGCGCGCGTCCTGCAGCAGCTGGTCGGGGCTGTAGAAGCCCAGCGGCTGGCTGTTGATCAGGCTGGCGGTGAACGCGGCGGGGTGATGGCATTTCAGCCAGCAGCTGTTATAGGTCAGCAGGGCGAAGCTGGCGGCGTGGCTTTCCGGGAAACCGTAATCACCGAAACCCTTGATCTGCTCGAACAGGTGCTCGCCGTATTCGCGGCTGAAACCGTTCTTGAGCATGCCGGCCAGCAGCTTCTCGCGATGCGGTTCCAGGCCGCCACGGCGCTTCCACGCCGCCATCGAGCGGCGCAGGGCATCGGCCTGGCCCGGCGTGTAGCCGGCCGCTTCCACCGCCAGCTGCATCACCTGTTCCTGGAACAGCGGCACGCCCAGCGTGCGTGCGAACACGCGTTCCAGCTGCGGTGGGTAGAGCGGGTTGTCCGGGTCGTTCAACGCGTCCGGTCCCTTTTCGCGCAGGATCCGGCGCCGCTCCAGATAGGGGTGCACCATGTCGCCCTGGATCGGGCCAGGGCGCACGATCGCCACCTCGATCACCAGGTCATAGAACGTGCGTGGCTGCATGCGCGGCAGCATCGCCATCTGGGCGCGCGATTCGATCTGGAACACGCCGATGGTGTCGGCGGCGCAGATCATGTCGAAGGTCTTTGCATCCTTGGGCGGGATCGCATCCATGCGTCCTTCATGCAGGCCGTGCTGCTTCAACATCGCCAGGCATTTGCGGATGGCGGTGAGCATGCCCAGCGCCAGGCAGTCGACCTTCATCAGGCCGGTGGCATCCAGATCGTCCTTGTCCCACTGGATGACGGTGCGGTCGGCCATCGCCGCGTTTTCTACCGGCACCAGGGTCGACAGCGGATGCTCGGAGATGACGAAACCACCCGGATGCTGAGACAGGTGGCGTGGGAAGTCGATCAGCTCGGCGGTCAATGCCAGCAGCCGCCGCATCAAGGGTGTGTCCGGATCGAAACCGCGCTCGCGGAGGGTTTCCGGCAATGGGATGTTGCCGCCCCAATGATCCATTGCCGCGCCCAGTTCGTTGACCTGGTCCATCGGCAGGCCGAGCGCACGGGCGACGTCGCGGATCGCGCTGCGGCCACGGTAGCTGATTGCTACTGCGGTCAGTGCGGCGCGCTCTCGGCCATAGCGCTTGAACACGTACTGCAGCACTTCCTCGCGGCGCTCGTGCTCGAAGTCGATGTCGATGTCCGGCGGCTCATTGCGCTCGGCGGAGATGAAGCGTTCAAACAACAGATTGCTGCGCGCAGGATCGATCTCGGTCACGCCCAGCACAAAGCACACCGTCGAATTGGCCGCCGAGCCACGCCCTTGGCAGAGGATGTCCTGGCTGCGGGCGAAGCGCACGATGTCATGCACGGTAAGGAAGTAGGAGGCGTAGTTTTTCTCCCGGATCAACGCCAGCTCATGTTCGATCTGCTTGCGCTGTGCGTCCTTGATCCCTTCTGGCCAACGCCAGGGAATCTTTTCTTCGACCAGCTCGCGCAGCCAGCTGTCCGGGTCATGCCCCTCCGGCACCAGCTCGCGTGGATAGGTGTACTGCAGCTGTTCCAGGGTGAAGTGGCAGCGTTCGGCGATGCGCAGGGTCTCGGCCAGCAGTTCGGGCGGATACAGCTGGGCCAGCGCGGTACGCGGGCGCAGGTGGCGCTCGCCGTTGGGGAACAGGCGCCAGCCGGCTTCGGCCACGCTGCAGCGGTGGCGGATCGCGGTCAGCGTGTCCTGCAGGGCGCGGCGGCGTCGCACGTGCATGTGCACATCGCCACTGGCGACCAGCGTCAGGCGGTGGCGTTCGCCGAAGGCCTGCAGCTGCTGCAGGCGGCGTGCGTCGTCGTGCTCGTGGTGCAGTTCCACCGCCAGCCACAGCCGATCATTGAAGCCGGCGCGCAGCAGTTCCAGGTCGGTGGCGGCCGGTTGCCGGTCCAGCCACAGGCACAGCAGGCCGTCGGGCAGGCCGAGCAGGTCCTCGCGCAGGAAACGGTACTCGCCTTTGGCCGCGCGCCGCCGACAGGTAGTGATCAACTGGCAGAGCCCGGCATAGGCGGCCTGGTCGGTGCACAGCAGGGCCAGCTTGGGTCCGTCCTCGACCTGGAATTCGGCGCCGACGATCAGCGCCACGCCATGCGCCTTGGCCGCCTGCCAGGCACGCACGATGCCGGCCAGCGAGCATTCGTCGGTGATCGCCAACGCGCGGTAGCCCTGGCCGGCGGCGCGCGCGAACAGCTCTTCGGCGATCGAAGCGCCACGCTGGAAACTGAAGGCCGACAGGCAGTGCAGTTCGGCGTAGCCGGGCAGTTCGCTGTGCATGGCGGCTCAGCCGAACCAGCCGTGCAGCATCCACGGCGCATGCGGATCGTTGCGCTCACGGAAAGCCCAGCCGCGCTGGCCGTGTGCGGTTTCCACCACGTAGTAGTCGCGGCGCGCGTCGGCCTGGTCCCACCAGCCCGATTCGATCCGCTCCGGCCCGGTGACGATGCGCAGCCGCGGATCACGCAGCGGTTGCGGGGTATCCAGCAGCCAACCGGGGCGCAGCGGCCAGTACGACGGAGGCTTGGCCGCGGGCTGGGTGCCACTGGCGCGTTCGGGGCGATGGTCGGCCTGCACCGCCAGCGGTTGCACGGCGTCATCGCCCAGCCGCGCCCGCAGGCGCTCGCGCAGCTGGTTCCAGGGCATCGCCTGTGCCGGCCGGGTATCGAACAGGTCACGCGCGGCGGGCACGAACGGTGGCAGCTGTTCGGCCTGCAGGCGCAGTGCGCGGCTGCCGGCCGGCAGGGCGAACGCTTCCATGCGGTTGCGCGCGATCTCGAACAGCAACGCGGGATCGCGTTCCGGTGCCAGCAGGCCGATGGTCAGCACGCTGGCCGGCAGCAGATCGTGCTCGAAATGCAGGTCGAAGCGCTGCACGCCGCCATCGCGCGAACACAGGAACGCGGCCAGGTCCAGCAGCAGGCGACGCAGCGGGAACAACAGGGCCTGGCTGGATTCGATCTCGTACTCAAATTCGATGCGTGCATCGAAACGGTCCGGTGGCTGGTAGTAGCGCAGTGGCGCGGTGGGTAGCCCACGCAGTGCATCCAGCTGCTGCAGGACCTCGGGGGCAAAGCGCCGGGCCAGGCTGTCGCGCGGCAGCTCGAGCACTGCGCCCAGCGTGCGCAGGCCGGAGCGGCCGAGCACCGTCACCGCTTCGTTGGGCAGGCCGCAGCGCGGCAGGGGCAACTGCGCCAGCGCCGCCGGCAGTTGCTGTGCATCGATGCCGAGGCCATCGTGGACGTTGGCCAGCACGCGCGCGGCATGTGGGGTAGGTGCGGCCACCAGACGGTGACGGAAGCCGAGTTCGTGCAGTTCGTTGCGCAGCCGCTGCTGGATCGTCAGCCAGTCACCGAACAGGGCGCGGCTGGCGCCGATCTCCAGCACCAGTGCATGCGGGAAATCGAGGCTGACCTGCGAGCTGTAGGCGTAGGCCCAGCTGGCCAGCAGCTGCCGGGTGTGCTGTTCGGCGTTGGGATCGTAATCGTGCAGGTGCATGTCCTGCACCAGCACCTGCGCAGCCGACAGCAGCATGCCCGGGCGCAGCCCCGCTGCGCGTGACGACGGGCTGACCGCACGCAGTACGCGACGCTGTGCCGGCCCCTGCAGCAGCACCAGTGGGCGCTGCGGATCCGGCTGCAGGCGCAGCACGCTGTCCAGCGCCAGCTGCGGCAACAACAGGCAGGCCCAGTGCATGGCGCGGCCTCAGTGGGCGATGGCCAGCGGCAACGGCTGCGCCGGCGGCAGGCCGCCTCGGCACTTCAGCACCCGCACCTGGCCGTGGTCGAGCTGCAGGCGCAGGCTGGCCGGAGAGGGATTGCGCGCCGCCTGCGCCTCGCGGAACACGAAGCCCAGGCACTGGCCGCTGTCGGCGGCCACCTGCAGGCGGCGCAGGGCGCGGTCGTCGGCCTGGTGCGGCCAGCACAGCACCGCCGCGCAGGCGGCAGAGCGCAGGCACTGCTCGGTGGCCCAGAGCGCCTGTTTCGGCGCTGCGTGGATGATCTGCAGCTGGGCCAGGTCCAGCCCGGCTGCCGCCCAGGCCGGGGCATGCGGGCGATAGGGCGGGGCGACCAGCACGATCGGGCGGTCGCGCAGGCTCAGCTTGGCCAGCGCCGGCCAGACCAGCGCCAGCTCACCCACCCCGGGCGCCGCCTGCAGTACCTCGCACAGCCCGCTGGTGGGCCAGCCACCGCCGGGCAGGCGTGCGTCCAGTGCCGGGTGGCCGCTGGCCAGGTGGTCGCTGGCCGGCCCCTGGCGGGCCGGGCCGCGCCACAGCTGGCGCCCGTCCAGCAGCCGGTCGAGGGCGACGACGGCACCCATCAGCCGGCCCTCCAGGGGAGGCGCCGGGCGGGCTGGAAACGGCAGGAACGGGCGGAAACAGCGGGCATGGCGCGAGTATCGACGGGCCGGTATCAGGGGCTGAGACCAGACATGCTACTCGTCTTGTGAGTAGAATTACTAATGAAATCGGAGGGTCCGGTTTCAGGTTGCTGAAGGGGTAAAGGAGTGCCGACCAAGGTCGGCACCCACAGGCCCTGGTTACGGGCGTACCGGCAGCGCCACCGGGCGCAGCGGCGCGGCATCGCCGCCGCGGATCTTCAGCGGGCCGCCGATGAAGGCGAACTCGTAGACCTTGTCGCGGGCCAGTTCGTCCAGCGCCACCAGCTCGATGATCGGCGCGCCCTGCTGGGCCAGCAGGTAGGTGTGCAGCGGCACGTAGTCGTCGGACACCTCCGAGGGGAAGGTCTCGAAGCTGAGGTTGTCGGCACCGACGATCATCGCGCCGCTGTCCTCGACCAGGAAGCGTGCCGCGTCCAGACCCATGCCCGGCGGGTTGGCCATGTAGGCCTTGGGCTGTTCGAACAGGCGCATGCGGCCGGTGCGGATCAGCACCACGTCGCCCTGCTGCAGTTTCACCTTCTGGCGTGCCAGCGCATCCTTCAGGTCCTGGCGGGTGACGCGGTAGCTGTCAGGCAGCATGTCCACGCCCTTGGCGGCGGCCACGTCGATCAGCACGCCACGCGCGATCAGCGGCGGGAACTTCTCGATGCCGGTGACATTCCAGCCACGATCGCCGAGGTGCTTGTCGGCCTCGAAGCCGTTCCAGATCTTCCCGTGGATGCCGAAGTGGTTCAGCGCATCGATGTGGGTGCCGGTGTGGCTGTACATCGAGAATGCGGTGCCGGTGTAGCTGCGGGTGAGGTTCATTGTTTCGCCCACGCCCATCGGGTCGTCCATCACCGTGCCGCGCGGGGTGTGGGTCATCCAGAACTGGTAGTGCGGGTCGCCGGCATCCTGCCAGCTGGGCATGCCGACGTAGTATTCGGTGGCCAGGTCATAGGCCTTGCCGCCACTGACCCGTGACAGGATCGCCGCACGCGAGGCTTCGGTGATCAGGTTGAGGCGGCCGATCTCGTCCTTCGGCCCCCAGGGGCTGGTGCCGACCTGCTGGCCGGAGGGAACGCGTTCGTGTGCGGACACGGTGGTGGACGCGGCGGTGCCGGCCAGCAGCAGGGCCAGCGCGGTGGCCAGGGTACGTGGGGTCATGGGGAATCTCCTTGCAGGGTGGGGGAGGGTGCGGCTCAGGCCGCGACCAAAGGCGCCAGGGCCTGGCGCAGGTGTGGCAGCGGCAGGGTCTGCAGGCGCAGGCCGTTGCCGCCGATCACGGTGGGTATGGAACGGATGCCGAGGGCAGCGGCTTCGGCACGATCGGCCTGCACGCGCTGGCGTACTGCGTCGCTGCGCATGTGGTCAGCGAAGGCGCCACGTGGATGGCCCAGCGATTCGGCGATATCCAGCAGTACTTCGGCGTCGCCGATGTTGCGGTGCTGGTGCAGGTGCGCCCATTGCACGGCATCAAACATCGCGCCATGGGCGTCGTTGCCACCGAGCATGCCGGCGGCCTGGCAGGCCAGTGCGCCGAGCCAGCCGGACGGATACTCGAAGTCCTGTGCGCGCATGCCTTCGATATCGATGCGCGCGGTGTCTTCATGCGCGGCGCAGTCGGTCCAGTGGCGCAGGATGATCGCCTTGGCGCGCTCCATCGAGCCGAACACCTCGACCATCTGCGCGCGCGAGTCCTGCAGCACGAAGCTGCGGTGGCGCACCTGGATGCCGAGTTCGGCCGAGACCTGCTGCAGGCGCGGGGCCAGCACGAAGCACCAGCCGCAGACCACGTCGTGGAAGAAATCGACCACCGGCGCGGCGGTGGCGGGGGAAGGAACGGAAGACATCTGCCTGCCATCGGTGAGAGGGGAGGCGGCAGATTAGGCAGCGCGGCGTGGCCGAAACAGCACGCCGCGGGCAGCTCAGTTTTCGCTGGCGGTTACGAATCCAGGCCGGCGCAGCCGGGCAGCTCGGCGTGCAGGAAATCGATGAAGGCACGCACCTTGGGCTGCAGGTGGCGCGAGGTCGGGTAGACCGCATGCACGAAGCGCGGCGGATAGCGGTGGTCGGGCAGCACCTGCTGCAGTTCGCCACGGGCCAGTGCGGGTGCCGCCAGGAACGAGGGCAGGGCGCCGATGCCCATGCCGGCCACCAGCAGGTCGCGCAGCAGCAGGCTGTTGTTGACGGTGACGCGCGCTGGCAGGGTGATCGTCACCTGGCCATCGGGGCCGAGCAGCGGCCAGCTGCCCGGTGAGTCGGACAGGCTGTAGGCCAGCACGCTGTGCGCCTGCAGATCGTCCACCGCCTGCGGTGCCGGATGCTGCCGCAGGTAGGACGGGGCCGCGCACAGCACCTGCTGCAGCGACGCCAGCCGGCGCGCCACCAGGCGTGAATCATCCAGCTCGGCACGCAGCCGCAGCGACACATCGAAACCCTCACCGACTGCATCGAGCAGGCGATCTTCCATCACCAGGTCCAGCGACAGCTGTGGATGCTGCTGCAGGAAGCGCGGCAGCAGCGGCGACAGCGTGCTCAGTGCGAACGACTGCGGCGCATTGACGCGCAGGCGCCCGGCTACGTCGCCGCGCTGTTCGGCGATGCCACGTTCCAATGCGTCCAGCTCGTCGAGCAGGCGGCAGCATTCACGGTAATAGGCGTGGCCGGTCTCGGTCAGGCTCATGCGCCGCGTGGTCCGCTGCAGCAGTACCACGCCCAGATGCGCTTCCAGCGTGCGCAGCTGCTTGCTCAGGCCGGCGGGCGACATGCCCAGGTCTTCGGCAGCGCGGGCCAGCCCGCCGCGTTCGACGATGCGGCGGAAGGCACGCATCAGGTTGAAGGAATCCATGCCGGCCCCGGGCGCGATGAGGGCGCCATTGTAGAGCCGCGCCATGCGTGGATGTGGGAAACGCGGCGCCGACCAAGGTCGGCGTCTACCCGGTGCGCGCGGGTTGCGCTGTTTGTTCAAGCCCGTAACCGGCATGCCACGCCAGCATGCAGGCCCCTCACTTTCCGGGTTGCCCATGAAGCACTGGATGCTCCGCCTGTATGCCCCGCTGTTCCTGCTGGGCTTCGTTGCCACTGCCGTCGTCTGGGTCGGCCATTGCCACGGTGATCCGTTGTGGCTGCTGGCCTTGCTGGCGGCCGCCATCGCGCTCTCGTTCGCCGCCGAGCGTGCCTGGCCGTACGACCCCGCGTTCAACCACGACCACGGCGACAGCCTGCGTGACACCCTGCATGCACTGGTCAACGAAAGCCTGAACCTGCTGTCGATCGCGGCGGTGCCGCTGCTGGCGGCAATCATTCCGTGGCAGTTGTGGCCGGTGCAGTGGCCATTCGCGCTGCAGGTGCTGCTGGCCATCGTCTGCGCTGATCTCGGCATCACCCTGGTGCACTACGCCAGCCATCGCATCGGCTGGTTGTGGCGGCTGCATGCGGTGCATCACAGCGTCACCCGCATGTACGGCTTCAACGGGCTGATGAAACACCCGCTGCATCAGGCGGCCGAAGCGGTGGGCGGCGTGCTGCCGCTGCTGCTGTTGGGCCTGCCGATGCCGGTGGCTGCGGTGCTGGCTTTCGCCATTGCCATCCAGCTGCTGCTGCAGCACTCCAACGTGGACATGCGTCCCGGCGTGCTCGGCCGGGTGATGGCCTGGGCGCCGCTGCACCGCTTCCACCACATGCGTTACGGCACCGCGGGCGACGTCAACTTCGGCCTGTTCCTGACCGCCTGGGACCATCTGCTGGGGACCGCCTTCGATGCGCCGGGTTATCGGCTGCAGCAACGCGACCTTGGCATCGGCAGCCAGCCGGACTATCCGCGCGATTATCCCGGGCAGCTGCTGGCGCCGTTCCGCGAACTGCCGCATGGCGAGGTGCCGGAGTTGCCGGAAGGCCTGCGCAGGCGCGAATGATTGAACATGTCAGGCCGCGTGCAGCTGCAGGCCCTGCAGCTGCGCGGCACCGATGCCGAACATGCGGCGCAGGCTGCGCGAGAGATGGGCCAGATCGGCGAATCCAGCGGCATGCGCACTGTCGGTCAGGTTGTGACCGCTCAGATGATGCATCAGCGCGCGGCGCAACCGTTGCCACAGCACCCAGCCGCGCAGGGTCACCGCCAGCTCGGACTGGAAACGCCGGTGCAGCTGGCTGGTCGAGAGGTGCGCGGCTTCGGCAATGTCGGCAGCCGGCACCGGGCCGGGCAGGTGCTGGGCAATACGGGCCAACGCCGCCTGCACGCGGCGGTCCAGCGGCTGTGGGCGGCTCAACCGTGGCAGCCAGTCGTGCAGTTCCATCGCAGTGCCGGGCAGCGAGTGCAGGTGCTGCTGGATCTGTTCGAGGTCGGCATGCGCCGGCTCAAGGAACACCGTACAGCCCGCTTCCGGCGCCGACAGGATCGCGTGCGGCTGGAAGGACGGCAGCCACAGCCGTTGGCCCTGCTGCCGTACGCCATCGACTTCGACCTGCCAGGGCGTACCGTCGCTCAGCAGCAGTTGATGGGCGTAGTGCGCATGTACGCTGCTGTCACCGGCATGGCCCTGCAGCACCGCCACGTGAGCATCCAGCAGCAGCGTGCCATTCCAGGGCAGGGCGAGGGAGGACATGGAGGGATTGTAGATCCACGTCATACATGGATGAATCTCCATCGAAATCGATTAATTCGACGATTGATCGAAGAGCATCCACGCATGGCGTGGATCTACTGCAGATTGCGGCGAATTGTCGAAGGCGGGGTGGGTCCGGTTGCGGGGGCGTGAGCGCCATGGATGGCGCGACCGAGGCTACATGGACGTACTTGCGCCGTCCCCCGCAACCGGACCTACCCCGCCACCCCACAGGAGCCCAGCTTTTGCTTCTGCTGTTGCATTGGCCGTTGCCTCTGCGGGTGCCGGGCGCAGCCCGGCCGTGCGCACCCTCACCGGCCGTGCGGATCCGGCCGGTGATGCACGTACTCGACCACCGTGCCATCGGGATGCACCGCGTTGAACGCCGCCCCAGTGGGTACCACCTGCAACGGGAAAATGATCTCGGCGCCCGCCGCCACCAGCTTGTCGTGATAGGGCCGAACATCGTCGACCAGCAGCGTTCCCGTGGTCGAAGTGAACGGCGCCAGCGCCGTCTCGCTGCCCTCGATCAACAGGAACGCACCGACCATCGCCAGACGCAGCCCGGCCTCCGGAAACGGGAACCCCGCATCGGCCACCACGCCCTGCAGCTGCTCGTAGAAGGCCACACTGCGTTCCAGCTCACCGGGTGCCACGAACACCCGGATCAGCACGCGCGGCGCGCGCTGGCTGGAGGTGTCACAGCGGTCGCGCCAGAGATGGTCGAAGTCGCGATGGACGGTCATGGGCTCGGTTCGTGGCCAGGGACCCTCATTATCGGCAGCCTCGCGCGGCGCGCTGATGACCGCCGGTGATGGCCTGATAACCGCTGGCCGGGTTGCCCCTGTGACTTAGGTCCTGTTGACAGGTGTGAACGCCCTCGCACAATCTTCACAGGATTGGGTCGCCCTGCGCGGCCCGGGCAGGCAGGTTGTCACGCCGGGAGGAGGGTCCCGCGCGCAGACCGGCTCGTCCATCGGCCTGCGGGACGTTGCCTGGCAACCCCTGCGCGGCATGAACGCTGCACCCTTCGGCGGCACTTTCCCTGGACCGATT
This sequence comes from Stenotrophomonas sp. YJH_SMC_25, assembly GCF_059369595.1. NCBI lineage: Bacteria > Pseudomonadati > Pseudomonadota > Gammaproteobacteria > Lysobacterales > Lysobacteraceae > Stenotrophomonas > Stenotrophomonas sp. YJH_SMC_25. Next base: position 72,518 of record NZ_JCAFSV010000013.1, on the reverse strand, counting down.
GCCTTGGCAACGGAATTACGCCTGCCGATGAAAACGTTTACAAAGCCGCTTGCACTGTCCTTGGCCCTGTCTGCCGTACTGGCCGCCCCGGCCTGGGCCGACCCCGCCGCGTTCACTGTGCTGACCCTGGAACAGGCCCCGACCGCCGAGGCGATGCCGGCCCTGGCCGCCCAGCTGAAGACCCTGCAGGTGGACGCGGTGAGCGTGCGCCAGGTGCAGCGCGGCATCGGCCAGGTCGATCCGCTGCAGGTGCTGGCCGACGGCCTGGGCTACGCGTACCGCTTCATTGCTGCGGGCAAGGACGATGGCCAGACCCAGCGCGGCCAGGCCGTGCTGACCCGGCTGCCGATCGCCGCTGAATCCGGCCCCGACCAGCCGGGCCTGAACTACCTGCGCCTGGACGACGGCCGCCACACCGTGGCGGTCTATACCGATGCCGGTGCAGGTGCAGCGCAGCTGCCGGCACTGGTCACCCGTTCGCGGCTGGGTGCACCGGCGGTGCTGCTCGGCGCGGTGGCTGGTGAATCGGCCAAGGCCGCAGGCTTCGATCCGGCGCGTGTGGCGCTGGAAGCCGATGTCAGCTATTTCAGCGACGGTTTCCAGGCCGCCAGCAGTGCGCCGTTCAAGGTGGCCGGCAGCACGCTGCGCGCCACGTTGCTGACCCTGGCCTATGCCGCCGACAAGCACGGCGACACGCCGTGGATGGACACCACCCTCAACGCCGATGCACGCGCTGCGCTGCTGCTGAAGGCGATGACCGAGGATGAGAAGTTCCAGATGCTGCACAGCTACTTCGGGCTGGGCAAGGACGGTGGCCCGTTGCCGGAAGGCGCGGTCGGTTCGGCCGGTTTCGTGCCGGGCGTGGCACGGCTGGGCATTCCGTCGCAGCAGTCGGCCGATGCCGGCGTCGGCGTGACCAATCCGGGTGGCATCCGCCCGGGCGATTTCGCCACGGCGATGCCGTCGGGCCCGTCCACCGCATCGAGCTGGAACCGTGAAGTCGCCTTCGCCGGTGGCGCCACGATGGGCCGCGAGGCATGGCAGCAGCGCTTCAACATCCTGCTGTCGGGCAGCGTCAACCTGCAGCGCGACCCGCGCAACGGCCGCAACTTCGAATATGCCGGTGAAGATCCGCTGCTGGCCGGCTCGATGGTTGGCGCGCTGATCCAGGGCGTGCAGAGCCAGCACGTGATCTCCTCGATGAAGCACTTCGCGCTGAACGACATGGAGACCCGCCGCAACTTTCACGACGTGCGCATCGGCGAACAGGCCATGCACGAGTCGGACCTGCTGGCCTTCGAGATCGCGCTTGAAGCCGGTCGCCCCGGCGTGGCGATGTGCTCGTACAACAAGATCAACGGCACCTACGGTTGCGAGAACGGCTACCTGATGAACCAGGTGCTGAAGCAGGAATGGAAGTTCCCCGGTTTCGTGATGTCCGACTGGGGCGGCGTGCACAGTGGTTCGAAGGCGGCGCTGGCTGGCCTCGATCAGCAGTCGGCCGGTGAAGTGTTCGACGCGGCGGTGTTCTTCGACGAACCGCTGCGCCTGGCCGTGCACGGCGGCGTAGTGCCGCAGGCGCGCCTGAACGACATGGTGGCGCGCATCCTGCGCACGATGTTCCTGCATGGCAACTTCGACAACCCGCCGCAGCACCAGAAGGTGGATGCCGAGGCCGGCTTCGCCGTTGCCCAGCGCACGGTGGAAGAGGGCAGCGTGCTGCTGCGCAATGAGGGCAACCTGCTGCCGCTGGCCGACAGCGTGAAGCGCATCGTCATCATCGGCGGCCATGCCGACAAGGGCGTGATCGGCGGCGGTGGTTCGTCGATGGTGGGTGTCACCGCCAAGGGCACCAATGCGGTGCCGGGCGTGATGCCGACCACCTGGCCGGGCCCGGTGATCTTCCACCCGTCCTCGCCGCTGGAATCGCTGCGTGCGGCGCGCCCGGACGCGACCATTGCGTATGTGGACGGGACCAATGCCGCCGCTGCGGCCAAGGCCGCCGCGCAGGCCGACGTGGCCATCGTGTTCGCTACCCAGTGGGCCGCCGAATCGGTGGACCTGCCGGACATGCAGCTGCCGGACAACCAGGATGCCTTGATCTCGGCAGTGGCCAAGGCCAACCCGAAGACCGTGCTGGTGCTGGAAACCAATGGCCCGGTGCGCACGCCGTGGCTGGCGCAGGTGCCGGCGATGCTGCAGGCCTGGTACCCGGGCATCCGCGGTGGCGAAGGCATCGCCGCGCTGCTGACCGGCCAGGTCAATCCGTCGGGTCGCCTGCCGGTGACCTGGGTGGTGGATGAATCGCAGCTGCCACGCCCGCATATCGACGGCCTCGGCTTCATGCCGGCCAAGCCGTTTGGTGATGTGTTCGATTTCGATATCGAAGGCGCCAACGTCGGCTACAAGTGGATGGCGGCCAAGGGCCTGACCCCGACCTTCGCCTTCGGCCACGGGCTGTCCTACACCTCGTTCACCTATGAAAATCTGAAGGTGAGCGTGGAGGGCTCGCGCCTGGTCGCCAGCGTCGACATCCGCAACACCGGCAAGCGTGCCGGTGCCGACGTGGCCCAGCTGTACCTGAAGCTGCCGGCCGGCAGCACCACGCCGATCCGCCTGATCGGCTATGACAAGGTGAACCTGCAGCCGGGCGAACAGCGCCGCATCCGCATCGAAGCCGAGCCGAAGACCCTGGCCCACTACGATGCACAGGCGCGCCAGTGGAAGATCGACGGCGGCACCTACCAGGTGCAGCTGTCGCGCAACGCCGCCGAGCCGCTGCAGACGGTGGACGTGCGGCTGGTGGAGCAGGTGCTGCGCTGATGCCTGAAGACACGGCCCGCACAGGGCCGTGTCTGAAAAAGGGGACGGAGGGGATTAAGTCGCTTATGCACAAACGACTTAATCCCCTCCGTCCCCTTTTTTCATTTGCCAAACCACCCGCGCAGGAAATCGATCAGCTGCCGCACCTTCGGTGAGGGCTGCGTGCTGTGCGGGTAGACCGCGTATACGCTCTGCTGCGGGAAGCGGTGCTGGCGCAGCACCGGGCGCAGCCGGTCCTGGGCCAGGTCGTCCTCGATCAGCCAGCGTGGCAGCACGGTGACCCCGGCGCCGGCCACGGCGAAGGCACGCAGGCTGCTGGCACCATCTACGCGCACCACCGCATTGCCCGGGTTGGTGGCAAACAGGGCGTCGCTGCCATCCGGCGCCACCACCGGCACGTCGGCCAGGCGTGGGTAGCCCAGGCGGGGCAGGGTGCCCAGCTGCACGGGGTCATCGGCAGCATCGGCAGAGGGCAGGCGTGCCAGTAGGGACGGAGCCGCCACGGGGCACAGTGGATGGCGTTCCAGTTCGCTGGCGTGCAGGCCCGAATCGGGCAGACGGCCAAGACGGATCGCCAGGTCGAAGCGCTCGGGAATCAGGTCCGCCGGCGCGGGAGACGTGGACAGGTGCAGCTGCAGCGCCGGGTGCCGCGCACGGAACGCCTCCAGCGCAGGAATCAAGCGTAGCTGCGCGTACTCCGGGGTGGTGGTCAGGCGCAGCACGCCCTGAAGCTGGTGCTGGTCGCGGCGCGCGGCATCGATCGCTGCCTGTGCGGCATCCAGCGCCTGCACGCAGTGCTGCAGGAACTGCTCGCCAGCGTCCGTCAGGGCCAAGTGGCGGGTACTTCGCAACAGCAGGGTCACGCCCAGCTCCTGCTCCAGCCGCTTCAGGTTGAAGCTGACCACCGCGCGGCTGAGGCCGAGCCGATCAGCTGCTGCGGTGAGGCTGCCGGCCTCGACCACGGCGCGGAAGATATCGAAGCGATCGAGGCTGACCATGGCAATTCATTGTCAAAGTGGATTTGACAGTGTTGCAGTTGCTGTCGTGTTTTTCCAACAAGGCCCGCACGGCATGCTGGCCGCTTCCCTGCTGGAGCGCCGCCGATGCCGTCCCCCCGCCTGCGCCATGAGGCGATCTTCCTGCTGGCGTTCGCCCTGGATCTGGTCAACATGTTCATCGCCACGGTGGCCTATCCGGCACTGGCAGCGGAACTGCACGCTGATGTCGGTACCCTGGCCTGGGTGGGCACCGCCTACATGCTGGGCCTGAGCGTGGTGATTCCGCTGGCGCCTTGGTTGGCCGCGCGCTGTGGTGAGCGTCGCCTGCTGCTGGTGGCGTTGCTGTTGTTCGCGGTTGCCGCTGTGCTGGCCGGCGCCGCACCGGGTATCGGCTGGCTGCTGGGCTGGCGCCTGCTGCAGGGGCTGGCCGGTGGCCTGCTGATTCCGGTGGCACAGGCGGCAGCGTACCGACAATGCACGTCCGACCAGCGTGGCGCGCTGACCCGCCGCATCCTGCTGGTGGCGCTGCTGGTGCCGGCACTGGCGCCCGCGCTCGGTGGGCTGCTGGTGCAGTGGTTGTCCTGGCGCGGTGTGCTCTGGGCCAGCCTGCCGCTGGCCGTGGTGGCGATCGGGCTGGTGCTGGCCTGGATGCCGGCCGATGGCGCGCGCAGTGCGCCGCGCCTGCAGGCCTATGCGCTGTCTACCGCGATGCTGGCGCTGGGCGCGTTGCTGCTGGCGCTGACCTGGCTGGGTGAACCCGGCCATCGGGCCGCCGGTGCCGTAATGCTGTTGATCGCAATGCTGTTGGCGGCGGCCCACCTGCGGCATGCACGGCAGCAGACGCAGCCCCTGCTGCGCTGGTCGCTGCTGTCCCATCGGGGCCTGCGCCTGGCGATGCTGGTCTATCTGGCAGTGCCCGGTGTGTTCATCGGCAGTCAGCTGGTCAGTACCCTGCAGCTGCACCAGGCCGGTTACAGCGCGGCACGCATCGGCGGGTTGATGCTGCCCTGGGCGCTGGCCTCGGCCATTGCGATCACGGCCAGCAAGCGCCTGCTGGCGCGCTTCGGCCCGGCCACGGTACTGCGTGCGGGCATGCTCCTGCAGGCCAGCGGCCTGCTGTTGATGGCGCTGCTGCCGCAGCCGGCCTTCGCGTTGGCCGGGCTGCTGTTCGCGCTGATGGGCGCCGGCGGCAGCCTGTGCAGCAGCACCGCGCAGGCGCTGGCGTTCCACGGCGTGGAGGGCGAAGCGCTGGGCGATGCCAGTGCCCTTTGGAACCTCAACCGTCAGCTCAGTTTCTGCCTTGGTACTGCCGCCATTGCGCTGTTGCTCGCATTGGCCATGCAATGGCTGCCGGCCCACGCCACCGGCATGGCGCTGGGTCTGGCCGCGGTACTGACCTTGCTGCCGATGGCGCTGCTGCGCTGGCCGCAGTTGCTCACCCTTTCGCAACCGGAGAACACTTGATGGCTACCACCGCAGAACATGAAGTCCACCACCTGCACGACAAGCTGCAGGCCTGGTTCCGTGCCGATGTCGGCGCCGATGCGCTGGACGATCTGATGGCGCATTTCTGCGCGGACTTCAGCATGGTCGGCATCGCGGGTCGCAGGCTGGACCGGAATGCCGTGCAGGCACTGTTCGCGGGTGGTCATGGCGCGCGTCCAGGGCTGCAGATTTCCATCGAAGCCGTGCAGGCGGTGGATGCGCTGTCACCGCTGGCGGTGCTGCGTTATCGCGAAGGGCATTCGCTCGATAGCGGCCAGCTCACATGGCGCGAATCGTTGGCCGTGCTGCGGCGGGAGCAGGGTCGCTGGCGCTGGTTGGCGCTGCACGAAGTGCCGATGGCCTGACCGGTAGTGCCGGCCGCTGGCCGGCAACCGCGTAACGCGCCCCAGGATCATGAAGTTGCCGGCCAGCGGCCGGCACTACCGGTCGTTGGCGAGCGCGGCGGCACCGCGGGCACATGTGCCATCAGTCCTGCCTGCATCCGCCGCAGAATGCAAAGCCCGCCCACACCTCACGGCTCGAGGCAGGAGTAGGCTTGAGGCTTTCCTGCCGGGAGGGGTTGTCCATGCGTGTGCGTGCCGTCGCTGTAGCCATTGCCCTTTGCCTGTCCAGCACCGTGCTGGCCGCCGATACCCCGCCGATGACCCCGGACATCAGCGGCAAGCCCTTCGTTGCCCCCGATGTCGGTCGTGACTACGACAAGCGCGTGGTGATGGTGCCGATGCGTGATGGCACCAAGCTGTATACGGTGATCGTGGTGCCCAAGGGCGCCCGCAATGCCCCGATCCTGCTGACCCGCACGCCCTACGATGCCGCTGGCCGCGCCAGCCGCAGTGATTCGCCGCGCATGCGCGACCTGCTGCCGCAGGGCGACGAGGTGTTCGTCGACGGCGGTTACATCCGCGTGTTCCAGGACATCCGTGGCAAGTACGGCTCCGAAGGCGATTACGTGATGACCCGGCCGTTGCGCGGGCCGTTGAACAACACCAAAGTCGACCACTCCACCGACGCCTGGGACACCATCGACTGGCTGGTGAAGAACGTGCCGGAGAGCAATGGCAAGGTCGGCATGCTCGGCTCGTCGTACGAGGGCTTCACCGTGGTGATGGCGCTGACCGACCCGCATCCGGCGCTGAAGGTGGCCGCACCGCAGAGCCCGATGGTCGATGGCTGGATGGGCGACGACTGGCTCAACTACGGTGCGTTCCGCCAGGTCAACTTCAACTATTTCGCGATGCAGACCGAGAAGCGCGGCAAGGGTACGCCGCTGCCCAGCCTCGGCTATGACGACTACAGCACTTTCCTGCGGATCGGTTCGGCTGGCGACTACGCGCGCTTCACCGGCGTGGACCAGCTGACCTGGTGGAAGAAGCTGGTCGAGCACCCGGCCTATGACGGCTTCTGGCAGGGTCAGGCGCTGGACGCGGTGATGGCGAAAACACCGTTGAAGGTGCCGACCATGTGGCTGCAGGGCCTGTGGGACCAAGAGGACATGTGGGGCGCCAACCACGCCTACCAGGCAATGGAAGGGCGCGACAGCGGCAACAACCGCAATTACCTGGTGATGGGGCCGTGGCGGCACAGCCAGGTGAACTACAGCGGCAGCGAACTGGGCGCGCTGAAGTTCGACGGCGATACCGCGCTGCAGTTCCGCCGTGATGTGCTCAAGCCGTTCTTCGACCAGTACCTGGTGGATGGCGCGCCGAAGGCCGACACGCCGCCGGTGCTGGTCTACAACACCGGCGAAAACCACTGGGATCGCCTGAAGGGTTGGCCGCGCAGCTGCGACAAGGGCTGTGCTGCCAGCAGCAAGCCGTTGTACCTGCGGGCCGGCGGCAAGCTGGCATTCCAGGCGCCGGCGGCGGGCGAGGGCGACTTCGAGGAGTACGTGTCCGACCCGGCCAAGCCGGTGCCGTTCGTGCCGCGTCCGGTCCGCTTCGGTGACCGCGACATGTGGACCACCTGGCTGGTCAAGGACCAGCGCTTTGTCGATGGTCGCCCGGACGTGCTGACCTTCATCACCGAACCGCTGACCGCGCCGCTGCGCATCGGCGGCGCGCCGGTAGTGCACCTGCAGGCCTCGACCAGTGGCACCGACAGTGACTGGGTGGTGAAGCTGATCGACGTGTATCCGGACCAGGAAGCGTCGACGCCGGAGATGGGTGGCTACGAGCTGCCTGTGTCGCTGGCGATCTTCCGTGGCCGCTACCGCGAAAGCTTCAGCGATCCGAAGCCGCTGGCGGCGAACCAGGTGCTGCCGTACCGCTTCGGCCTGCCCAATGCCAACCACACGTTCCAGAAGGGCCACCGGGTGATGGTGCAGGTGCAGTCCAGCCTGTTCCCGCTGTACGACCGCAACCCGCAGACCTACGTGCCGAACATCTACCTGGCCAAGCCAGGCGATTACCAGAAGGCCACGCAGCGGGTCTGGCACAGCGCGGCGCAGGCGAGCTACATCGATCTGCCGGTGTATTGAGGCGGAGAGGATGACGCCGGGCATAGCCCGGCAGCACGTGTAGTGCCGGCCGCTGGCCGGCATCCGCGATGGCGCAGGAGCGTGTCGACCAAGGTCGACACCTACCAAGGCTGGGCCATGGCACTTCGATTCAGGCGGCTGCGGTAGTGCCGGCCGCTGGCCGGCATCCGCGATGGCGCGGGAGCGTGTCGACCAAGGTCGGCACCTACCAAGGCACCTCACCCCACCTTCGAGGGGCCCGTGCGCCAGCGGCTGGGGACCAGGCCGAAACGCTTGCGGAATGCCGCGGCGAAGTTGCTGGGGTGGCGGTAGCCGCTGGCGGCGGCGGCCTGCTCGACCGTCCAGCCGTCCTCGCGCAGGCCCTGTTCGGCGTGGCGCATGCGCTGCTCGTGCAGGTAGTCGAACACCGAGCAGCCGTACTGCTGGGCGAAATGACGGCGCAGCGAGCTGGGGCTCATGCAGGCCAGCTGGGCCAGCTCGACCAGGCTGTGGGCGTGGCTGGGGTCGTCATGCAGGTAGGCACGCACGCGCTCCAGGCGCTCGCGCTGGCCGGCCCGCAGCGTTCGTACAGGGTCGGTCTGCAGATCCTCGGCCTTCAGGCCAACGGCCAGCAGCTGCAGAGCAACGCCCTCGCGCCACAAGGCGTCGATGCCATCTTCCCATGGGCTGTCGAACAACTGGCCGAGTACCGGCAGCAGGGTATGCGGAATGGCCCAGTGGCGGCATTCCAGGTGGCTGTTGAGCGCGGTCTCCAGCTGCGGCAGATGGAACAGATCCGGATCGATCTGGCCTGGCACCATGACGCTGACGCCGCGCATGCGCGTTTCGCCGGGATGCGCACCGGTCATCTCGACCTGCTCGCGGTGGTGCGCGGTCATCGCGGTGCCGGCGCGCAGGGTGAAACCACCGCGTCGCGGAATGCGCACATCGACCTGGCCCTGCAGCATCACGCGGATGGCCAGGCCGGGACTCTGCTGGGCGGTCGCTACATAAGGAAAGCGATTATGGACGTCGGAGGCGATCAGGCTCATGCCGCCGCGCAGGAACTGCTCGTTGACCTCGCCATGGCCGGCCCACTGGTCGTCGCGCAGGTGTTCCGGGTCAGCGCGGTAATCGAAGCCATGACGGTGGCCGAAGCGGCGGTAATCGGCAAAAGTGAAGTATCGGGACATCGCTCGGCACGTACTTTGGAGGTGGACGCTGGCACTACCTCGCCCACGCGCTCTGCAACGCAGATGCGGATCCGGTCGTTACCCGCGCAGGCATGCTGGGAAGCAGTGGCGTGGGCACTCTGGATGGCTAGGGAAACGCCAGGTTGAATGGAGTGTGTCGAAGAAACTGGAAACGTTTCCCATTGTCGCCTCGATTCGCGCGCTTTTGATTCCAATAGGGTCAAAACGATTGACGATTACGGCCAAAGTGAGAATGCCGCCGAGCATACGCCGGCGTTTTGCATTCATATCCGTACGTAATTCCATACATCAACTTGAGTTGAGGTTTCATGGCTGGAACGATCACCCGTAGACGCGGTGTCAGCCAGGCCATCACAGGCACGCGCGTAGGGTGGGGTAGTTGGCTGCTGCAGGCCACTCCGATACCCCCACTGATGGAGAACGCAGATGATTGATTACCAACTCACCGGCAAGACCGCGATCGTGACCGGCGGCGTGTCCGGCATTGGTCTGGCCGTGGCGCAGACCCTGGCGGCGTCCGGCGCGCGGATCTCGGTCTGGGACCTGAAGCAGGATGCGGTGGATGCCACCGTGGCGCAGTTGCGCGATGCCGGTGCACAGGCGATTGGCATCGCGCTGGACGTCACCGACGACGCAGCGGTGGAGGCGGCGGTGCAGCGCACGATCAAGGAACTCGACGGCCTGCATGTGGCGGTCAACAACGCCGGTATCGGCGGGCCGGCCGCCAGCAGCGGTGACTATCCGATTGATGGCTGGCAGCGGGTCATCGACGTCAACCTGACCAGCGTGTTCCTGTGCCAGCGTGCGCAGATCCGGGCAATGCGAGCCGCTGGAAGCGGCGGCAGCATCATCAACATGGCCTCGATCCTGGGCCAGGTGGGGTATGCCGGTTCCACCGCTTATGCGGCGGCCAAGCACGGCGTGGTCGGGCTGACCCAGACCGCCGCCTGGGAACATGCCGCCGACGGCGTTCGTGTCAACGCGGTCGGCCCGGGCTTCATCAGCACACCGCTGCTGGAGAAGATGGACCCGAAGGTGCGCGCCACGCTGGAAGGCCGTCACGCCTTGAAGCGGCTGGGTACGGCCGAGGAAGTGGCGGCGCTGGTGGCCTGGCTGGCCAGCGACGATGCGTCGTTCGCGACCGGCGCGTACTACGCCATCGATGGTGGCTACCTGGCGCAGTGAGCGAATGCGGTCAGTAGATCCACGCCATGCGTGGATGAATGCGTGCGGTGAAGAAGGCGTGCCATCGCCTTCACCGCCGTCCCACGATCGCCGCGCGACGCTCCGGGAAAATTCCGGAGCTTTCCCATGGAACTTACCCAGGATGTCTCGATCCTGCTGCGCGTTGCCGCAGCGATGCTGTTCGGCGGCGTGCTCGGCGTCGAGCGCGAGATGGGCAAGCACGCCGCTGGCCTGCGTACGCACATGCTGATCGCAGGGGCCGCCGCGTTGATCGTCGGCCTTGGCGACTCGGTGGCCGAGCATTTCCAGCAGGAGCGCTACCGCGACCTGCTGCAGGTTGATCCGGTGCGCCTGATCGAAGCGGTGGTGGCCTGTGTCGGCTTCGTTGCCGCTGGCACCATCCTGCGTGGGTCACGCGAGGACCAGGTCAGCGGCCTGACCACGGCCAGCTCGCTGATCATGGCAGCGGCCATCGGGATTGCGGTGGGGATCAGCAAGTACGTGATCGCCATCGGGGTGAGCGTGCTGTGCGTGCTGGTGCTGGCGGTGATGCGGCGGCTGGAGAAACGGATCTCGTAGGGGAATCTCGAATTGCCGGCCAGCGGCCGGCACTACCATGCGGACTAAATGGTCGGACCAATATGGCATCTAGCCCTATGGTCTAATAGGTTCCTCGCCGGAGTGGCGGTTAAATCCGCTGTAAGTGGTCTGATCGAAACCATTATTGGTACGACCAATAATCGACAGCCACGGCGATCCACCGCCTGCGGTGGGGCACCTTCCGCATCCAGTCGAGAGTCTTCATGCAGCCCTGGCAACACCTGTACGACCCCGCCGGCAACCTGTGGTTGTCGAGCCTGATCGCGCTGCTGCCCATCGCGTTCTTCTTCGTTGCCCTGGCCGTGCTGCGCATGAAAGGCTGGCTGGCCGGCACGATCACCGTGGCCATCGCGCTTGGCGTGGCCCTGCTGTTCTACCGCATGCCGCTGAGCCAGGCGCTGGGTGCGGCCGGCTTCGGCTTCGTCTACGGCCTTTGGCCTATTGCCTGGATCATCATCGGCGCGGTGTTCCTCTACAAGGTCTCGGTCAAGACCGGTCAGTTCGACATCATCCGCGCTTCGATCCTGTCGGTGACCGAAGACCAGCGCCTGCAGATGCTGATGGTCGGCTTCGCCTTCGGTGCCTTCCTGGAAGGCGCGGCCGGTTTCGGTGCGCCAGTGGCGATCACCGCGGCATTGCTGGTCGGGTTGGGCTTCAAGCCGCTGTATGCCGCCGGCCTGTGCCTGATCGTCAACACCGCGCCGGTGGCGTTCGGTGCAATGGGCATTCCGATCATCGTGGCCGGGCAGGTCACCGGCCTGGATGCCTTCGAGATCGGCCAGATGGCCGGCCGCCAGCTGCCGTTCCTGACCGTCATCGTGCTGTTCTGGATCATGGCGATCATGGATGGCTGGCGTGGCATCAAGGAAACCTGGCCGGCGGTGCTGGTGGCCGGTGGCTCCTTCGCCATCGCGCAGTACCTGACCTCCAACTTCATCGGTCCGGAACTGCCGGACATCACCGCCTCGCTGGCGTCGCTGGTCTGCCTGACCCTGTTCCTGCGCCGCTGGAAGCCGGTACGGATCTTCCGCTTCGATACCGAAACCAGCGCCGAGGCGACCGCACAGGCACTGGAGGCGCCGCGCTACAGCGTCGGCCAGATCGCCAAGGCGTGGTCGCCGTTCCTGATCCTCACCGCGATGGTCACGCTGTGGAGCATCAAGCCGTTCAAGTCGCTGTTCGCGGCAGGCGGCCCGCTGGAAAGCTGGGTGCTGAAGCTCCCGGTGCCGGGCCTGGACCAGAGGGTGCAGAAGATGCCGCCGATCGTGGACGCGCCGCTCAGCTATGAGGCGGTCTACAAGTTCGACTGGTTCTCGGCCACCGGCACCTCGATCATCCTCGCGGCGGTGATCGCGATCATCGCGCTGCGCATGCCGGCCCGGTCGGCGCTGCAGACCTTCGGCGAAACCGTGCGTGAGCTGCGCATGCCGATCTACTCGATCGGCATGGTGCTGGCCTTCGCGTTCATCGCCAACTATTCGGGCCTGTCGGCAACGCTGGCGCTGGCACTGGCGCACACCGGCGACGCCTTTCCGTTCTTCTCGCCGTTCCTGGGCTGGCTGGGCGTGTTCCTGACCGGCTCGGACACCTCGTCCAATGCGCTGTTCTCGGCGCTGCAGGCGACCACCGCACAGCAGATCGGCGTGTCCGACGTGCTGCTGGTGGCGGCCAACACCACCGGCGGCGTCACCGGCAAGATGATCTCGCCGCAGTCGATCGCCATTGCCTGCGCGGCGGTTGGCCTGGCCGGCAAGGAATCGGACCTGTTCCGTTTCACGGTCAAGCACAGCCTGGTCTTCACCACCATGGTCGGCCTGATCACCCTGGCCCAGGCCTACTGGCTGACATGGATGATTCCCTGAGCCATGCCGCGCGGCCTGACCCCCTGTTACGCGCTTCGGGCCACAATGGCGCCATGAGCACGCAACGTATCTCGGACAAGGTGGCCGCACAGCTGCGCGGCCTGGTGCAGGAACAGCGGCTGCAGCCGGGCGACCGGCTGCCGGCCGAACGCACCCTGGCGGTGCAGCTGGGGGTCTCGCGAACGGCGTTGCGCGAGGCCATCGCGCAGCTGGCCAGCCAGGGCCTGCTGACCGCACGGGTCGGTGGCGGCACCTACGTGGCCGAACCGGCGGCGCGCGCGCGGCAGGCGCTGGATGAACCGCTGGCGCCGTACCTGCCGCTGTTCCAGGGCGACCCGGAATACCGCTTCGACGTGCTGGAGATCCGCCACGCGCTGGAAGGTGCCACCGCCTGGCATGCGGCGCTGCGAGCCACCGACGAGGACCGCACGCGCATCGCGCAGGCCTTCCAGACCATGATGGACGCGCACGGCAAGAACGACCCCACCGGTGAAGCGGAGGCCGACGCGGCCTTCCACTTGTCCATTGCCGAGGCCTCGCACAACCTGGTGCTGCTGCAGGTGATGCGCGGACTGTTCGAGCTGCTGCAGACCAACATCTCGCAGAGCCGCGAGAAGCTCTATACCTCGGCGAGGACCTTCTCGCCGTTGTCCGACCAGCACCGCGAGATGATGGACGCGGTGCTGGCCGGCGACCCCGAACGCGCGCGCGCCGCCGCGCATGCCCACCTCGAGTTCGTGCACACCACGCTGCGCACGCTCGATGACAACGAAGCCCGGCGTGCGCGGGCCTCGCGTCTACCTTCCCCACACGGTTGACCCCATGATCATCTCCGCCTCCACCGATTACCGTGCTGCTGCCGAACGGCGGCTGCCGCCGTTCCTGTTCCACTACATCGATGGCGGCGCGTATGCCGAGCACACGCTGAAGCGCAACGTTTCCGACCTGTCCGACATCGCGCTGCGCCAGCGCATCCTGCGCAACATGTCCGACCTGAGCCTGGAAACCGAGCTGTTCGGCGAAAAGCTGGCGATGCCGGTGGCGCTGGCGCCGGTCGGCCTGACCGGCATGTATGCCCGGCGTGGTGAAGTACAGGCGGCGCGCGCGGCCGACAGCCGCGGCATCCCGTTCACCCTGTCCACCGTATCGGTGTGCCCGATCGAGGAAGTGGCACCGGCCATCCAGCGGCCGATGTGGTTCCAGCTGTATGTGCTGCGCGACCGTGGCTTCATGCGCAATGCGCTGGAGCGGGCGCAGGCCGCCGGCGTGACCACGCTGGTGTTCACCGTTGACATGCCGGTGCCGGGCGCGCGCTACCGCGATGCACACTCCGGCATGAGCGGCCCGAATGCCTCGCTGCGCCGTATCGGCCAGGCCATCACCCATCCGCACTGGGCGTGGGACGTGGGACTGTTCGGCCGTCCGCATGATCTGGGCAACATCTCCACCTACCGTGGCAACCCGACCGGGCTGGAGGATTACATCGGCTGGCTGGGCAGCAACTTCGATCCCTCCATTTCCTGGAAGGACCTGGAGTGGATCCGCGAATTCTGGAAGGGCCCGATGGTGATCAAGGGCATCCTTGACCCGGATGACGCGCGTGATGCGGTCAGGTTCGGTGCCGATGGCATCGTGGTCTCCAACCACGGTGGCCGCCAGCTGGACGGCGTGCTGTCCACCGCACGCGCACTGCCGGCGATTGCCGACGCGGTACAGGGTGATTTGGAGATTCTCGCCGATTCGGGCATCCGTACCGGCCTGGACGTGGTGCGCATGCTGGCGCTCGGTGCCGATACCGTGCTGCTGGGGCGTGCCTTCGTCTATGCGCTGGCCGCGCAGGGCGAGGCCGGCGTTGCCAACCTGCTGGACCTGATCGCCAAGGAAATGCGCGTGGCGATGACACTGACCGGCGCGCGTCGCATCGCCGACATCGGCCGCGATTCGCTGGTCAGCCTGCCATGAGTGGCCACGATGCCGTGCTGGCACAGTTGCGCGACGCCGTCGGCAGCCGCCATGTGCTGACCGGCGACAAGGCCACGCGCCGCTTCCGTCGCGGCTACCGCTTCGGCGATGGCCCGGTACTGGCAGTGGTGCGCCCGGGTACCTTGCTGGAACTGTGGCGCGTGCTGCAGGCAGCGGTGCAGGGTGGGGCGGCGATCATCCTGCAGGCGGCCAATACCGGGCTGACCGGTGGCTCGACCCCGGACGGCGATGACTACGGCCGGCCGATCGTGCTGGTCAGCACGCTGCGCCTGACCGGCATCCAGCTGTTGAACGAAGGCCGCCAGGTGCTCTGCCTGCCCGGTGCCACGCTCGACCGCCTGGAGCAGACGCTGGCACCGCTGGGCCGTGAACCGCATTCGGTGATCGGCTCGTCCTGCATCGGCGCCTCGGTGCTGGGCGGCATCTGCAACAACTCCGGCGGCGCGCTGGTGCGCCGTGGCCCGGCCTACACCGAGCTGGCGCTGTACGCGCGGGTCGATGCGCAGGGCCAGCTGCAGCTGGTCAACCATCTCGGCATCGCGCTGGGCGATACGCCCGAGCAGATCCTGCAGCGCCTGCAGGCCGGCGACTACAGTGCGTCGGATGTGGGGGACGGCGACGGCCGCGCAGCCTCCGATCCGCGCTACGCCGACGAAGTGCGCAAGGTCGACGCCGATACCCCGGCGCGCTTCAATGCTGATCCCAGCCGCCACTACGAGGCTGCCGGTTCGGCCGGCAAGCTGGCGGTGTTCGCGGTGCGCCTGGATACCTTCGAAAGGGAGGCCGCCGAAGTCTTCTACATCGGCAGCAACCGCACCGACAGCCTCACGGCGATCCGTCGCGAGCTGCTGACCGGCTTCGAGCGCGTGCCGATTGCCGGTGAGTACATCCACCGCGATGCCTATGACATCGGCGAGCGCTACGGCAAGGACAGCTTCCTGCTGATCGATCGCCTCGGCACCGCACGTGTACCTGCCGCGTTCGCATTGAAGAGCCGCGTCGACGGCTGGTTCGAACGGCTGGGCCTGCGTGGGGTGACTGACCGGGTGATGCAGGTTCTGACCGGCCTGCTGCCCTCGCACCTGCCCAAGCGCATGGGCGAGTTCCGCCAGCGCTACGAGCATCACCTGTTGCTGAAGGTCTCTGCCCAGGACGCTGCGGAAACCGAGGCCTGGTTGCGCGCCTTCTTCGCCGGGCACGAAGGCGGCTTTTTCCACTGCACGGCCGAGGAGGGGCGCAAGGCGTTCCTGCATCGCTTCGCCGTGGCCGGTGCCGCGGTGCGCTACCGCGAAGTGCATCGCGGGCAGGTGCAGGACATCGTGGCGCTGGACATTGCCCTGCGCCGAGATGATGCCGATTGGTTCGAGCAGTTGCCGGCCGATATCGACGGCCGCCTGCTGCACAAGCTGTATTACGGGCACTTCCTGTGCCACGTGTTCCACCAGGACTACATCGCGCGCAAGGGTGAAGACCCGATGGCGATCGAGCACGCAATGTGGGCATTGCTGGACCAGCGTGGTGCCGAGTACCCGGCCGAGCACAATGTCGGTCACCTGTACCCGGCCAAGCCGGCGCTGGCCGGGTTCTACAGGCAGCTGGACCCGAGCAATACGTTCAATCCGGGCATTGGCCAGACGTCGAAAGCCAAGGGCTGGGGTGGCTGCGATTGCGGATGATGTAGAGCCGACCCTATGCTCGGCTGCTCCTGCCGACAGACAGCAGACGAGCATGGCTCGACGCCGCCCGGGCAACGGTTACCATCGGAAGCCCATCCGCAGGAGCCATCCATGCCCACCGCCGCCGTCCGCACCACCCTGTGCACTGCATTGCTGGCGACCCCGCTGCTGGCGCTGGCCCAGAGCGCGATCCTGCCGCAGCAGCGCGATGCCGCCGGCAACGTGATGGAGCCGCTGGGACAGGTACTGATCGCGAGTGAGACTGGACCGTCGGGGCTTTATGACTGCACGCGGGACGGCAACTGGTGCGTACGCGTGCAGCCGGTTGCCGAGGAGGGTAACCGGCCGACCGTGCTGGAAGTGCTTGAGAACGCACCGGGCCAGGGCAAGCCGCACACCTACCACGTCAGCATCGACGTGCCACAGGAAAGCGAGCTGTCGCTGTGGCCATGGATCGTGCGCCTGGCGCCGGGCGTGGGCAGCGATGAACCAGTGACCGACCCGCAGCAGCGCGCCCGCCAGAATGTGCTGGTGGGCGGCATCGTCAAGTTCAGCGCCATGTACTCCGGTGGAGGTGCCGACGCGTCCACGCTGCAGCTGGCACGCGTACGTCACCTGCAGGACGACATCCAGGTGGACGACGACGTGCTGACCGTGCCATGGCTGGGTAATGCGATGATCCGCGCCTGTTTCAGCGAGCAGGACATGAAGCAGCGCGCAGGTGCCTGCCACGACGAATACGGGTTCTCGGCGAAGCTGGCGCTGGATACGGCTGCCGAGGGCATGCCGGTGCTGCGCTACCAGACCGTGGCGACCCGGTTCCCGGCCGGCGTTTCACGCTTCGAGGATTCGCTGGCCAAAGGCCCGCTGAAGAAGCAGGATCTGCGCAGCGAGCAGGACCCGGCGTGCACCTACACGCGGCTGTTCCGCTTCGGGGCGGGGATGTTCCATCCCGACCAGGCGCTGCCGGACTGTGCCGGCTATACCGAACCCTGAAATGTAGAGTCGAGCGATGCTCGACGGGTCTTCGGATGGGCGGCGCGAAAAGCCAGTCGAGCATGGCTCGACTCTACAAAAGCGGTGGCGGCGCTTACTCGCAGCGCGTGGACGTGATGATGTTGTCCTTGTCCACGAACACGCGCAGGCGGTCCTGGCGGATGTCCTTGGTGGTGATGGTGCTGGGGCCGATCGGGTTGACCAGGCCGGCACCACTCTCGCGGGACAGGCGGCGGATGTTGGGCTCATTGGCCGGCTGGCCGATCGCCCAGCCCAGCTGGCTGGCGTCGCAGCGGCCGCTGCCTTTGACTTCCGGGCCAGGGGTGCTGACGCAGGCCGACAGCAGCAGGGCAGAGGCCGGCAGCAACAGGGACAGACGGAATGCAGACATGCGAGCGCTCCTGCGCAGGGGAAGATGGCGGGAACGATAGCACCGAGCGTGCGAAAGGCGTCAGCATCCCGGTCATTGCCGGCACAGCGTGGTCATTGCATAGTGGGAGCAATGGCTGGCAATACGCCAGCGGGCAGGCCGGGCCTTTCCGGCGCAGGTGTTGGATACGGGATACGGTATGACGGCAGGCAGTTTCCGCGGCAAGGACAAGACGATGACGGCGCTGGTGTTGTCGTTGCTGGGCGTAGCGTTTGCCGCCTCCGCCTCCGCCTCCGCCTCCGCCTCCGCCTCCGCCTCCGCTGCCGATCCGGAACCCGCGCCGGTCGAAACCCCGGTATTCGGTGCCTGGCGCAACCTGCAGACCGAATCCGGCTACGCACCGGCCCAGCGTAACCTGGCCTTCGCCATGCTGCCGCAGGCGGCCACCCGCGGTGACCGTTTCGCCATCCTCGACCGTGAAGGCAAGCGGACGGTGTGCTGCCTGCAGGTGGCCAGTCCCTCGCTGGGCGTGGCTGCGCTGCGCGAGCAGTACCACCTGCCGCAGGCCTGGGTGACCGACCTGAGCAATGGCCGCAGCCCCGCACGCCCCTATGTGCCGCACGTCTATGCGATGCAGCGGGTGGACGAGCTGGCCGACTACCGCTTCGCCGATGTGCCTGGCGCCTACAGTGACCTGGGAGGGCTGCTGATTCCGGAAGGTGCCGCGCTGGAGGCCGACGGCAGCGCCGTGCGCCTGGGGGACACCCGCTACCCGCTGCATTTCCAGCGCCAGCCGCACGCCGATGACGATGGGGCGCTGGACCGCTACAGCCTGCAGGCCGGCGAGGGTGCCGCCCCGATCGTGGTTGAAGTGCCGTTCGGCACCTACTGATTGCAGCTTCGCACTGGCTAGAATGCAGCGCGGCGCTGTCTGCCGTGCCTGCTCCGTGAGTCGTTGCCGTGTCCCTGCGCCCCTTCATGCTGTCGTCCCTGCTGCTGTTGTCCGCCTGTGCCAGTGCGCCGCCGCCGCCGGCCCATTCCGATGCATTGTGGCGATTGATCGAACGTGACTGCCGGGGCGCCGAAGGTCCACGCGGCGACTGCCTGCGCGTGGAGACGACCGCAGACCGCCGCGATGTGCTGGTCAAGGATGCGCACGGCGACTACCAGTTCCTGCTGATGCCGCTGGACAAGGTGAGCGGTATCGAGAGCCGCAGCCTGTACCAGCGTGGTGCACCGAACTACTTCGCTGCCGCCTGGCAGGCGCGCAGCCACACCGAACAGGCCCTGCGGCAACCGCTGCCGCGCAACGTCGCCAGCCTGGCGTTGAACTCGCCGCACGGCCGCTCGCAGCACCAGCTGCATATCCACGTGGATTGCCTGCGTGCCGACGTGCTGCAGGCGCTGGACACGCATGCTGCCGCCCTCGGCAGCCGCTGGGCACCGCTGCCGGTGCTGCTGCGCGGCCATCAATACCAGGCACGCCTGCTGGCGGGCGCGGAACTGACCGCCAATCCGCTCAATCTGCTGGCGTACGACCTCGCAGGCGTGGACGACGTGGGCCAGTGGAGCCTGGTCGTGGCCGGCCGGGACGCCGTGCAGGGCGCCCCGGGCTTCATCCTGCTGGCGACCCGGGTGGACGCCGGCACCGGCAACGAGGCCAGCGCCGAAGAACTGCAGGACCACGCCTGCTCGGTGCTGACCGGCGCAGGCGACGCGTTGGAGCGGGTCCGCTAACCCGGTGGCTGCTGGCGGCTGCGCCAGACCGGTGCAGTCAGCGCCAGCAGCTGGCGGTCCTGCCAGCCATCCAGATCCAGATGATGGTCGCGCAACAGGCCTTCGTGCTCGAAGCCGAAGGCGTGCAGCGCAGTGGCGAACGGGTCACTGCAGTCCGGTGGCAGCATCACGAACAGGCGGTGCACGCCCACATCCTCGAACAGGAACGGGCACAGCGCGCGCAGCGCTGCATCCACGTGCGGGTGCCAGTGCTGCAGCGACAGAAGCTCGGCGCAGCGCGTATGCAGGGACTGCAGGCGGACATGCAGCTGGTCCAGGACAGTGCCGTGCTCGTCATCGAACACACCCAGCAGCAGCTGGTCGTTGTCCTGCTCCAGCCGCGAGCGATGCATGTGGGCAAGGAAGCGGGCTTCTTCGTCGATACCGGCCGGATGGCGGCGGCCGCGCCGGCGGCGGTCATCGAACAGGCGCCAGCGCGGCAGGTCGGTACGCTGGAACGGGCGCAGGGTGACCGGTGCGGCCTGCAGCTGCAGCAGGTGACGGCGCAACACCGGGCGCAGCGGGGGGAGGGGGGATGTGGGGTACGGGGTCATCATCCCCGGAACGATGGCAATGCCCGGTTCGCCAGACCATTCAAAAGATTGCAAAAACGCGACGATCACCGGGCGGAGCCTGATTCGGTTCAGGCATAAGTCCATCAGGGCTGGTCATTTCCGTTGAAACCATCCATTCAGGACACTTTCGTTACGGGATCGTTATGCGCCGCGCAGGCCTCCGGTCCCATACCACCCGTCCAACTCCCCCAGGAAGCCCATGTCTGCCTCCCACAAGGCGCTGCGCCCGCGTCCGCTGGTGCTCGCGCTGTCGTCCCTGATGCTGGTGTCGTCGCCGGCCTTCGCGCAGGAAAGCGCACCCACCTCATTGCAGGAAGTGAAGGTCACCGGCTCGCGCATTCCGCGCGCCAGTGTCGAAGGGCCGTCGCCGGTGACCGTGATCAGCCGCGAGCAGATCGACGCGCAGGGCTACCGCAACGCGTTCGACGCGCTGAGCGCCCTGACTGAAAACACCGGCAACGTGCAGGGGGAGGACTTCGGCAACACCTTCACCCCGGCCGCCAACACCATCAACCTGCGCGGGCTGGGCCCGAACCGCACGCTGGTGCTGGTCAACGGCCGCCGCCAGGCCGACTACCCGCTGGCCTACGAGGGCTCGGTGAACGTGGTCAACCTGGCCAACATTCCCAGTGCGCTGATTGAGCGCATCGAGGTCTTGGCGGCCGGTGCGTCGGCGGTGTATGGCTCCGACGCCATCGCCGGCGTGGTCAACATCATCCTCAAGGACCGCTTTGAGGGTGTGGACGTGAACGTGCGGGCCGGCGGCACCCAGCAGGGCGGTGGCGACAACCAGCGCGCGCAGGTGGTTGGTGGCAGTTCCGGCGAGCGCTGGGATGCGCTGTTCGGCTTCGAGTTCGATGTGCGCAAGGCGATCCATGCGCGCCAGCGCGATTTCATGGACTCGCTGGATGATGACCCCGCCGGCAAGGCGCCGCAGGCGACCGCGATCGCGTATCGCCGCAACGCCGCTACCGGTCGCAACATCGATCCGGGCGCCAATGGCTGCGACGCGGCGTCGGATATCTATGGCGGCAGCGTGTTCCGTGCCTTCAACCCGCGCCAGGGCTGGTATTGCGGCAGCAACGAGGCCGCCGCCAGCTACTGGACGGTGCAGACCGAGAAGCGCAACCTCAACGGCTACGGCCTGCTGACCTTCCACGTCAACGAGACCACCGACCTGTTCGCCGATCTGGCCGTGGGCAGCGCACGCATCACCAACAACACCCGTGCGCCCACCTGGACCTCGGCCCGCAACTACTTCTACAACCAGACCACCGGCAACCTGGAAAGCTGGTACCGCCGCTTTGCGCCCGAGGAAATCGGTGGCCTGCCGCGCAATGCCAATCGTTTCCTGGAAAATTCGTGGTCATTCAACGTCGGCGCGCGCGGCCAGATCGGCGACAGTGGCTGGGACTATGAGGCGGTCTACAGCCGTTCGCGTTACGAGAACCGCACCCGCCGCCCGGTGCTGCTGGCCGGGATCAACGAATACCTGCTTGGCCCGAAGCTGGGCGTGCGCAATGGTGTAGAGGTCTATGCGCCGGATCCGGCGCGCCTGTTCCAGCCGCTGAGCCCGAACGAGTACCAGAGCCTGTCCGGCTACCAGGAGAGCCGCAACGCGGCGTGGCTGCAGACCTTCAGCGCCAGCGTCAACGGCCGGCTGTTCGCACTGCCCGGTGGCGACGCTGCGCTGGCCGCGGTGGTCGAGGCTGGCAGCCAGGGCTATCGCAATCGACCGGACCCCCGACTGGGCACCGGTGAATTCTGGAACACCAGCGCCGGTATTGGTGCCGGTGGCGAGCGCGACCGCTATGCTGCCGGCGTGGAGCTGCAGCTGCCGCTGCTGCAGTCGCTGACCACCACCCTGGCCGGGCGCTATGACCAGTACCGTGCCGGTGGTGAGCACATCGGCAAGGCGACCTGGAGCTTCGGCGTCGAGTTCCGGCCGATCGAGAGCCTGCTGATCCGTGGTACCGCTGCCACCAGCTTCCGGGCGCCGGACATGAACTACGTGTTCGCGACCGAGACGCGTGGTTACAACCCGGGCATGACCGACTACTGGCGCTGCCGCACCGCAGGCCAGTCGTATGACAACTGCGACTACAACGGCCTGTCGATCGATTACAGCAACCGTGCCAACCCGCAGCTGCAGCCGGAGTCGGCCAAGTCGTATGGCTTCGGCGTGGTCTGGTCGCCGCTGGCTGGCCTGGATTTCAGTGCCGATTACTACGACATCCGCATCGACAACGAGGTGACCAGCCTCGATACCAGCCGCATCCTGCGCGACGAGGCCGATTGCCGGTTGGGCAAGACGCTGGGCGGCGAGGCGCGTGACATCGGCTCACCGCTGTGCCAGGACGCGCTGTCGCGTGTGATCCGCAACCCGTCCAATGCAACCGTGCAGCCGGACCAGGTGACCCGTGTGCTGATCAACCCGATCAACGCCGCCTCTGAATCGGTTCGCGGCCTGGACCTGAAGGGCAACTGGCGTTTCGATGCCGGTCGCTATGGCCGCTTCACCACGCGCCTGGCCTACACCGTGGTGCTGGAGCACAAATACCGGCAGTTCTCCGATGATCCGGAGCGTGACATCCGCAATTCGCTGGATGACTACCAGTGGCGCAGCAAGGCCAACGGCAGCATCACCTGGAACCAGGGTGACTGGACCACCACGCTGTACGGCAACCGCTTCGGCTCGCTGCCGAAGACCGATGGCAGTGGCCGCATCGCGCCGTACATGACCTACAACGCCAGCGTGTTCCGCCAATTCGGCGAGAACCTGTCGGTGGGCGTGATCGTCAACAACCTGCGTGACAGCCGCCCGCCGGCGGACAAGAACGGTGGCGGCTGGCCGTTCTATCCGGTCGGCAACTACGATCCGTATGGCCGCCAGTACTGGGTGCAGCTGGACTACCGGTTCCGCTGATCCGGCAGGCGAACGAAAGGCCCGGCATTGCCGGGCTTTTCTTTGTGCAGTGCATCCGTGTTGCCGGCGCGCACATGGCATGCTGGGGCGATACACGGAGGAGGATGCGCATGGATGTCAGGGGGTGGAGTGTGATTGCCGTGCTGGCCATTGCAGGTTGCAGTGGCAGGCAGGCGGCCAGCGTGGAGGATGCCGCGGAGGTGGCCAATGCCGCGCCTGCGCCGTCCCTTTCCAACCCCGCGACCGATGCTGTATCAGCGCGCGTGCCAACGGCATCGAGTACCACGACGGCTGCCCCTGGGCTCGCGCAACCGGAGGGTCACTTCCTCGAGGGCGAGCGCATGCTGCTGAACGAGGGTGCGGTGTCCGCACAGAAGAGCGAGGCGGTGCTGGGTTCCGACAAGGCCTTCGCGCAGGCGATCAGCCAGTTCGAGCGCGATGCGGCCGGCCACCCGGAAGTGCAGGACCTGACCCGGCTCTACAGGACGGCCGCGACCCGGCTCATCGGCAACGACGGCACGCTGGTGTCTTTTGCCTGCGGCTACAGCCTGTGCGTTGGCGAGATCCGCAGCCGTACCGATGAGGATTTCAGTGCCTGGTCCGAGGCGATCGGCATGGACAAGGCGGCCCCGGTCTACAGCCTTACCACCGCGCCGATGACACGGGGCAGGGACCAGCGCGGTGGGCGTTTCGTGTTCTCGGTGGACCCGGCCGCCAACGGCATCGCGGGCCCGTAGCGCCGGCGGATGACCGGCGCCACGGCGCGTTACGGAAGCGCCTGCAGCAGGTATGACTCGATGACGTAGCTGAAAGGCTGCTGCTGGCGGTCGCGCAACAGGGCACGCACCTCCAGGATCACGCCGCGGTCGCCTTCGCCCCGCGGCGGCCAGAACGTCTGGTCGGCCAAGGTCTGGCGCTGGAAACCGAGCGGGCCGACCACGCGACCGAACGGTTCATCGGTGCTGTCCAGCACCTGGTTCATGGCCGGGCTGAGGTGGCCGGGCAGGTACCAGTTGTCGGCCTCGGACAGTACGCGGTTACCGCAGACCAGCTGCACGCGGCGATAGCGCAGGTCGGTACCCGGCTTCACGCCCAGCGCCTGCAGCACGTCGGTGGGCGCGGGCTTGTCCTGGCCGTGTACGCGCACTGCACGCACCCGCGCCTGTTCGGCCAGGCCGTGCTCGGCGCACCAGTGTTCCAGCGTGGCAGTGGCGCTCTGCCCGGACAGCACGCGCTGGTGCAGGCGCTCGACCAGTGCAGCCGGGGCAATGCGCTGCTGGCCCGGCGGTGAATGCAGCGGCGCGGCAGCCGCTGCATCGGTGGCGGACAGGCTGGCGATCGGGGCGGCGGCAAGCAGGGACGCGGCCTGCCAGCGGCGGAGACGATCGTGGCGGTCGGACGGGCCCATGCGGCATCACAGCGGAAACAGGCGCCCATGTTACCCGTTCAGGGGTGTGCACGGCGTGGCTGCGACCGGTTGTCGCAGGGCAGTCATCGTTCTGGTGAATGCGTGCCATCCAGATATTTCGTTGGCCGATGGCTGCGGCGAGGCGCACGATGGCGCCATTCTTGGCATCCCGGGAGTTCCCGATGACCCTCCAGTTCGTCCATGGCGGTGTCGACCGCGACGGTGCGCCACTGCATTTCCATATCCGTGATGGCCGCATCAGCGGGCTCAATGGCGAGGCCACGCCGGCCGAAGGGGCGGAATGCGTCGACCTGCAGGGCTTCGCGGTGCTGCCCGGGCTGATCGACGGCCACATTCACCTCGACAAGAGCTTCGTCGGCGACCGTTGGCACCCGCACCAGCCGGTGAATAGCCTGCGTGAGCGGCTGGCGGTGGAGAAGGCGGCGGTGGCGGGTGCGGCACCGATGGTGGACCGTGCCGAGGCGCTGATCCGCCAATGCAGTGCTTTCGGTACGGTGGCGATGCGCTGCCATGTCGATATCGACGGCAGCACCGGTCTCGGCCATCTCGAAGCGGTGCGCGAGGCGGCACTGCGCTGCGCCGACATCATGCGGATCCAGCTGGTGGCGTTTCCGCAGGCCGGGGTGATGTCCTGTCCCGGCACCGCCACCGTACTGGAGCAGGCGCTTGCCGCGGGCGTGGAGGTGCTCGGCGGCATCGACCCGACCACGCTCGATGGTGATGCCGAAGGCCAGCTGGCGCTGCTGTTCGGCCTGGCCGAGCGTTACGGCGTGCAGCTGGACATCCATCTGCACGAGCCCGGCGAAACCGGCCTGGCCCAGCTGCTGCGCATCGCGGCGCGGACGCGGGCCGCCGGCCTGCATGGGCGGGTTGCGGTCAGCCATGCCTATTCACTGGGCGAAGTGCCGCTGGCGCGCGCGCTGCAGGTGGGCGAAGCACTGGCCACGGCGGGTGTGGCGATCATGAGCAACGCGCCGGGCGATCATCCTTTCCCGCCGCTGCGCGCGCTGCATGATGCCGGTGTGCGCGTGTTCGCAGGCAACGACAACATCCGCGACTGCTGGTGGCCGTACGGTAACGGCGACCTGCTGCAGCGGGCGATGTTGCTGGGCTACCGGTCCGGCTTCTACACCGATGCCGACCTGATGCTGGCGCTGGACATGGTCACCACCCACGCCGCGCAGGCGATCGGCCTGCCGCAGCATGGTATTGCCGAAGGCCAGCCAGCCACTTTCGTGGCGGTGCGTGCCGACCACGGCCCTGCTGCCGTGGCTGGGGTGCCCGTGGAACGCCGCCTGGTGGTCGACGGCCGCTGGCTGTAGATCCACGCCACGCAATCCCCTGTAGTGCCGAGCCATGCTCGGCGGCCTTTCAGGCGTAATCGTCGGCGCGGGTGGCGACGAATTCCTCAAGCCACGCAAGCAGGTGGGCGATGTCGATGATCTCGCCCTGCTCGACGCGCTTGAGCAACAGTGTGCTGGCGCCGATCTGCAGGCTGCTGTCGGCATAACGCAGCACCGCGTCGATGCCCCAGGCATCGGTGACCTGCATCCAGGCCAGGCCCGGCACGCGCTGGGCCAGGGTGTCACCGAATGCCACGCCCAGCGCTTCCCAGCCATCGCAGTCGGCACGGTCGATCAGCTCGGCATCGATCACGCGCTGCAGTGTGCTGGCCGCCAGCGGCCACTGCACCGGCAACGTCGGGAAGCCGGCCGCCACGCGCGCAGCGATCAGCGAGCGCTGGTGCTGCAGATGGCTCTGCAGGGCAGCGGGCAGGGGATCGAAGCGGGTGGGGATTTCGTCGGACATGGCAGGGCGCCGTGGGGCACGGAAACAACAGGCACTCTACGAGGCGATTGTTGCCCGCTATACGGCCGGAGTGACCATGTTTCGATGCGTGATGCGCGAAAGGCATCCACGCATGGCGTGGATCTACCGTGGTCAGTCCGGTTCGCGCTGCACCTGCCGCCACAGCTCGCTGGCCAGCGCACGCACGGCATCGTCGGCGTCGGCACGGTGCAGCAGGCCGATTTCGTAGTTGTCGATCACCGGCAGCTCGCGCTCGCCATCGATGATGCGGTGCTCGCGGCTGACCGCGCGGCGTGGCAGCAGGCTGATGCCGATGCCATCGGCCACCGCGCCCTGGATGCCGCTCAGCGACGAGCTGGTGAAGGCGATGCGCCAGCGCAGGCCCAGCGCTTCCACGGCATGGATCATCTCGTCGCGGTACAGCCCGCGCGGGGGGAAGGTGACCAGCGGCAGCGGGTCCTGCTGCAGGCAGCTGCTGCGCAGGCTGTCGATCCAGTGCATCGGCTCGCGGCGGCAGTGCACGGCCTGGCGGCTGTTGCGGCGCTGCTTGACCAGCACCAGATCCAACTCGCCATGATCGAAGCCCTGCGCCAGGTCGCGGCTGAGGCCGCTGCTGATCTCCAGCTTCACCTGCGGGTGGCGACGGCTGAAGGCGGCCAGCATGCGCGTGGTCTGCGCGTTGACGAAATCCTCGGGCACGCCGATGCGGACTGCGGTCTCCACCATCGCACCGGCCAGCGCCTGCGCCATTTCCTCGTTCAGGTCGAGCATGCGCCGCGCGTAGCCGAGCAGGGTGTGGCCGGCATCAGTGGGGTGCACGTCGCGATGGCCGCGTTCAAGCAGGCGATGCCCGGCCAGTTCCTCCAGCCGGCGCACCTTCTGGCTGACCGTGGACTGGGTCGAATGCAGGCGCGTGGCCGCCGTGGTGAAGCTGCCGCAGTCGGCCACCATCACCAGCGCCCGCAGCAGGTCCAGTTCGAACAGGGTTCTATTCGATTTGGCACTGTCTTGCATTTGAACATTTCACTTCTGGATACCCAGGCCGACTTCTACCATGCAGGGCAGGGGCCGGCAACGCCCGGCTGTTGCTACCGTCGCACGGCGTTCCGTGGCGACGGACATGAGGAGACACTGTCATGCGCGTCCATCATTCCGCTGGTTGGCCTGCGCCGTTAACGCGCGTGCTGCTGTTGTGCCTGCTGGCCATGGTCACCCCCGCCTGCACCGCCACGTCCAGGGCCGACGCAGACGCGCGCCTGCGGGATGCTGCCAGCCGCGGCGACGCCGATGCGGTGCGACAGGCGATCGAGGATGGCGCCACGCTGGAGGCGCGCGATGGCCAGGGCCGCACCGCGCTGCTGCTGGCCACGCATGGCAACAACGTGGATGCCGCGCGTGAGCTGATCGAGGCCGGGGCAGACGTCAACGCCAAGGACGCGTTGCAGGACAGCGCCTACCTGTACGCCGGTGCGCGCGGCCTGGACGAGATCCTGGCGATGACCCTGGCGCATGGCGCCGACCTGCGCAGCACCAACCGCTATGGCGGTACCGCGCTGATTCCGGCCGCCGAGCGCGGTCACGTCGCCACCGTGCGCACGCTGCTGCGGGCCGGTGTGGCGGTGGACCATGTCAACCGGCTGCACTGGACCGCGCTGCTGGAAGCGATCCTGCTCGGCGATGGCGGTGCGCGCCACGTGCAGATCGTGCAGCTGCTGCTGGAGGCCGGTGCCGACCCGGAGCTTGCCGACGGCGACGGCGTGACGCCGCTGGCGCACGCGCGCCAGCGCGGCTATACCGGAATTGAGACCCTGCTGCGCCAGCACGGCGCGGTGCGTTGAATGCAAACCCCTTCCACCCGCACGCTGGGCGTGCCCATCAGGATGCTGTCCATGTTCCGTTCCCGTCCGTTGTCCCTTGCCATCCTCCTTGCGGTAGCACCGCTGTCGGCGTCTGCCGCCGAGCGCGCCGACCTGATGATCCGCAATGCCACCGTGGTCGATGTCGAGCACGCCAGCACGCTGGCCGGGCAGAGCGTGGTGATCCGTGGCGAGGACATCGTCGCCGTCGGCCCGGACGCGCAGCTGCGCAGCCAATGGAGTGCGGCCCGCCAGATCGATGCCAAGGGCAAGTACCTGATTCCGGGCCTGTGGGACATGCACGTGCACTTCGGTGGTGGTCCGGCGCTGATCGAAGAGAACAAGGCGCTGCTGCCGTTGTACATCGCGCACGGCATCACCACCGTGCGTGACTGCTCCGGCGACCTGCCCGAGCAGGTGCTGCAGTGGCGCGGCGAGATCGCCAAGGGCACGCTGTTCGGCCCGCGCCTGCTCAGCTCCGGTGCGAAGATCGAAGGCATCAAGCCGGTCTGGAAGGGCACGATCGAAGTGGGCAGCGAGGCCGACGCCGACAAGGCGATCGCCCGCCTGCAGCATGACAAGGTCGATTTCGTGAAGATCACCGACAGCACGCTGAAGCCGGAACTGTTCCTGTACTCGGCCAGCGCTGCGCGAAAGGCCGGCTTCAAAGCCTCGGGGCATATTCCGATGGCACTGACCGTGGAGCAGGCGGTCGATGCTGGCCTGACTTCGATCGAGCATCTGGACTACGCATTCAAGGCCGGCAGCAAGGATGAAGCGCAGATCGCCGCCGACTTCGGCGCAGGCCGCATCGACCGTGCCGAAGCCAACCGGCGCCTCGACGCCAGCTTCGACCGTGACACTGCGATGCATGCCTACCGTGATTTCGCAAAGCGCGGTGTATTCGTGACCCCGACCCTCAACGGTGGCCGCATCCTCGACTTCCTTGACCAGGATGACCACGCCAACGATCCGTACCTGGCCTACATCGGCCCTGGCCTGCGCGCGACCTACCAGTGGCGCGTGGACCGCGCAGCCAAGGCCACGCCGGCGCAGATTGAAGCGCGCCACGCGCAGTACCACCAGGTGGCCGCGGTGCTGCCGCTGCTGCAGGAGGCGGGCGTAACGATCATCGCCGGTACCGATGCGGGCTTCCTCAATTCGTTCAACTTCCCGGGCATCGCGTTGCACCAGGAACTGCAGCTGTTCGTGAAGGAAGGCCTGAGCGCGCCGCAGGCGCTGTCCGCCGCAACCCGTTCCGGTCCGGCCTGGTTCGGCCAGATGGACCGCTACGGTGGTGTCGCACAGGGCAAGGCCGCCGATCTGGTGCTGCTGACCGCCAACCCGCTGCAGGACATCGCCGCCACCGAGAAGATCGACAGCGTGATCCTGCGTGGCAGCGTGTATGACCGCGCTGCGCTGGACAAGATGTTGGCTGATACCAAGGCCAAGGTGGCGGCGTGGAATGCCGAGGCGGCGAAGAGGCAGTGATCGACAGGGTCAGAGCCCTTCCCGGCGGGAAGGGATCCGACCCTATGGGGTTGGACGGCATCCACGCCATGCGTGGATGACGCGGCCGTTGGCCTAACGCGGTGCCGGCCGCATTCCATGAAGTTGCGGCAGTGCGGCCTTCATCGCATCGATGAAGGCGCGCAGCCGCGGCGGCTGCTGGCGCGCAGCAGGAAACACGACATGCACCGGCAGTGCCGGCGCCTGCCAGTCCGGCAGCAGCTGCACCAGACGTCCTTGTGCGAGGTCGTCGGCCACCAGCCAGGCCGAGACCACCGCTGCGCCCAGCCCGGCGCGTGCAGCCTGCTGCACCACGAACAGGTTGTCGCTGAGCAGGCGCGGGCTGATCGACAGCGTATGCGCGCGACCCTGTGCGTCATGCAGCAACAGGCGTTCGCGGTAGTAGGTGACCAGTGAGATCCATGGCAGTGCCTGTGCCTGTTCTGGTGTGCTGATCGCGGTGGACTGCACCAGCGACGGCGCTGCCACGACGATGCGCGGCACTTCGGCCAGCGGCAGTGCGACCATGCGCGGTTCGTCGACCGGTCCCACCCGCACCGCGCAGTCGATGCCTTCTGCGATGAAGTCCGGGCGCCTATCTTCCAGGATCCACTCCAGGCTCAGCTGCGGGTGCTGGGCGAGGAACGCGAGCATGGTCGGCAGCAGCTGTGCCTGGCCGAACGCGTGCGGCACCATCACCCGCAGGCGTCCGCGCAGCGTTTCCGGTTCGCCGTGCAGTTCGGCCTGCAGCGACTCCCATTCGTCGACCACGCGTTGCGCATGACGCTGGCAGCGCAGGCCGTCCTCGGTCAGCTGCAGCCCATGTGTGGAGCGCTGCAGCAGGCGCAGGCCGAGCTGTCGCTCCAGGGCCTGCAGGCGTCGGCTGACTGTCGGCTGGGTGGTGCCCAGCTGCACGGCCGCAGCAGACAGGCTGCCCGCGTCGACGATGCGCAGGAAGGTGCGCAGCAGATCCAGGCGATCGGCGCCGGTGGTGAGGTCATTCATGCGTATGGCGTATGAAGAATATGTAATGAAGCCTACTACAGACGTTCGGCGAATACCGGCAGGATACGTCCACTTCCTCCACCGGACTCCCCCATGTCTACCCCTTCGATATCCGTCGCCGCCGCGCCCGCGACCGCACCCTCCACCCCGCTGGTGCTGGCAATGGCGGCCGGCGCCGGCTTTTCGGTCGCCTCGCTGTACTACAGCCAGCCGATGCTGGGCCTGATCGTCCAGGACCTCGGCGCAGGCGAGCGCGCCGCCGGCCTGGTGCCGACCTTGACCCAGCTTGGGTATGCGCTTGGCATTCTCCTGCTGGCGCCGTTGGGCGACCGCTTCGACCGCCGCAACCTGATCCTGTTGAAGTCCGCGTTGCTGGCACTGGCATTGGGCGCTGCAGCGATGGCCGGGCACCTGCCGGGCCTGCTGATGGCCAGCCTGCTGGTCGGGTTGATGGCCACGCTGGCACAGGACATCGTGCCCGCCGCTGCGGTGCTGGCGCCGGATGCACAACGCGGCCAGATCGTCGGCCGGGTGATGACCGGCCTGCTGCTCGGTATCCTGCTGTCGCGCGTGGTCAGTGGCGTGGTGGCTGAAGCATGGGGTTGGCGCACGCAGTTCGTACTGGCCGCGGTATCGGTGGCGGCGATGGGCGCGGTGATGGCGCGCGCGCTGCCGCGTTTCGCACCGACCAGCACGCTGCGCTATCCGGCGTTGCTGGGTTCGTTGCTGGCGTTGTGGCGCGAGCAGCCGCAGCTGCGCCGTGCGGTGGCCAGCCAGTCGTTGCTGGCAGTGGGCTTCAGCGCGTTCTGGTCGACGCTGGCGCTGATGCTGCATGCCCGCCTGGGGCTGGGCAGTGCGGCGGCGGGTGCGTTCGGTATCGCCGGCGCGGCCGGCGCATTGGCTGCGCCGTTTGCAGGACGTTTCGCCGATCGCCTGGGTTGCCATGCGGTGGCGCGGCTGGCGATCGCAGTGGCGCTGGTGGGTTTCGGGCTGCTGCTGGCCGAAGCCTGGTTGCCGGCCGTTGCGCTGCTGCCGCTGCTGGTGGTAAGTGCGCTGCTGTTCGACTTCGGTTTCCAGTCGGCGCTGGTGGCGCACCAGACGCTGGTCTATGGCCTGGTGCCGCCGGCCCGCAGCCGGCTCAATGCGCTGCTGTTCACGGGCATGTTCATCGGCATGGCCGCCGGCGGTGCGCTGGGCAGCCTGGCGCTGGCGCAGTGGGGGTGGCACGGCGTGGCCTGGCTGGCAGTGGTGTGTGCGGGCGGCAGCCTGCTGCTGCGCTTGAAGTAAGGGGGGGTGTTTGGCAGGGCTGCAAGCCCTGCCGAACAACCCACTAATCGTGACCGCTGTCGTCCAGGCTGATGATGCCGCGCCGCAGCGCCTGGGTCACCGCGTGCGTGCGATCGCCCACGCCGAGCTTGTCCATCAGGCTCTTCATGTGCGCCTTCACCGTCTGCTCGGAAATCTGCATGCGCTCGCCGATGCGCTTGTTCGACAGGCCACCGGCCACGTGCCGCAGTACTTCGGTCTCGCGCGGCGACAACCGGTCTTCCACCACATGCGCGGCGATGCTCGCCGCCACCGCTGGTGGAATCGGCGCGCGCCGGCCGCCCGCAACCATGCGGATCGTGTCGACCAGCTCGTGGCGCAGCATGTCCTTCAGCAGGTAGGCGCTGGCGCCGGCCTGCAACGCCCGCACCGCACGTACGTCACCGCGGTAGGTGGTCAGCACGATGATGCGCGCGCGCGGGTCCATCGCGCGGATTCGCACGATGGCTTCCACACCATCCAGGCGGGGCATCTGCAGGTCCATCAGCACCACGTCCGGCTGCAGCTGCTGGTAGCGTGCGATGGCTTCCTCGCCGTCGGCGGCTTCACCGAGCAGGCGCAGATCGGGTTGTGCGCCCAGCAGGGCGGCCAGGCCGTCACGCAGCAGCGGGTGGTCGTCGACCACCAGTACGCCGATCGGGGCAGGGGTTTCAGTCATGGCTCGTTCTACTCCAGGGCCAGCGCCAACGTGATGGGCGGCGGTGATACAGGCGCCGGGCGGGAACTGCCAGCGCCACTTCGGTCCCCAGCCCGGGGCGGGTCCACAGCTGCAGTTCCGCGCCAAGGCGCTGCGCGCGCTCGCGCATGCCCTGCAGGCCCCAATGGCCATGGCCGGCATTTTCGTCGGCGATGCCCACGCCATCATCGCGCACGTGTAGAAGGAAGCACCGCGTGCCGTAGGACAGCTCCACTTCGATGGCGCTGGCATTGGCATGGCGCAGCGCATTGCGGATCGCCTCGCGTCCGATCAGGAACACTTCCTCGGCGGCATCAGCCTGCAGCGGTGGAGGGGTGCCTTCCACGGTCAGGCGCAGCGGATTGGTGCCGTGCCCGGCATACTCGGCGTGCACATCGGCCAGTGCCGAAGCGAGGTCGCGACCCGCGAACGGCCCCTCGCGCAGCGCATTGACCCGCTCGCGGCCCTCGGCCAGGTTGCGCTCGGCCAGCTGCATCGCCGACTCCAGCTGGCTGCGCACCGGCTCGGGTGTTTGGGGTGACTGGCTGATCGCATGCAGGCGCAGGATCAGGCCTTGGCTGCCCTGCAGCAGGGTGTCGTGCAGGTCGCGCGCGATGCGTTCGCGTTCGCCATTGCGTTCCTGCAGGCGCGCACGGAACAGCGCGGCCAGCTGCCCGCTGCGGATGCGTACCGCCAGCACCAGTAGTGCGAGCACGGCGGCGGTGCACAGCAGTTTGAACCACACGGTCTGGATGAAGGTAGGCGCGATGCGGAAGCTGCGGCTGGCCGGTGCGGTGCTCCAGATGCCGTCCTCATTGGCGGCTTCCACCTCGAACCGGTAGTTGCCTGGCGCGAGATTGGTGTAATACGCGCGGGTGCTGCTGCCCGCGTCCTGCCAGCCATCGTCAACGCCGGACAGGCGATAGCGATAGCGGTTGCGTTCCGGGCGTGCCAGCGACAGCGCCACGTAGTCGATCTGCAGCTGGCTGGTGCCGGCCGGCAGGCGCAGGCCGTCCCGCAGTGGTTGCTGTTCGCTGCCATGCAGCACGTCGCCGATGCGCACGCTGGGAGCCATCGTATTGACGTGCGACCGGGTGGTGTCCAGCCAGGCCAGGCCCTGGTTGGTGGCCAGCCATAGCAGGCCGTCGTCGGCCAGCACGGCGGTGGGGATCGGTCCGCTCTGCAGGGCGATGCCCGGCATGCCATCCACCGCATCGAACAGGCGTGGCGTCACCGGCTGCCCGGTACGCAGCGCCCGCCGCAACTGATCGCTCCCCAACCGGACCAGGCCACGACTGCCGTTGAGCCACAGGTGACCGTGTGCATCGGCAACCATGCCGGTGATGCCCTCCAGCACGCCGGCCATGTCGGTGTTGACCGGCATGAAGCGGCCATTGCCGAGGCGGGCGGCCAGCCCGGCCTCACCGGCCACCAGCAACAGGTCCTGGTGGTGCAGCAGCGCGGTGACCGGGCCGACCAACAGCCCGTGGTTGGCATCGAAGGTTTCGATGCGGGTCGCGCCCATGCTGCGCAGCCGGCCGTCGGCATAGCCGAGCAGCAGCTGGCCATTGGCATCCAGCGCCAGTGATGAGCAGGCCTGTTCGGGCAGGCGCGTTTCGCGCTGCCACTGGCCGTGCAGATAGTGCAGCACGCCACGTTCACCGGTGCAGACCCAGGCCTGGTCGTCATCGGCGAACAGCAGGGCATGCAGCGGTTGCCCGGTGAAGGGCTCGGGCAGCGGAATCAGCGTGGTGTGGCCGGCCACCGTGCGTGCCAGGTTGACCCAGTCGAACTGCCAGATCGGCTTGGGCGCCCGGCGCGCGGCCGCCTGCAGTTGTGCGGCGCTGCCTTCCAGCAGTGGCCGGCGCAGGTCGTACGGCTTGAGGTCCTCGCCGTAGCCGTACACACGCCCATCGCTGGCCCGCACCAGCGAGCGATAGGGATCACTGGGGCCGACCGCCAGCGTGTGCACGCTGCGCACGCGGAAGCGGTTGAGGCCCAGATTGGTGCCGACCCAGAGATTGCCTTCGCGGTCGGCGATGATCGGCACGGCCGAGGTGGCGGTCAGCCCGTGCGGCGAATCGAAACGCTCCATGCGCACGGCGCGGCTGCCGTCGAACGTGACCCGGGCCACACCGCCATGCGGGCTCATCGTGGCCCATAACGCGCCGTCGGCAGTGAACTGCAGGCGTGCGGCGACCAGGTCCGGCAGGCGTCGCGCTTCGCGTTCGCTGTCTGGCAGCAGGCCCTGCGCATTGGCCAGCGGCGAGGTGCCGCGCACACGGTCGGCCAGCCAGACTTCGCCCTGCGGGCTCTCGGTCAGCGTCGCCATCTGGGATACAGCAATGCCGGTGTCCTCGAAACGCGGTTGGCCTGCAGGACGCATCCAGATCCTGAGGTTGGCCAGTACCCAGAAGGTGCCACGGCTGTCGTGCAGCACCCATTGCACGCGGTGTTCCGGAACGCCCGTGTCTGCGGGCAGCGGCTGCCAGCGCTGGCCATCGAACTCGCGCAGCCCTCCATTGATGGCTGCCCACATGCGGCCGTCGCGGTCCTGGCTGAAGTGCGGTACCACGCCAACCGGCACGCCCTGGCCGCGGCCGTAGTTGTACAGCTGGCCGCGCGCGAACCGGCTGATGCCTGCCTGGAAGTAGCCGATCCACAGTGCGCCATCGGCGCTGTGTTCCAACGTGACCATGTTGGTGGACGGGTAGCGGGTGCCAGCCGGTGGCGCCTGCCGTTCGAAGCGACGTCCGTCGAATCGGTACAGGCCTGAACCGGTAGCCAACCACAACAGGCCGTCACGGTCCTGGCTGATGTCCCAGATGTCACCGGGTGCACCCTGGCCGACCCGCCAGGCGGTGTGCTCGTAGCCGGGCAACCCGCTGCTCACGGCCGGCCGCTGCACGGCGAGGGCGGGCAGGGCGGTCCACAGCAGCAGGCACGCCAGCAGCGCCGGCAGGCGACGCAGGAACGGGAAGGGGCGGCCATGCATGGCGCGCATTCTGGCAGGTGCGGGGCAGCCGCGGGTGACCCGAACGGGGTAGGCGCCTGGTGCCGTGGTCGGCTATCACGCCGGCATGTCCTGTGGAGTCCGGCCATGCAGCGCCTGTTCGTGATGTTCCCCGACCGCGGGCCGGGCATCGGCCTGCTGTGGCTGCGGCTGTGCGTGGCCGCTGCATTGTGCACGCCGGGCACGCACGCGGGCTGGCTGTCGGCGCTATGCCTGCTGGCGGTGGCGATGCTTGCACTGGGCGTATTGACGCCGCTGGCGGTAGTGCCGGCAACACTGGGCCTGTATGCACAGGCACTGCCGTGGCCACTGGTGGTGTTGCCGCTGGCCTTGCTGGCGCTGGGCCCTGGCGCTTATTCACTGGATGCGCGGTTGTTCGGGCGCCGCCTGCTCGGCCGTCGGCCTCCCCCATTCGGGTAGGTGCTGGCCTCGACCGACGGGGGTAGGGCATCACGCAGGGGTCACGCACCATGGGGCATCCCTTCGCGGCGTCCCGCATGGCCACCATCTTTCCGCCTGATCCGCCCGCCGCTTCACTGGCGCCGCAGCAGGTCGCCGCATTGCAGCGTGCATTGCGCTATGTCGATGAACACCTGTCACAGCCGCTGCGGGTCACCGAACTGGCGGCCGTCGCCTGCGTCAGTCGCTTCCATCTGGTGCGCCTGTTCCGCAGCGGTACCGGCGCCAGCCCGCTGCGCTATGTACGCCGTCGCCGTATCGAACGTGCGCGCGAGCTGTTGTCGGCCCAGCACCTGCCGATGTCCTGCCTGGCGCAGCAGCTCGGCTTCTTCGACCAGAGCCATTTCGTCCGCAGCTTCCGCGCCGAGACCGGCTGCAGCCCCGGCCAGTACCTGGCCGGCGATGCAGCCCTGTTGCTTCCCCCTGATCGTGTTTCCAACGGAGTCCACCCATGAGCCTTGCCACCGCCACGCCCGCCCCGGCCCTGTTGTCGCCCACCGACCATGCCCTGGTGCTGATCGACTTCCAGTCGCAGATGGCATTCGCTACCCATACCATCGACATCTCCGCGCTGCGCAACAACGTGTCGTTGATCAGCAAGGGTGCCAAGGGCTTCAATGTGCCGGTGGTGCTGACCACGGTCGCAGAAGCGTCGTTCTCCGGCCCGATGTTCCCGGAACTGCCGCAGATCTTCCCTGGCCAGCCGGTGTTCGACCGCACCTCGATGAATACCTGGGAAGACCAGCCGGTGATCGATGAGATCAACCGCATCGGCAAGCGCCGCCTGGTGCTTGCCGGCCTCTGGACCAGCGTCTGCATCGTCGGGCCGGCGCTGTCGGCGCTGGCGCAGGGTTTCGAGGTCTACGTGATCACCGATGCCTGCGGCGATGTCAGCGAAGAAGCGCACGAGCGTGCGATCACCCGCATGGTGCAGGCCGGCGCGGTGCCGATGACCAGCGTGCAGTACCTGCTCGAACTGCAGCGCGACTGGGCACGCGGTGAAACCTACGACCTGACCACCGGCATTGCCCGCGACCATGCCGGCGGCTACGGCATCGGCATCCAGTACGCCAAGCGCATGTTCGGCGCGCAGGAAGGCGGGCACTGAGCATGCTGGCTGGCCATGGCCTCGACCTGGCCCTGCTGATGCTGCGCGTGGCGGCAGGAGGCTTCCTGCTGCCGCACGCACTGGGCAAGCTGTTCGGCTGGTTCGGTGGACCGGGGCTGTCCGGCTTCGCTACCGAGCTGCGCGGCTTCGGGCTGCCAGCGGTGGCACCGTTGCCGCTGTTGCTGGCCCTGCTGCAGGTGCTGTCCGGGCTGGCCGTGCTGCTGGGATGGCAGACCCGCATCGCCGCGCTTGCGGCGGCTGCTTTCATCGGCTTCACCGTCCTGTTGGCCCTGCCCAGGGGCTGGTTCTGGATGCGCGGTGGCAGTGAGTACCCGTTGATGTGGACCACGGTACTGCTGGCCATCGCGTTGGCCGGGCCCGGCACCTGGGCACTGGACGTCCATCGCCTTCCGGGAGACCTCGCATGAGTCACGATCCCCTCGATCACGGCCGCCGCAACGTGCTGCTGGCCAGCGGCGCCGCTGTTGCGCTCGGTCTGGCCGGCCGTGCCGGTGCCGAACTCGATTCCACTTCCAAGGAGCGTCGCATGAGCACGCTGGTCATCCGCAATGCCCGCATCACCACCCTCGACCCGCAGCAGCCGCATGCGCAGGCGCTGGCCGTGCAGGAAGGACGCATTGTTGCCGTCGGCAGCGACGAGGAGATCATGCGCGGCTGGGGCAATGAAGCGACCTTGATCGACGCCCAGGGCCGGCGCCTGCTGCCCGGCCTCAACGACAGCCACACCCACCTGATCCGCGGTGGCCTGAACTACAACCTGGAACTGCGCTGGGACGGCCTGCGCTCGCTGGGCGACGCCCTGGACATGCTGAAAGCCCAGGTCGACCGCACGCCCGCGCCGCAGTGGGTACGCGTGGTCGGTGGCTTCACTGCCGCGCAGTTCAACGAGAAGCGCTTGCCGACCCTGCAGGAGCTCAACGACATCGCGCCGGATACACCCGTGTTCCTGCTGCACCTGTATGACCGCGCACTCCTCAACCGTGCCGCGCTGCGCGCCTGCGGCTACACCAAGGACACGCCGGATCCGCCGGGCGGGCAGATCGTGCGCGATTCGCTGGGCAACCCGACCGGGCTGCTGCTGGCCAAGCCGAATGCGTTGATCCTGTACGCGACGCTGGCCAAGGGACCGCGCCTGCCGATCGAGTACCAGGCGAACTCGACGCGCCACTTCATGCGCGAACTGAACCGGCTTGGCATCACCTCGGTGATCGACGCCGGCGGTGGCTTCCAGAACTATCCCGAGGATTACCAGGTCATCGAGCAGCTGCACCGCGATGACCAGCTGACGGTGCGCATTGCCTACAACCTGTTCACCCAGAACAAGGGCAGGGAAGTGGATGACTTCCGTGGCTGGAGCGAGATCCTGCAGCCGCGCCAGGGCGATGACCTGCTGCGCCACAACGGTGCCGGCGAGATGCTGGTGTTCTCCGCCGCCGACTTCGAACTGTTCAACGAGCCCCGCCCGGAACTGCCGCCGGAGCTTGAGCCGGAACTGCACGACGTGGTGAAGCTGCTGGTCGAGAAGCGCTGGCCGTTCCGCATCCACGCCACCTACGACGAGAGCATCACCCGCATCCTGGATGTGTACGAACAGGTCAACCGCGAGGTGCCGTTCGATGGCCTGCACTGGTTCATCGACCACGCCGAGACCATCACCCCGCGCAACATCGAACGCATCCGTGCGCTGGGTGGCGGCATTGCCGTGCAGCACCGCATGGCCTACCAGGGCGAAGCCTTCGTCGAGCGCTATGGCGTGCAGGCCGCGCGGCACACGCCGCCGGTCAAGCGCATGCTGGCCGAAGGCGTGCCGGTCGGTGCCGGTACCGACGCCACCCGCGTGGCCAGTTACAACCCGTGGGTGGCGTTGTCCTGGCTGGTGACCGGGCGCACCGCTGGCCCTGTATGGCGAGGAAAACCTGCTTGAACGCGAGCAGGCCCTGCGCCTGTGGACCCAGGGCAGCGCCTGGTTCTCCGGCGACGAGGCGGTGAAGGGCACGCTGAAAGCTGGCCAATTGGCCGACTTCATCCTGCTCTCGGCCGATTTCTTCCGCGTCGACGACGCGCAAATTGCCGACATCACCAGCCTGCTGACCGTCGTCGGCGGCCGCATCGTGCACGCCGACGGCGACTACGCCGGCCTTGCGCCGCAGCTGCCGCCGGCGATGCCGGACTGGTCGCCGGTCAACCGGTTCGGTGGCTACCACGTCGGCGGTGCGGCCACCGGGTTGGCCACCACCCATCGCCGCCATCACGGCGTGGCCTGCAGTACCCACGGTGCGCACGGGCATGCCGCGCAGCACGCGGCGCCGACCAATGACCTGACCGCGTTCTGGGGCGCGATGGGATGCTCGTGCTTCGCGTTCTGAGCCTGGCGCTGCTGGCCGTGCCATCGCTGGCGCTGGCCTGCGAGGGTGGCCACTGCACTGACGCCGGTGACGGCCAATTGCAGTGGGATGCCTCACTGCGCGTGCGTGGCCTGTACTACGACCCGACCCGGTTCGGTATTGGTGGCAGCGAAGATGGCCATGGCCTGCTGCGTGCGCTGGCCTCGGCCACCTATGTGGAGGACCGCTGGCAGGCAAAGCTGCAGCTGGGCGTGCATGCTGAGAATGGCAGGGCCGGCGGACCCGGCCGCACCGACCGCAGCGCGTTGGACGTGCAGCAGGCGTATTGGCGCTGGCAGCGCGGCGGCTTCCACCTGCAACTCGGTCGGCAGGAAGCCGGCTACGGAAGCTCACGACTGTTGTCGGTGCGCGATGGGCCGAACATCCGCCTGGCCTTCGATGGTGCGCGCCTGGGCTGGAAGGGCCGCCTTGGCACGCTTGACCTGATGGCACTGCGACCGGTGCAGAACCGGCCGGGCGCCTTTGATGATCGAGGGGAACACGGTGCCCACCTGTGGGGCGCCTACGCCACCACGGCACGCGGGCAGGGCGCGGGACAGTGGGACCTGTATCTGCTCGACTATCGCCGCGAGGGTGCGCGCTTCGCGGCGGGCTCCGGCATCGAACGCCGGCAGACCGTGGGTACACGCTGGTTCGGCCAGGCCGGTGCACTGGACTGGAACAGCGAGCTGGTGGCGCAGGGCGGTGAACTGCGAACGGCCGTCGGCACGCTCGATATCCGCGCCTGGACGCTGGCCACCGATACAGGGTGGCGCTGGGCGGAGCTGCCGCTGCAGCCGCGTCTGGGGCTGAAGGCCGACATCGCCAGTGGCGATGGCAACCCGCGGGACGGCCGCCTGGGAACCTTCAATGCACTGTTCCCGAAATCGGCCTACTTCAGCGAGGCCAGCCTGCTGGCCCCGGCCAACCTGATGGACGTGCAGCCGACCCTGAGCCTGCGCCTGCACGACACGGTGACGACGGAGCTGGGCGTACAGATGGCCTGGAAGCATCGTCGCGCCGATGCGGTCTATACCACGCCGGCGCCGTTGGTGGCGTTGCCAGGCAGTGCCGGTGCTGCGCGCCGCATCGGTAATCAATACAAATCCGAAACCCGCTGGCAGGCCAGCGAACACTGGCAATGGCAGCTGCAGCTGGCCTGGGTCGATGCCGGTCCTGCGCTGAAGCAGGCCGGTGGCCAGGACACGCTGTTCGCCTCGATCGTTGGAGCATGGCAATGGTGAACGCAAGCGCGTCGCAACCCCCCGTACAGGCCGCAGGTGCCTGGTCCCCGCTGAAGATCCAGATGTTCCGCTCGATCTGGCTGGCGATCCTGGCCAGCAACATCGGCACCTGGGTCAATGACGTGGCGGCCGCCTGGGTCATGGCCGAACGTACCGGTTCGCCGTTGATGGTGGCGCTGGTGCAGTCGGCCACCACGGTGCCGATCGTGCTGCTGGCACTCGCCGCCGGAACGCTGGCCGACATCGTCGATCGCCGCAGGTACCTGTTGGCGACCCAGGGCTGGATGCTGCTGGTCGCGGCCGTGATGGCGGCGCTGACTGCGATGGACATGCTGACTCCGCAGCTGCTGGTACTGCTGACCTTCTGCATGGGTTGCGGAGCAGCGATGGCAATGCCGGCGCAGGCCGCGATCGTCTCCGAGCTGGTGCCGCAGCCGATGCTGGCCTCGGCGGTGGCGCTGAACTCGATCGGCATCAACATCGCCCGCTCGATCGGCCCGGCCATTGGTGGCGTGATCGTGGCGCAGCTGGGTGCGGTGTGCGCGTTCGGCTTCAATGCCATCACCTTTGCCGCGATGCTGTTCGTGGTGTGGGGCTGGAAGCGTGATCCCAAGCAATCCAGCCTGCCACCGGAAGGCTTTGGTGCAGGGCTGAAGGCGGGCCTGCGCTATGCCAGCCGCGCTGGACGCCTGCAGGCCGTGCTGATCAAGTCGGTGGGCTTCTTCTTCTTTGCTGCGGCGATGAATGCACTGCTGCCGGTGGTGGTACGCGGCCAGATGCAGGGTGGGGCGGGGCAGTACGGCATGCTGCTGGGCTGCATCGGTATCGGTGCAGTGGGCGG
The DNA here is from genome assembly GCF_059369595.1 of Stenotrophomonas sp. YJH_SMC_25. Taxonomy (NCBI): domain Bacteria; kingdom Pseudomonadati; phylum Pseudomonadota; class Gammaproteobacteria; order Lysobacterales; family Lysobacteraceae; genus Stenotrophomonas; species Stenotrophomonas sp. YJH_SMC_25. The sequence goes on along the minus strand of NZ_JCAFSV010000013.1, from coordinate 30,893 downwards.
GGCCTTGCTGCTGCCGAAGCTGCGCGCGCAGTTGGATCGCGACTTGCTGGTGCTGCTGGCCACGCTGTCGCTGGCGCTCAGCCTGGTCGGGCTGGCGCTGACCCGCAGCTGGTCCGTGCTTCCGGCTGTGATGCTGGTCAATGGCTTCGCCTGGATCACCGTGCTGTCGTCGCTGCAGATCGCCGCGCAGACGGCGGTGCCGGCATGGGTACGTGCGCGTGCGCTGGCGCTGTACATCATGGTGTTCTCGGGCGGCATGGCGGCCGGTGGCCTGAGCTGGGGCGCGTTGGCACAGCGCACCTCGCCGGAGCTGGCGTTGCTGGTGGCTGCCGCAGGTGCGGTGATCGGCGGACTGCTGGTGTGGCGCGTGCGGATTGCTGGCACCGAGGATCTGAACCTGCGTCCGGCCGGGCACTGGCCCGCACCCGAGCTGTCGGTGCCGGTGTCGAACGATCGCGGCCCGGTGCTGGTCACCATCGAGTACCGCATCGACGGTGCTGAGCGTGCCGCGTTCCAGTCGCAGATGCGCGCGCTGGGTACGATCCGCCGCCGCGATGGCGCGGTGGTCTGGGGCGTGGTCGAGGACGTGGCCAGTCCAGGCATCCACCTGGAGTATTTCGTGACCCCGTCGTGGCTGGAGCACCTGCGCCAGCACGAACGCATCACCGCTGATGACAAGGCCATCCAGGAAGTATTGCGGGAGCTGCATCGCGGTGAGCGTGCACCCGTGGTGCGTCACTTCGTGGGTGGGCATGACCCGCTGCCTGCCGCCGTGCCGCATCACCACACCGACATCTGACCCGCCGGTGGTAGAGCCGGCCGCTGGCCGGCTGTGCGTGATCACGATGGGTGATCGGGTTGCCGGCCAGCGGCCGGCACTACCGAAGCAGAGGCGGTTGACCCGCCGGTGGTAGAGCCGGCCGCTGGCCGGCTGCGCGTGATCACGATGGATGATGGGGTTGCCGGCCAGCGGCCGGCTCTACCGAAGGGGCGGCGGCACCGATGCGGCGCCGCCGCGGTACATCAGCTGCGCGCGAACGCGAGCAGGTCGGCGTTGAACTGGTCGGCGTGGGTGACGGTCAGGCCATGCGGTGCACCGGCGTACACCTTCAGCTCGGCATCCTTGATGATCTGCGAGGACAACTTCGCCGAGGCATCGAACGGGACGATCTGGTCGTCATCGCCGTGTACCACCAGCGCCGGCACGTCGATCTTCTTCAGGTCCTCGGTGTAGTCCACTTCCGAGAATTCGTGCACGCAGTCGTACTGGCCCTTGACGCCGCCGAGCATGCCCTGCAGCCAGAACGAATCACGCATGCCCTGGGTAACGGTATTGCCATCGCGGTTGGCACCGAAGAACGGTGTGGTCAGGTCCTTGAAGAACTGCGAGCGGTCACCGCCCGTGCCCTTGCGGATGCCGTCGAAGACGACCAGCGGGGTACCGGCCGGATTGGCGTCGGTTTTCAGCATCAGCGGCGGCACGGCGCCGACCAGCACCACTTTTGACACGCGCGTGCTGCCGTGGCGGCCGATGTAGTGGGCCACTTCGCCGCCGCCGGTGGAATGGCCGACCAGGATCGCGTCCTTCAGGTCCAGCGCCTCGATCACCGCGGCCAGGTCATCGGCGTAGGTGTCCATGTTGTTGCCATCCCAGGTCTGGCTCGAACGGCCGTGGCTGCGACGGTCGTGGGCGATCACGCGGAAGCCGTTCTGGCCCATGAACAGCATCTGCGGGTCCCAGGCATCGGAGGACAGCGGCCAGCCGTGGGCGAACACGATCAGCTGGCCGGTGCCCCAGTCCTTGTAGAAGATGCGCGCGCCGTCGGCGACGGTGACGAAGTTGCTCATTGCGGTTTCCTTGGCGGAAGGGAGGGACGGCGCCGGCGGATATGCCGGAACCGCCAGCAGTACAGCGCGTGGCCCGGTGGGTGGCTTGCACGGCTGTGCTGGATTGACCGGGGTGTGACGCGTATCGCTCTGGAAGCCGGCGGCTTCGGCGCTGACGATGATGGCCGTCCTGTCCAGGAGCATGCGATGTCGAGAGTGCGATGCAGCCCACTGTTGTGCCTGCTGCTCGCCGCAGCGGTTCATGCGCAGACCAATGTCTACAAATGCGTGGACGGTCCGCATCCGGTCTATCAGCAGACACCCTGCCAGGGGCATGCGGAATGGCGCTGGGAGGTGCCGGAGGAGCAATCGCTGTCGCGCGGACCAGTGCCAAAGCCGGCCAGGGCGGGCAGTGGGGTGCTGGCGCCACCGCGCACCGTGCGCTCGCGGCGGGCGCAGGCCGCGCTGATACCCATCAGTACGGACCCCAGGGCCTGTGAGCGCGCACGACAGCACCGCGGGGAGGTGCTTGCCAGGAGCAAGCGCCTGGACTTCGTGCAACGCCGTCAGCTGGACGACGCGGTGTACGACGCTTGCCGCTGAGCGTGGTGGCTCACGAAAGGCCGAAAACGACAACGGCGCCCTGTGGCGCCGTTGTGCGTGGATGCAGATGGCCGGGCCTCAGCGACCGTCGCTGGCGGCAGCCGGTGCCGGCGAAGGCACGCTGTCCGGCTTGGGCAGGCTCAGTTCCGGGTTGCCCTGTTCGGCCTGCAGGATCTGGATGCGGCGCTGCAGGGCGTCCAGCTGGCTGTTGGTGCTCTGCACGTCGGTGCTGAGGCTGACCGCCTGCTGCTGCGCCTGCTGCAGGGCGGCGCTGACCTGGGCCGACTGCGCCTGCTGCTGTTCCATTTCCTGCTGCAGGGTGCGCAGGCGTTCCTCGTTGTACGCCACCAGGCGCTCGGTGTAGCGCTTGCCGGCTTCCAGGCGGGTGGTATCGATGTAGACCTGGGCCAGCTGTTCGGACTGCTGGGCAAAGGTACGGTAGACCCGCTCGGCGTTGTCGACGGCATCGGTCTTGATCACCCGCCAGAAGTTCTTCTCCTGGAACAGGGCGACGTAGTAGGTCAGGGTGTTGGCGTTGAACAGCAGGCTGGCGCCGTAGTTGCCGTTGTAGGTCGTGCGCAGCTCGGTCAGCTGCCGCGAATCCATCAGCTGCTTGAGTTCGTCAACGGTGTTGCGCACCACCGGCGCGCTGCGTGCGGCCGGCTCTGCGGCTGCCTCACGGTCGCCACGGGCAGCCATCGCCGCCGGTGCCACCAGCATCATGGCTACGGCCAGCAGTGCCGCGCCGCGCGCGTGCCGGGCGAAGACCGCGCCCCCTGAAGTTTCTCGCATGTCTAGACCATCCACGGATGAGTGTGGGTTGAGATGAAGGTGGTTCCCCGCCGGGAGTCTAGCATGGGCGCGGGCGCCGCCAAGGGCGCCCGTCACGGGTCAGTAGACCAGCTGCGCCGCGCTGCACTGGATCGACTGCACGTTGACGTCGGTGCGGCCGAGTTCCAGGCCCAGCACGCTGGCCAGCAGGTTGGTCAGCAGGGTGCCGACGCTGTTGAGCACCGGCCGCAGGGCGGCCAGGATCGGCTTGAGCAGCGTGCACAGCAGGCCGCTGCAGCTCACGCTGCCATCCGGATTGCTGACGCCGGTTCCACCGGTACCATCGAGGAAGCCGGCCGGTGCGGTCTGGATGTACGAGGCGAGGTTGTTGCGTACGCAGCCGTTGTAGTCGATCAGGTTGCCGAGCAGGCTGTCGCAGCGGTTGATCAGCAGGCCGCCGACCAGCGATCCGAGCAGCCCATCGAGCACGCCCAGTCCCTGGCCGGTGACGGTCACCTTGAACGCATCCCAGACCGGACCGTCCTTGTGGCAGGTGGCCAGGTTCAGCAGGCCGCAGGCGTAGGGCAGGCCTCCGGGTACGGTCCAGCTGTTGAGCGGGGCCAGTTGCCGGCTCGCGTCGCCATCGCGCAGCAGTGGAATCAGCTTGTCCACCTCATAGCGGGTGTTCGGCGGGAAGGTGGCCTGCAGGTAGCGGTCGGCCAGTGCCTTGGCGGTGTCGTTGGCGCTCATGCCCTGCTTGGGTGAGCTGAGCATGCCCGACAGCACGCGCAGCAGTTCATTGACCAGGTCCGATACTGCGTTGCCCACCGCCAGTGGATTGATCCGGGTCGAGGCGGTTTCGCCCGCAGCCAGGGTCAGGCTCTGCGAGCTGGTCAGGGCGGGCAGGGTGATCTTGTCATTGATCAAGGGTTGCCCCAGCAGTTTCAGCAGCTGCTCGTTCTTCAGGGTGGCGTCGCAGACATTGCTCTTGGAGAAGCGCTGCGCCGGGTCGACATTGCCGACACAGGCGCGCAGCACCGACGAATCGACCTGGATGGTGGCCTTCTGTGGGCTGGCGCCGCATTGGATGCCGGTCAGCGTGCCCATCGCATTGGCGACATCGACATGCAGTGGCAGGTGCAGTCGCGTGCCGAGCAGGTTCAGCAGCGGGCCCACCGCGAACAGGTTGTTGCTGTCCACGTCCACCATCAGCCGCACCTGCGCGTTGTACGCGCGGGTACCAACACCACCGATGGCGATCGAGGGCGGCTCGACCACGCCGGCCTGGATGTTGATGCCCAGCAGGTCCAATCCCTTGACCGCCACGCCGTTGCCGTCATTGGCGATGGAGATGGCGGTGCTGATCAGGTTGAGTACGTTGACCTTCGTTTCCAGCGCGCTGCCGACGGTGCCATCCGGCGAGACGACTTCGGCGAACAGGCCACCGCCGCCGGACTGGCTGCCCAGCACGATGTTGAGCTTGTTGATGTCCAGCTGGGTGGCGACCAGGTCGGACAGCGCGCGCAGCTGTACGCCCACGGTGGTATCGCGGCCGACCACGGTGGCGGTGGCATCGACCAGCTGTGCCAGCGAGATCTTGTTGACCGACAGCAGCCGGTTGAAGTCGGCCACGCTGAGGTTGGCGCTGACCGGGATGTTCAACGCCTTCAGCAGGCCCGACGGGGTGATGTTGGCCTGGGCCAGGCCGTCATAGGAAAGCACGGTGGCATTGGTGACATCCAGGCCGACCAGGCGCAGGGTCGACAGCAGTACCGAGTCGCCATTGGTGCGCAGCAGCTGCGAACCGACCGCGAACACCGCAGTCGGTTCGGAACGGCGGGCTACGGCCTCCACGCTGACGGTGGGCAGGCCGGTGTTCTGGCCGAAGAACGGCAGCACGCTGCGCTGCGCGACTACCTGCACGGCATTGCGCGGGTTGCTGGCATCGATGGTGGTGACGAAGCGGTTCGACGTGCTGCGTGCGGCGCTCCAGTTGCCGCAGCGGATCTGCACGGTGCCTGCAAACCTGTTCTGGGTGACCGCGCTCTGCCGCGCTGCACTGTTGTCGCTGTTGTCAGACGTGCACAGCTCCAGCCGTTGTGCACCGGCCAGTGCAGCGAGGTCCGCGACTTTCTGTGCGTCACGCTTGGCCCAGAACAGATAGCCGATCTCTACCAGGCCCAGCATGGCGAGCAGCGCCAGCATGACCAGCATCATGGTGACCGACATGCCGCCGCGGGGGCGGCCGAAACTGAACTGGCGTGGGCGTTTCATGGCCTACCTCAGCGTCCCGATGAGGATGATCCCTTGGACTTGGCGACATCGGTTTCAAAGAAGTCCGGGATCTCGTGTTCGAAGCTCTTCATGTAGCGGGCGTAACTCAACGTAGCCTGGTCGCCGAGGATCGGCAGGCGTTGCCCGGCCTGCTGCCCTGATGCCTGCAGGCGGAACAGGTCGCGCGTGGTGTCGCCGATCTGGCTGCGGCCGGGTCGCGCGGCTGATGTGTTGCCGTCGGTGATGGCGACCGCTGCAGGCGCCGCCTGCGGCACCGGTGCCGGCGGGGTCGCCAGGTCCACGGTGGCCAGTGACTCGGACTGCAGCGGCTGCGAAGCCGGCGCAGCGGGCGTGCCGCCGCCAAGCATCTGCCCGGTCAGGGGTTGCTGTTGCGCCTGCGCGCCGCCGGTCAACAGCAGGCAGGCCAGTGCAGGCAACAGGTGTCGGGTCAGGGGCATGGCGCTCATGGAGTGTTTCCGTTCGGCTGATCGGAGGTGCTGAAGCGCTCCAGCATCGAGGGCGGCAGGCGCTGCGGATCGCGTTCATCGCGGCTGTCGCGGTGTGGTTCCGCCGCCAGTCGCGTGGCGCCGGGCCGGTTGCTGGCGGCATCGCTGGCGGTAGCACGCGCAGGGGCCGGCACGACTGCGGCAGCTGCCGCGGCGACCTGGCGCTGCTGCAGGCGGGCACGGATCTGCGCGGCCTGTTGCTGGATGCTGCGGCGGGTGTCCTCGTTGAGGTTGGCCTGTCCGGCGAGGCGCTCTGCAGTGGCGGTGTCGCCACGCAGCACCGCCCACAGGGCGAGGTTGGCGGTGGCCTTGGCATTGCCTGGAGACAGCTCCAGCGCCTTGGCCAACGGTTCACGCGCCTGTTCGAACTGACCTGCACGCAGACGTGCATAGCCGAGATCGCCCAGGTAATCGGTGTTCAATGGCTGCAGCTGCGTGGCCCGGGCCAGTGCCTCCTCGCTGCCGCCATCGTCGTCACGGCGCGCGGCGATCAGGCCGAGGCCGTGTGCGGCTGCAGCGGCCTGCGGGCCACTGGAGAGCTCGCGGTACAGGGCGATGGCAGCGTCGGCCTGGCCGGTCTCGCGCAGGGCGTCGGCCTGCAGCAGGCGCAACGCCGGCGGGTCGCCATAGCGCTGGCGGAAGGCATCGACGTGGGCCAGCGAGGCATACCAGGCACCCTGCTGCTGCATGCGCCCGATCAGTTCCAGGTAGGCATTGCGGCTGTCCTGCGGCGCCGGTTCGGGCGCGGCCAGGCTGGGCGCGCGCAGGTACTTCGGCGTGGTCGACGCACAACCACTGGCGACGGCGGCAAGGGCGAGCAACAGGCAGGAGGTGCGCAGGGCAGGCATCAGGGCGATCCCATCTTGGACATGGTGGTGGCCAGCGCGACCAGCGCCGGTCCGGCAAGAACCAGCATCAGCGCTGGCAGCAGGGTCAGCATCATCACCACGGTCATCTTCACCGAGAGCTTGCCAACCTTTTCCTTCAGGGCGTTGCGGCGCTGTTCGCGCAACCGGATGCTGAACTGCCGCAGTGGTTCCTGCACTGCGCCGCCATGCGCGTGCACCTGCAGGATCAACTGCATCAGGCTGGTCAGGTCATCATCCGCGTAGACCTCGCTCAGCCGGCGCAGGGACTGCGCGCGCGTGCGGCCATGGGTGTACGCGACGTTGGCCTCCTGCAACTCGCCGCCAAGCACCGGCAACGCGTCGCGCAGCTTGTCGCCCAGCGTCTGCAGGCTCTGGTCCATGCTGAAGCCCACGCCCTGCAGCAGGCGCAGCAGGTCGATCAGCAGGGGCAGCTCGTTGTCGACGGCGCGCCGGCGCCGCTTCACCCAAGAAGAGAGGATGAACTTCGGCAGCAGCAGGCCTGCCGCGAGCGCACCGATCACAACCATCATCCTGGCCAGCCCCTGGGCGCTGCTGAACGCCAGGGCCAGCACCAGCACCAGCACGCCCAGCAGCAGGCGAAGGCCAAGATAGATGGCGGTGCCACGACGTGTGTTCCAGCCCGCCAGGTCCAGCAGCAGCCGGTCTTCATTGGCCAGCAATGCAGATTCCAGGCGGCCGCCACTGAGCGCGCGCCCGAAGCGTTCCAGCCAACCCAGCGAATCACGGCGCGCGGCCTCCGTGTCGCGCGCCTCATCCCGCGGTTGCAGTGCGGTCTTCAAGGTGGCCGAAGTGCGCTGTTCGCGATGGCTGCGTACCCATCCGGCGATGCCCAGCAGGGCAACACCGGCGGCCAGAACCAGCAGCGACAGGGCAAACCAGGTGCTGGCACTCATCGGGCACCTCCGTGGCGGATCCGGGTGGTCATAGCGACTTGGCCAGGCGGTAGAGCAGGAAAGCGCCAAACAGCTCCAGCCCCAGCGCGATCAACAGGATCTTGTGACCGAGCGGATCGTGCAGCACCGGCTGGAAGAATTCGGGGCTCGATATGGCCATCAGCACCGCGCTGGCCGGAGGCAGCAGGCCGAGCACCCAGGCTGACATGCGCGTTTCCGACGTGGTCGCGGCCAGCTCCTGCTGGGCCTGCTCCAGGTCGCGCATGAAATCGCCCATGCGCTGCAGGATCTGATCGGAGCGTCCGCCGATGCGTACGCTGACACCGATCACGACGGACAGCACCTTGAGCACATCCATCCGGTAGGGCTGTGCCGCCAGGCTCAGGGCACGGTCCAGGTCCATGCCGCTGCGCGCGTAGCGCACGGTGGTATCCAGCAGTCCGCGCAGCGGCGCGCTGGTCTGCATCGATGCCACCTGGAAGGCAGCCTGCAGGCTGTTGCCGAGCGCGGTCAGCCGCACCAGGTTGTCGAGGAAGTCGGGCAGCTGGTGCAGCAGCTGTGCACGCAGTTTCGTGGTGCGGCGCATGACCCACAGCCAGCGGGCCAGCAGGTACAGCAGCAGGGTCAGGGGGAACATCCACGCCGTACCGAGCCTGAGCATGGCCACGACCGAAAGCACCAGTCCCGGCACCAGCATCATGATGGGCAGCTTCCAACCCGTCTGCAGGCCCGCACGTTGCAGCAGGCCGTCCAGCGGCAACACCCGGCGCCCGGCACTTGCCGGTCGCGCCGGGTCGTTGGCGGCGGCTACGGATGCCCCGGCCGGGGCTCCGCCACTGGCGCCTCCGCGAGCCAGCTGCTGCTCGGCGTGCTGCAGCGAAGCCTGGCGTTGCTCCCGGTTGCTGGCGGTGCCCCACAGCCATACCGCAAGCGCCAGCAGCACCGAGATGATGCTCAGTACACCCAGCAGCAGGCCCGTGCCCATGCTCAGAAGTCTCCGTACAACGATTCGCGCAACTGCTGCCGGAACGGCTCCAGCTTGTGCGAATGCGGGTGGAAGCCCAGTCCGATCCAGCGATCGATTTCCTTGCCGTTGCCATCGATCTGCAGTTCGTGACGGAACATTTCCTGGGTCGTGATCAGGTTGTCACTGACACCGGTGATCTCCGTGATCGAGACCAGCACGCGCCGGCCGCTGCCCAGCCGCGAGATCTGCACGATGAAGTCGATGGCGCTGGCGATCTGCCGGCGCAGGCTGTCCTCGCTGCCCTGGAACCCGGCGAACCCGGCCAGCATCTCGATGCGGTACAGGCAGTCGCGCGGAGAGTTGGCATGGATGGTCGCCATCGAGCCGTCATGGCCGGTGTTCATCGCCTGCAGCATTTCCAGTACTTCGGCGCCGCGCACCTCGCCGACCACGATACGGTCCGGGCGCATGCGCAGGCTGTTGCGGACCAGGTCGCGGATGCTCACCGCGCCATGGCCTTCGGCGCCACCGATGCGGCTTTCCAGGCGGACCACGTGCGGGTGGTTGAGTGACAGTTCGGCGGTGTCCTCGACGGTGATCACGCGTTCGTTCGGCGGCACGTAGCTGGCCAGTGCGTTCAGCAGTGAAGTCTTGCCGGAACTGGTGCCGCCGGACACCAGGATGTTGCAGCGGCCCAGCACCATGGCCTTCAGCAGCGCCTGCATCGGCGCATCGAAGGTGCCCTTGGCCAGCAGCTCGTCCGGGGTGAACGGATCCTTGCGGAACTTGCGGATGGAGACCATCGGCCCATCCACTGCCAGCGGCGAGATGATCGCGTTGAGGCGGCCGCCGTTGGGCAGGCGCGCATCGACCATCGGGTTGGAGTCGTCCAGTCGGCGGCCCAGCGGCGCGAGGATGCGGCGAAGGATGCGCAGCAGGTGGGTGTCGTCGGTGAAACGCTGGGTGGCGCGCTTGAGCTGTCCTCCCTGCGAGACATGCACATCCTTGAAGCCGTTGATCAGGATGTCCTCGATCGTCGGGTCGTGCAGGAGGTCGTCGAGCGGGCCGAAGCCGGTCAGCTCCTTGACCAGGCCTTCGGCCACCACCTGCATCTCCTCCTCGTTGATCGGGATGCGCCATTCCTGGATGAAGCCCACCGTCTGCACCTGCACCCAGCGGGCGATGGTGTCAGGGGCCCAGGAATCGATGTCGATGCGCTCGTCCTCGATGCTGTTGAGCAGGTGCTCATGGGCGGCCGACAGCACCTTCTGGTACTGCTCGGTCTGCGCGAACGGCAGGTGGGCCGGGGCGCTGTCGGGCAGCACCGGGCGGGTGGCGGCATGTGGGAACGGGGTTACCTTGTCTTCCATTGCGATCCACCCAGGGCAAGGGAGAGTCTTTCCCGCAGGCCATGGGCCTGGACCGGGCAGGCAGCCGGATCCAGGCGCGACACAAGCGGGGCGAGGGCACGCAGGTAGGGGTCGCGCGGTGCGTCCTGCAGCAGCAGATGTCCCTGGCTGGCCGCCAGGCGCACGCGCGGGCGTTCGGGCAGCGTGGCCAGCAGTGGCACTTCGAATCGGCGTGCGATCTGGTCGGGACTCATGCCGCTGCTGTCGTCGTGGCGGTTGATCACCAGCTGCAGGCGCTTCTCCCGTTCGCGCTGGCCGGCCAAGTGCTTCAAGGCCTGGTCGAGCGATACCAGCGTGGCGATCGAGGCGTCCGTGACCAGCCAGATCTCGTCGGCCTGGTCCAGCAACAGCGGCGGTAGCTGCCGCAGCGGGCAGCCACCGGCATCGCACAGCACGCTGGCGAATACGTGGCGCAGGCGCTGCAGCAGCGCAGCCGGATCGGATGGCGGCACCGCATCGCTGCCGCTGGCGCGGTCCAGCAGCACCAGGCCGGTGTCATGGCGAGCCATCGCAGTGCGGGCGAGGGTGGCGTCGATGCGGCTGGCGTTGCGCAGCGCGTCTTCGTAATGGAAGCGGCTGTCCAGGTTGAGGTACAGCGCGAGGTCACCCGAAGGCTGGGCCAGCTCCATCAGCAGGCCGTCCTGCTGCAGTGCCTCGCCCTGCGCCAGCGCACGGGTCTGCTGTGCCAGCACCGAAAGATGCGCGGCCAGCGTACTGGTGCCCACTCCGGCGCGCACGCCCAGCAGTACGATCAGGCGCGCCTTGTGCGCGTGCTGCGCGGCGGCAGCCGGTCGTGGCGACAGGGCGCGGCGCAGCGCGGCCTCGATGCCGACGTTGTCGCTGTCCAGGTCCAGCACATCGCGCAGGCCCGCCCGCAATGCGATGACGATGCCTTCTACCTGGCCGGTACTGGTGGCACCGACGGCAACCAATGCAAGATCCGGTTCGGTCTGTTGCAGTTGCTGCGCCAGTACGCTGGAGGCGGCGGCATGTTCAGGGCGGAAATCCAGCAGCACAAGGCTCTGCGGCCCGCGTTGCAGGTCCAGAGCGGAGGTCGGCGTGCTGCTGTCCTGCCAGTGCAGGGTAGTGGTCGGCGGCAGTTTGGCCGCCAGCCGGGGCAGCAGTTCGCGATCCATTCCGTACAGGACCAGATTCATCGGCGGTCCTTGCGGATGCAGCGGCTGGGCAGTGGCGTAGGGCATGGGCGTGGTATCGCAGGCATCATGGAATCAGCGTGAGAAGCCGGGTACCGGATCCTGGCTGATGGGACCCAGCAGCCAGGCGCCCCATTCGGGCATGTGCGGCTTGGCCTCGCGTTCGCCAGGCAACGGCAGCTCGGTGTTGCGCGCCAGCGGCTGCACCAGCCGCGGCGTGACGATGATCACCAGCTCCTTGTCCTGGCGCTTGTAGTCGAAGTTGCGGAAGAACGAGCCGATGATCGGCAGGTCGCCCAGCAGCGGGATCTTGCCGACGTTGGAGACGACATTGGAGCTGACCAGGCCGCCGATCACGAAGCTCTCGCCATCGCCCAGTTCGACCGTGGTGTCGGCACGGCGCGTGGTGATCGAGGGAATCTGCACGCCATTGAGGGCAATGGCGTTGCTGTAGTCCAGATCACTGGCTTCCGGTGCGACCTTCAGCGCGATGCGGTTGGGGGCCAGTACCGTTGGTGTCACCGTCAGGCCGATGCCAAACGGTTTATAGGTGATGGTGGTGGTGCCCAGGCCCTGCGGCTCCAGGATCGGCAGTTCGCCGCCAGCCAGGAAGCTGGCGCTCTGGCCGGATAATGCGACCAGGGTAGGTTCGGCCAGCACGCGCGCCATGCCGTTGCTCTGCAACAGGTCGACATCGGCGTTCCACAGGCCCTTGGTCGAGCCGAACACCAGCCGGAACGCCGAAGAGATGGGCGACTCGGCCTCGTTGCCGGAGTTGCCTTCCTTCATGCCCGGCAGGATGCCGGTGTTGCCCGGCAACTGGCCGCCCGGGCGGGCGAAGCCGTAGGCGAAGCTGCCATTGCGGTTCTGGAAGCTGATGCCGATCTGCTTCAACGCGGTCTTGTTGAATTCGACCACCTTGACCTCGACCTGCACCACGCCGCCGCTGCTGACCGTCGACGCGTCGGCAAGCAGCCCGTCCTTGCCCAGCGCCATGGCCGCGGTCTTCTGTTCCTGCATGTGCGAGAGCAGGCTATCGGTGCTTCCCTGCAGCAGGCCCTGGTTGTCCTGCTGGGTGAACACCAGCCCGTTGGAGCCTGCGTCTGCCGCGCCCTGCACGGCACTCTGCACCCGCACCTGCAGGCGTTGCGGCTCGGCCTGCTTGCGGTGCCACAGCAGGAGGGTCGTCGTACCCGGCGCTTTTCCGACCAGCAGGGCCTGCCGCTGCCCACGCAGCATCACGATATCGGCGACGCCTGGGTCGGCGATGGCGACCCGTTCCAGATCGGCCGGAAGCGTCCACGGGCGCTGCTCACGCGCCTGCAACACGAGATCGTCTGCGGCCACGCTTGTTGCCGGAGCCAGCAGCACCAGCAGCAGGGCCAGCCAGCGCTGGCGGGGGGAGGGGCGTGGGCGGCGGCGTTCGGTCATGGATGCGCTCGATGCAGGTCAAAGGGAACCGCGGGGGGCGGAGCTGTCGCCACGGATGATCTCGATGCCCGACGCACGCGGTGCGCTGCGTCGAGCCGCCGGCGCATGCACCGGGGGCTGCGGGTTGCTGCGGGCTGCGCTGTTGCCGCGGCCGGCCAGGGCATCACCATCGATGCCGGCGAAGGCGTGGTTCTCCGGCCGCTGCAGTGCGAGCTGCTGTTCGGCATCGAGGCCACGCACGGGATCGATCACGCCACGCGCCTGTGGGAACAGTGCAAGGTCGGGTTGCCCCGTATCGGCCGGGTTGCGCAGGGCAAGGAACAGCTTTCCCTGCTGCGCACCCAGCAGCAGCCGGTTGGCATCGGCCACCGGCACTGCCAGTACCGCACTGCGTGCCGGCTGGGTGGCCTCGTTGCCCGAGCCATGGTTGTTGCCATTGCCGGTGATGTCGGCGGCGCGGGGATCGTTGCGGGTATCACCTTCGTTGCCGGCGACGGCATCGCCGGTGACCGGAGCGATGTCCTGTTGACCGTAGCTGAGCACGCGTAGCCGCGACAGCAGCAGGCGAGTCTGCGCGGCCTCTGCCGGACCGCTGGCGTTGGGCTGGGCATTGCGCAGGTTGAGGAAGACATCGACGAAATCACCCGGCAGGATGCGGTTTCCGGCGCCGACCAGTTCGTCCACCGGGACGGCCAGCGCGCGTTCGCCGGGGCGCAGCTGCAGCGAGAATCCCTGTGCCAGGGCGCCGCTGCTGATGGCGGTGCCCTCGGCGATGTCCTGCACCGGTACCTTGCCAACCACGGCCGAGATGCTGGTGGCAGCACCGGCTACCGCCGTGGTCCGCTGCGCAAGGCGCACCCCATTGGCAGAGATCGGTTCGCCGGCCGGCAGTCGTGCCACCGCCTCTACCACGGTGATCGCCTGGACTTCGCTCTGCGCGACCGGGGCAACCGTGGCCGGCGCGGCCTGCTTGCGCCCGATCATCAAGGCGATCACCGCCAGCAGCACGGCCAGCCCGATCAGGGCGACGGCAGCGATGCGGGTCAACTTGAGCATGGAACCGTCTCCTGTGCCGATGGTCAGTTGCCGCTGCCGAGGTCGAGCTGGGCGACCGCGACACTACGGATGGGGGCCTGCATCACCCACTTGTAAAGCGTGGCGGTGCCCGGCAGGAAGGGATGGCTGGCGTAGTCGTAGCTGACGGTCACCGTCATGCACTGCGCAGTGGCCAGGCCGGCGCAGGGTGCCTGCGCGGAGACAACGATTGCGTTGCTGCCGCCATTGCTGCAGTCGACACCCTGTCCAGAGAATTTCAACAGCCACTGCATCGAACTGCGGGCTGCTACGCAGGCTGCGGTACGCCGTTCATTGGCGCTGCCATAGCGCAACGAAGCGCGAGCGCCCTCGGCCGAGGCCGTCGCCAATGTCTGTTGCGCGGCCATGATCATCACGCCGGAGAACGTGAACAGCAGCAGTGGCAGCAGGCCCAGCATGAGCATCAGGGCAAATTCGATGCTGGCTGCACCGCGTTGACGCCGTGGATTGCGGATGTTCATGCCACACCTCCATAGACGCTTGCCAGGACCCAGCCGATGCCGGTGATGGCCAGGTACGCTGCGTAGGGAATGCCATGTCGTCCCTGGCGCGCGGCCTGCATGTCGCGCAGGGCGGGGTGCGATTGCCATTGGCTGCTGGCGCGGTTGACCTGCATCTGAAGGCCTGTGGGCAGCATCACGCCCAGGCGGCGGCCAACAATGATCACCGCCGCGTGCAGGCCGGCCGCGAGACTGGCCACCATCCAGATCGGCAGCAGGGCTTTCCAGCCCAGCATCAGCCCCAGTACCGCGAAGAACTTGACGTCACCGGCGCCCATCCAGCGGATGGCATAGAACGGCAGCAGGGCCACCAGGCCGAGCGCCGCGCCCGCCGCGTGGGCAGGCCACGGCTGGCGCGGCGTGCTGAACTGCCCCGCGATGATCAATGCGATGGCAATGATGGACGCAGACAACAGCCAGGCATTGGGCACCCGGCGGGCATACAGATCGCTGATCGCGATCCGCAGGCACACGCCGATGGCCAATAGTCCCAGCAACGTCATCGCACACTCCGTCGTCCGTCATTGGACAGCCTGCAGTTGCCACCGGCACATCCCAGCACCGCTGCAGGGATGTGCGATGCGCGCAGGCTCAGCCGCCACCGCCGGTCGCAGGTGCCGACCCGGAGGCCTTGGTGGCAAGGTCGGAGAGGTTCTTGAACAGCGTCTCGAAGAACCCCTTGATCTCCTTGTTGCCGACCGCGATCAGGATGCCGGCGATGACGGCGGCCAGCAGCCCGTACTCGAGCGCGGTGACGCCATCTTCTTCCTTCAGGAACTTGCGGATGGATGCGTTCATGGCCTTGTCTCCCTCTACTTGTTGTCTGCAGATGCAGGACACCTGTTGGGCGGTGGCCCGGCTCCGCCGGGATCGTCCGTGGGCCCCGCACATCCTGGCGGGGTGGCATGACGGGAATGACCCGCCGTGCTCATTCCTGGTGATCTGCCCCGGGGGAAATGCCGGCCGCAACGTCGCAACCACGCGGCGATGCGCCGGCGGTCGAACTGTTCTGCGATACGGTCGTGGTCATACGCTCCCCCAGGTGTGGTCGTTTTTGAAGCGACCGGATCACCGTGTCGTCGACTTTGCCTGAATGGCGGTTGGCTGCAACTGGAACCTATATGCAAATTCGGCAGAAACGCGGCAGCCCTTAAACTTTCAGGTTGTTTCTGTGACGCGTATCCGTTCGCTGGCAAAACGATTCATCGACGTGCAGATATTGTGATGGAGCAAATGGTGCATGCGAATATCGTGCCACTGGCGACGACATTTTCTTCATCTCTGTATCTATTTTCTTCAATACGGAGTTCGGGTTTACCTTCGATGGTTATCGGGCATACTCGCTCTCACGTTGCTGCTTTCAACCGGGTTGGTCGCGTGGCACCGGCCGAGGCCATCCCGGCAATGGCGAAGGTTCCTGGAGGAATGGTGTGGCCCTGTCAGGCAGTGGGGGCCGCAGCGAGTTGCGGATCAATGGGGGGACGACACTGTCATGGTCGATGGTGGGGTAGAAGACAGCGACGACAGCGGCCTGCGATCGATCGATCTGGCGACGCTGGGCGGCGTACTTCGCGTGTGCGATGTCGAACTGCTGCTGCTCGATGGCAGGGCCGCGGGCGGCCTTCGCTTCGCGCGTGCATGAGGAAGCCCTGTTCTGCAGCATCAGTTGCGGTTTCCACTGCCGTGGCCGCTTCATGCTGCCACCCGACTGGGCGATGCTGGGGTATCTGCACGCCACCGATGAAACACTGAGCTGGTGCCACGGGGTGCCGCTTGCACCGGGGATGGCGCTGACGGTGATGCCCGAAGGCATCAGCGAGTTTACGCTCAGCCCCGGTACGCACATGACCCTGATGCTGGTGCCGGTCGCACGGGTGCAACGCAAGTTGACCGAACTCAGCCTGCGCAGCACACCGCCCGCGGGCCAGGCACTTTCACTGTTCAATCTGGCGAACGATTCGGCGCCACTCGCCCATCATTATCAGCAGCTGCATCTTCAGCTCGGCCAGGGCGCTGGCCTGCAGCCGCAGGAAACCGAACGATTGCTGCACGAGCACGTGCAGGCCCTGCTCGGTGCAGGCGCCGCCGATCGCCCCGGCTGCAGCCGCGCCCGGCGCACGCATTATCTGATCGCGCAGCGGGCGGAGAACTTCATGCGGCTCAACCTGCGCCGCAATATCTACATGAACGAGATATGCGACGCGGCGGGTGTCAGCGAACGCGGCCTGCGCTATGCCTTCGAGGATCTGTTCGGAACTTCGCCCAACCGTTATCTGTCGATGCTGCGCCTGTGCGCTGCCTGCCGCAGCCTGTCCATGGCCGATTCCAGCCGCCGTTCGGTGAAGGCGATCGCCCTCAGCTGTGGCCTATGGGACCTCTCCCGCTTTGCCGACAACTACCGCAAGGTTTTCGGCGAGCTGCCGCGCGATACGCTGATGCGCGCTCCCGCGCAGATCGGCCAGCCGGCCTGAATCAAGCGCCGCAAGGGTTTCGGGGTGGTTTCTGCCGGAATTGCCCATGCGCTTGCCGATATCGTTGCCGCTTCTGCATAGCCCGCTGCCGATTCCGGCCGTGGATTTGCCGGAATGCGCGATTGCCGTGCCGGAATGAAGTGCGCAGCCACCGTTGCAAACGCTGAAATGTCAGTCACCTGCCTAACGGCAAGTCCACTGACATTCAAGTTGTTCGCCTACGGGGGAAGTGCTCATGAATCGCATCTACCGGCGTGTATGGAACCGCCAGCTCAATGCTCTGGTTGTGGCCTCGGAACTGGCCACCGGCGACAGCGGCGGCAGCGCCGCGCGGGATCCGCGCGCCTTCCTGCTGATGCCCACCACGCTCGCCCTGGCCCTGCTGTGCGTGCTGGCCAGTGGCCACGCAGGAGCATCCGAATCCAATCAGTCGCTGCGTGATCTGCAGGCTCTTGCAGCCAAGTACACCCAGCCGATGCCAGTCAAGGTCGATGCCGAGGTAGCCCTCGCGGCTGCCGCAAGCCAGGCCCAGAGCAGCCCGGCGATCAGCGCGGATGCGCGCGTCGGCCTGCAGTTGAGCACCGCGTCGCTGCCGGTGGTGCGTGACGTGCTGCCGGCCTCCGTGCAGGTCAAGCTGGCCGCGAACACGGCGCCGAAGCAGGTCGCCGTGCCAAGGCTTGCCGCTGATGTCCGAGCGAATGCCAACATCGGTCTTGGCGGCGCTCAGGTGGCATCAATCGATGCCGGTGCAAAGGCGGCCGCCGGCATCAGCGGCGCGCCGGCGGGCGCACTGCGGGGTCTGAAGGCTTCTGTGGATGGGGCGCTGGATTCGAAGCTGAAGGTGGCAGGCCACCAGATCGACGCCCAGGGCCAGGTAAAGGCGACGGCGGCGATCACGCTGCCCGCCAAGGAGGAACTGCCGGGAGAAACCCACGATCGCGCGATCACCGCAGCATTCGATGCTGGTGCTGCCGGCAAGGTGCGCGTGCAGGCGCCGAATGGCCAGGAAGTGGTTGCCGATCGCAATCTGAAACTGGCCGGCCAGGCAACGGTTGCGGCGCAGAACAGCGCGCTGGGTGTCGGCGGGCTGGTGGGTAGTGCGGTCGGCGCCGCAGGCAATGCAGTCGGTGGTGCGCTCAACGGCACCGTCGGTACGGTCGGCAGCGCGGTCGGCGGCGCCCTCAATGGCACGGTCGGCAGCGTGGGCGGTGCCGTGGGCGGCACGCTCAACAACACCGTGGGCGCCGTGGGTGGCGCACTGAACGGCACCGTAGGCAGCGTCGGTGGTGCGGTCGGCACGGTTGGCAGCGTGGGCGGCGCCGTAGGCGGCACACTGAACGGCACCGTAGGCACCGTCGGTGGTGCGGTCGGCGGCGCCCTCAACGGCACGGTCGGCAGCGTGGGCGGCGCCGTAGGCGGCACACTCAACAGCACTGTAGGCGCCGTAGGCGGCGCACTGAACGGCGCCGTAGGCACCGTCGGTGGTGCGGTCGGCGGAGCCCTGAATGGCACGGTCGGCAGCGTGGGCGGCGCCGTAGGCGGCACGCTCAACAACACTGTAGGCGCCGTGGGTGGCGCGCTGAATGGCACGGCCGGCAGCGTCGGCGGTGCCGTGGGCGGCACGCTCAACAACACCGTGGGCGCCGTGGGCGGCGCACTGAACGGCACCGTAGGCACCGTCGGTGGTGCGGTCGGCGGCGCCCTGAACGGCGCCGTAGGCAGCGTCGGTGGTGCGGTCGGCGGCGCCCTCAATGGCACCGTCGGCAGCGTGGGTGGCGCAGTCGGCGGCACGGTTGGCAGCGTCGGCACTGCGGTCGGCGGCACGCTCAACAACACCGTCGGTTCCGTCGGCGGTCTGCTCAATGGCGCCACCGGCTCCGGCACTGGCCTGGGTGGCCTGCTGGGCAACACGCTCGGCAACGTCGGCAGTGCCGTGGGCAACCTGCTCAACGGCAACCTCAATGGCACCCTCGGCAATCTGGGCAGCGCGGTCTGCGGCCTGGTCGGCGGCACGCTCGGTGGCCTCGGCCTGACCAAGCCCTCGGCGATCCCGCCCACCAGCCCGAAGGCGCCGGCTCCGGCCGATCCGAACGCGGGCCTGATCATCGGCACCGGCGGCCTGGTCGGCAATGTGGGGCAGCTGATCGGCCCGACCACCACCAGCCTGTTCGGTGGCGATGGCTACCTGAGCAACGGCAACCTCAAGCTCAGCAATGCCAACGTGATGCAGACCTACTCGACGGTCAATGTGCTGGGCCTGCCGGTGGTCAACCTGTCGCCGGTCGGCAGCACCCTCAACGGGCTGGGCGGTGCCGCTACCGGTGGCAGCTCGCACCTGACCCTGATCGGTGGCGTCACCTCCGACAGCTACATCTACAACATCAACAACGGCAATCCGGGTGGCCTGCTGGGCTTGCTGCTGCCGAAGGACTCGCCGGCGTGGGCCGCCAAGTGCCTGGACGTCGCCCTGGCTGACATCTCGTGCTGGGCCGTGAACGCCGCGCAGGACTACCAGGTGCTGATGGGCGATGGCGCCTTCGCCAACGGTTCGAAGGAAGTGGTGATCGGTGCCAATGCACGGCACGAATTGCCGAAGGTCGATGCCAACGTCGCCTTCCCGGGTGATGGGGTCAACGACCCGAGCAATCCGACCGGTGTGCCGACCGCCGACTACGCTGCGCGCATGGGCCATTCGGTGATCGTCGGCGACAGTGCCGTCGGTACCGCAAACGGGCAGACCCTGCTCGGTGCTGAAGCCACCTCCAACCAGGCCAACTCGGTCGCACTGGGCTACCGCTCGGCCGCACTGCGCGGCGCGCAGGCCAGCTACAGTGCTTACGGCCTGACTGCTCCGCAGGTTTCGGCGGGCGAAGTGTCGGTGGGCACCGCCGGTGGTGGCGAGCGCCAGATCACCAACGTGGCTGCCGGTAGCGTCAACACCGATGCGGTCAACGTAGCCCAGCTGAGGGGCGCGATCAGCCTGATCAACGGCGTGGCCGATGCCGCCGTCACCTACGACCTGGATGCTGGCGGCAATCCGAACTACCGTCGTGTCACGCTTGGCGCGGGCACCGGCACCACCACCATCGGCAACCTGGCCGGCGGTGCGGTCACTGCCGGCAGTCTGGAAGCGGTCAATGGCGGCCAGCTGGCGGCGACCAATGCTGCCATCGCCAGCTTCTTCGGCGGCCGCGCGGCCTTCGATCCGGCCAGCGGCGCGTTCACTGCACCGCTGTTCGAGATCAGCACCATCTCCACCGGCGGCGCCATCGCCAAGGGCCTGTATGAGAACGCCACCGATGCTTTCGCCGCGGTCGACGGCTCGCTGGTCAATCTCAACACGCAGATCACCGATATCCGCAACGGTGGCACCAAGTACCTGCGGGTGAACTCGACCGGTACCGAGGCGCTGGCCACTGGCGCCGACTCGATCGCGGTCGGTACCAACGCCCGCGCCACCGCCGCCAACAGTATCGCGGTGGGTGCCGGCAGCCTGGCCGACCGTGCCAACAGCGTGTCCATCGGTGCGGCCGGTGCCGAACGCCAGGTCACCAACATGGCCGCCGGTACCGCCGCGACCGATGCGGTCAACCTGGGCCAGCTGCAGGCGTCGGAGCAGGGTGCCCTGCGCTATGACCTCAACGGCGACGGCAGCGTCAACTACGCCAGTGCCACGCTGGGCCAGAGCGGCACCGCCACCACGCTGCGCAACCTGGGCCCGGGCCAGGTCAGTGCCACCAGCAGCGAGGCCATCAACGGTGCCCAGCTGTTTGCGGCCAACCAGGCCGTTGCCACCCACCTCGGTGGTGGCGCGGCGGTCAACGCGAGCGGCGTACTGACCGCACCGACCTATTCGATCAACAACGTGGCCGCCAACGGCACGATTACCAAGGGCAACTACAACGACGTCGGTACCGCCTTCGACGCGGTCAGCAATTCGCTGGCCAACGTTGCCGACCAGACCGGCGAGATCGACAAGCTGGCCGTGAAGTACGACGTCGACGCCAGCGGCAACGTGCTCAACAACGTGACGCTGACGGGCACCGGCACCGGCGCGGTGAAGATCACCAACGTCGCCGCCGGCAGCATCCTGGCCGGCAGCAGCGATGCCATCACCGGCGACCAGCTGTTCAGCACCCACAGCACCATTGCCAACTACTTCGGTGGCACCACCGCCTACAACGGCACGACCAACGTGTGGACCGCGCCGAAGTTCAGCATCTCCAGCATCGCCACCGATGGCACTTTCACCAGCGGCGACTACAACAATGTCACCGCCGCCTTCACTGCGGTGGACGGCTCGCTGAAGGTCCTCAACCAGCGCATCACCAACGGCGGCGGTGGCAGTACCTACCTGGCGGTGAACTCGACGGCAGCGGCCGCAACGGCGGCCGGGGCGGAGGCGGTGGCGGTCGGCCCGCAGGCCAGTGCGGCCGGTGCCAACAGCGTGGCGGTCGGCAACGGCGCCAGCGCCAGTGCCGGCAACAGCGTGGCACTGGGTGCAGGTTCGGTGGCCAGCGTCGGTGCGCAGAGCGGCTACACCGGTGCCTACGGCCAGACCGGTGCCAGCAACTCGGCCGGTGAGGTCTCGGTCGGCAGTACTGGCAGTGAGCGCAAGATCACCCATGTCGCCGACGGTTCCGATACGTACGACGCAACCAATGTCGGCCAGCTGAAGAACGGCGTGAACTACGCCATCGACGAATCGAAGAAGTACACCGACCAGAAGATCCAGAACATCACCAACGTGGCCGGCAGCTTCCGCGCCAACAACACCAACAACCTGGCCGACCCGTCCGCCAGCGGTGCCAACTCGGCCGCCGGTGGTGCAGGCTCAACCGCAGCCGGCGCCAACTCGACCGCGCTGGGCAATGGTTCGCAGGCGCAGGCCGACAACTCGGTGGCGCTGGGTGCGGGTTCGGTGGCGAACCGGGCCAACACCGTCTCCGTGGGTGCCGCTGGTGCCGAACGCCAGGTGGTCAACGTGGCCGACGGCTCGCAGGCCACCGATGCGGTCAACGTACGCCAGCTGCAGGCCTCGCAGCAGGGCACGATCCGCTACGACACCACGGTGAACGGTGCGACCAACTACAACAGCGTCACCCTGGGCAGCACCAGCAGCGGCCCGACCACGGTGCGCAACGTCGCCGCCGGCACCGCCGGTACCGACGCGGTCAACGTGGACCAGCTGAAGTCGGGCATGGCGCAGACCCTGGATTGGTCGAAGGCGTACACCGACGAGCGCATGGGCGGCTTCGAGCGCGACCTGCGCAAGACCGACAACCGCGCCTCGGCCGGTATCGCGTCGGCGATGGCCACCGCAGCGCTGCCGCAGCCCAGCGAAGCGGGCCGCAGCATGGCCTCGGTCGCCGCTGGCAGCTACAACGGCGAGTCGGGCGTGGCGATCGGTATCTCCGGTGTCTCTGAAGGTGGTCGCTGGATCTACAAGTTCAGCGGCTCCACCAACAGCCGTGGCGAGGCCGGTGTGGCCGTCGGTGCCGGCATCCAGTGGTGATCCCCGCGGCCGGGCCGCACGCGCGGCCCGGCATCGCGGAAACGTCCAAAGGGGGGAATGACATGAAACAGCATCGCATCGCCCGCACCGGCCAGATGGCCGCAGTGCTGGGCCTGGTCCTGGGGATGGGCCTGCTGGCCGCCTGCCGCAGCCATGCGCCGGCCGCCGACCGTCCTGCCGACACCACCGCCGTGCAGTTCCCGGAGGCGTCGAAGGCTTCGTTGAAGGAGGGCATCTATCCCGACGTCGCCGACCTGCGCAGATTCGCGCCGGGCATGAGCAAGCGGCAGCTGTATACCTTGCTGGGCACGCCGCACTTCAACGAAGGCATGTGGGGCGTGCGCGAGTGGAACTACCTGTTCAACTTCCGCACCGCGCAGGGCGCGGAGTATTTCACCTGCCAGTTCCAGGTGCGCTTCGACAGCAAGGGCATCGCCCAGGGGGGCTACTGGAAGCCGGAATCGTGCGCGGCGGTGATCGAACCGCCACGGCCACCGGCGCCGCCTGCACCGGCACCGCTGCCGGAGCAACCCCTGCGGCTGTCGGCCGACGCCCTGTTCGGATTCGACAGCGCGGTACTCAGCGCCGAAGGCCAGCAGGCGGTGCAGGGCATCCTGGCGCAGGTGCGCGAGGCCGCGCAGGTGCAGTCGATCCGGGTGACCGGGTACACCGACCGTATCGGCAGTGCCAGCTACAACCAGACCCTGTCGCAGCGACGTGCCGAGGCCGTACGCAGCGCGCTGGTGCAGGGCGGGGTGCCTGCGGCCAGCATCAGCGCCGAAGGGCGGGGCGCAGCCGAGCCGATCGTGCAGTGCGAGCAGCGCAATCGGCGCGAGCTGATCGCCTGCCTGGCGCCGAACCGTCGCGTGCAGATCGCTGGGATCGCCCAACCGCGCTGAGAGTCCCGCACCGGGGCCATGCCCCGGTATCCCGAGTCCCCCCTGACCGTCGGCAGGACGTGGTTACGTCTCCCCCGTTGACCACGCCTGCCGGCGGCTCAGGTTTTCCATGGTGCACGCGATGAACGCTCAATTCCTGCCTCTTTCCATGAAGACGGAAACCACACTCAGCGTGTACGGCCAGCTCGGCAACCATGCCGTGGTACGCATTCCCGGGCGGCGCCTGCCGGGGCTGATCCTGCAGGCCGATACCGTGGCCGGGTTCCTGGCCCAGCTGCAGGAGGCCCAGGCCTGCCTGCGCAGTGGCCGCGCACAGCGTACCGACGCCGAGCTGGACATGCTGATCGACGTGCTGCAGCAGTGGTATGCGCTGATCGAATCGCGCCTGGCCGACGCCGGCGAGGCGCTGTAGGGAAAAAGGGGACGGAGGGGATTAAGTCGTTTCCGGCACGCTCGGGGCAAGAGCGACTTAATCCCCTCCGTCCCCTTTTCCTAGGCGCGGGCGCGGACCAGCCAGCAGGCGGCATCCACGCGTACGCGGTCGCCCTCGATGAACGGGGTGAATGCCGCTACCGCCTTGTTCCGGAGCGAGGTGGCCCGGTCTTCGGGCAGATTGCGCAGTGCCAGGCCCAACGGGCCCAGCTGGCCGACATAGGTCGGCAGGTCTTCGCGGGCGAGCGAGCAGGGCAGGTCTACCGCAACAACCTCCACGTCATTCCAGCCGGCGGCCTGCAGCAGGTGCTGCACACGCTCGCCATCGGCAAAGGCGAACTGGCCCGGTGCGCCGGGCGCGCGTGGGGGTAGATCGAGTTCATCGCCAATGGCGCGTTCGGCCGTTGTCATGAACGGGTTCTCCGCTGCGCTGCGCCAGGCGATGAAACGCAGGCCGGCACCCGGTCGCGCGGCACGGTGCAGGTTGGCGAAGGCGGCCTCGGTATCTTCGAAGAACATCACGCCCAACCGAGATTGGATCCAGTCGAAGTGCGCGGTGGGCAACGGATGCTGCTGTGCGTCGGCGACGATGAAGTCTGCGTCCAGTCCTGCCGCCTCGGCGCGTTGACGGGCCAGCGCCAGCATCGGCGCGGAGATGTCCAGGCCGGTGCAGTGCGCCGACGGGCGTGCGGCGGCTGATGCCAGCAGGCTGGCACCGGTCCCGCAGCCTACATCCAGCAGTTGCGTGACGGTGTCGGGCAGTTCGTCGACCAGCAGGTCGGCCAGGGGTTGGAACAGGCCGTCGAGGATGGCCTGCTGCGCAACCCAGATCTGACCGCCGGGGCCGTTCCACAGCGCGTTCTGATCAACGGGGGATGTACTGGTCATGGTCTTGCCTTGCGGGGAAGTCGCCCATAGGTTGGCGCTTGAAGGTCACTTGAGGTCAAGCCCGTGCGTGAACTGGATATCGGCGAGGTGGTCAAGCGCAGTGGCGTGCCGGCCTCGACCCTGCGCTACTACGAACAGCTTGGGCTGCTGCAGGCACTGGGCCGTCGCGGCCTGCGCCGGCAGTACGACGAGCGCGTGCTGGAACGGCTGGCGCTGATCGGTCTTGGCCAGGCGGCCGGGTTGTCGCTGCAGCAGATCGGGTTGTCGCTGCCGCCGCAGGATGGATGTATCTCGCTGGACCGTGAGGCGCTGCTGGCACAGGCCGATGTGCTGCAGCGGCAGATCGCCCAGCTGCAGCGGGTGCGCCGGCACCTGCAGCGCGCGGCGGCCTGCCCGGAAGCGCAGGACGCGCGGCAGTGCGGTTCATTCCGCAAGCTGCTGCGCGCACAGCAGCGCATGGCGGGCGGGTGAGAGAGCATCCACGCATGGCGTGGATCTACTTCACCACGACCTCGGTAGATCCACGCCATGCGTGGATGAATCAATCGCGGGTGCTGACTTCCCAGGTGGCGTGCAGCACGCCCGGCACGTGCTCCATCCGCGCCAGCACCACATCCAGCTCATCGGCACTCACGGCGGTACTGACCAGTACCGCGATCACATCGGTGGGCGCATCGGCATGCTCGACGACCTGCACGTCGCCGACCGGATACTGCGCAGCCTCCAGCGCATCGACGAGACGCTCGCGCACGCGCGGCACGGCTTCGGCATCCACGCTCAGGCGCACTTCGTAGGTGGCTTCGGTGGCGGCCTCGTTGATCGGGATACGGTTGATCGCATTCACCAGCGGCCGCAGCAGGGTGTTGCCGGCGATGATCAGCACGGTCAGCAGCACGCCTTCGGCCAGCATGTCCGCGCCGGTGCAGCTGCCCACCGCCGCCGAGCACCACAGGGTGGCGGCGGTGTTCAGGCCGCGCACGTTCATGCCTTCCTTCATGATCACGCCGGCACCTAGGAAGCCGACGCCGGAGACCACGTAGGAGATCACCCGCACCGCCTCGGCGCTGCCGGCGATGCGCATGCCCAGGTCGACGAAGGCCGCGGCGCCGACGGCGACCAGCACGTTGGTGCGCAGGCCGGCGGTGCGTTGCCGGTACTGGCGCTCGGCGCCGATCAGCGTGCCCAGCACGAAGGCGGCCAGCAGGCTCACCACGGTGTCGGCGAAGGGACCGGCCTGGAAGGTCTCAATGAAGCGCATGGCCGGAGTCTACCCGGTCGAGGTGACAGTAGAGCCACGCCATGCGTGGATTTCCAGCGGTCCACGCCACGCGTGGTTAGTCAGGTGCCAGAAACGACTTAATCCCCTCCGTCCCCTTTTTGCGGGATCAGTCGGTGTCCTCGACGCGCTCGCCCATCAGTTCGCGCTGGCGCTTGTCCAGTTCCTCGGCGTAGCGCTTGCGTACGAAGGCTTCAGAGACCACGCCCAGCACCTGGCCGTCGGCGGTGACCACGGCCAGTTCGTCGGCCTGGGTCTGGTCGAAGCGCTGCATCACGCTGACCACGTCCGCGGCTGGCGACAGCGACACATCACGGTTCTCGGCCAGCTCGCCAATCGTGGTTTCCGGCTTCACGCCGTCGCCGTAGACGCGCGGAATCTGCACGATGCCGGCGTAGTGGCCTTCGCTGTCGATCAGGATCACCCGGCTGCCCGAACCCAGCGGGAAGCGCTGGCGGAACGCGGCGGCATCGAGATCGGCCGGCGCGGTGGCCACGCCCTTGCGCATCAGCCGGCCGGCGTTGAGGTTCTGCACCCAGCCGACGTCGCGGGCGCTCTTGATGGTCTCGCCGCGCAGGTGCATGCGCCAGGTCGAGAACGAGTAGCCGAACCACTGCCGTACCAGCGTGCTGGACACCAGCACCGCGCTCATCACCACGCTGGTCAGCAGGAAGTCGTGGGTGCCTTCCAGCACCAGCATGGCCATGGTCATGGGCGCGCCGACCACCGCCGCGGCCAACGCTGCCATGCCGGCCAGCGCGGCGGACGTGGCGTCGACCACCGGCACGCCGGTGGCCATCGCCAGCAGGCCGGCGAACAGGGCGCCGACCAGGGTGCCCATGAACAGCGAGGCGAAGAACAGGCCGCCACGGAAACCAAACCCGAGAGAGATGCCGGAGGCCAGGCACTTCAGGGTCAGCAGGCCGCCGATCCAGATCAACGGCAGGTGGGTAGTCAGGTCCAGGTGCAGCGCGCCATGGCCGGACGAGAGCACCTGCGGGCTGGCCAGGGCCAGCGGGATCAGCAGCAGGCCGCCCACCACCGGGCGACCCCACAGCGGCAATGGACTGCGCTTGACCGTGCCTTCGATCGAAGCGATCAGGCGCATGATGACAATGCCGACCATCGCGCAGCAGCAGCCGAGCAGGCCGTAGATGGCGTAGTCGGCGGCACGCACGTCGATGGTAGAGGCAGCGGGCAGCAGGTAGGCCTCGATGCCAGCCTGGTCGGCCACGAACGCACCGGCCAGCGCGGCGACGGCCACCGGTGCCAGTGCGGCCGGGGTGTAGGCGCCAATGACGATTTCGAAGGCATAGAACGCACCAGCCAATGGCGCACCGAAGGCGGCGGCGATGGCACCGGCGGCACCGGCACCGACCAGGATGCGCACGTCGTTGCGACGCAGGCGCATCACCCGGCCCAGCTGCGAGCCGCTGCCGGCACCCATCTGCGTATACGAAGCCTCCAACCCGACCGAGGCGCCGCAGCCATTGGACAGCAGGGTCTGGGTCAGCACGATCAGATTGTCGCGCATCGACATGCGGCCGCCATGCAGGGCATTGGCTTCCACCGCATCGAGCAGGGGGCGCTTAAGCCGCGTCGCGGCCAGGCTGACCAGGCCGACCAGCAGGCCGCCCAGTGGCAGCACCAGCAGCGCGGTCCAGGTCAGCGAGGGCAGGGAGCTCAGGCGCATGCCTTCGTCCAGCCCATACAGCGTGCCCTGCAACCAGCGCGCGATGCCCGACTGCAGCAGGGTCAGGTAGCCGGCGATCAGGCCGACCAGCAGCGCGAGTGCGATGAACCACAGATCACTGCCACGCAGTCGCAGGCGCAGGCCCTGGAAGGCCAGATGCAGGCGCGATGGCAAAGCAGACGGTGACATGGTGGCGGCATGATACGCCGCCACCGTGATCGCCACCGTCACTGCATCGGGCGATTACCGCTTCAGAAGCGGTAGTGGCCCTGCACGTAGAAGGTACGCGGCGCGGCCACCATGCGGCCGGCGTTGCCATCGACATTGCGGGTGTACCAGCGCTTGTCGGCCAGGTTGTTCACGCCCAGTGCGATCTCGCTGTCACCCAGTCCCGGCACCTGCCAGGCCACCTGCGCGTTCCACAGGCGAACACCCGGCACGCGGCCCACGCGCGCATCGGCGCTCTCGGCCCAGGTGTTGGCGGCGTCGGCGTACTGGCCGCTCTGGTGGGTGCTGGAGACATTGAAGGTCCAGCCGGCCAGTGCGTAGCGGGCGCCGACGCTGTCGGTGTCGCGCGCGTAGAAGGGCACGTCCAGGCCACGGTTGTCGCCGGACTGCTGGATCGCCTTGGTCCAGGTGTAGTTGGCGTACAGCTCCAGCCCGGCCAGCGCGCTGTCCTCGGCGAAGCGGTATTCCAGTGCGCTCTCCACACCCTTGTGATCGGTGGCGCCGATGTTCTGGAAAGTCGGCGGAGTGATCCCCGGCACCTGCAGGATCTGGTTGTCGAAGCGCATCTTGAACACGGTTACTTCCGCGCGCAGTGCACCGTCCTGCCAGCGCGCACCGAGTTCGGTGGTCTTGGCGATTTCCGGGTTCAGCGGATTGCTGGCGGTCTGCGAATTCAGCTGGATGTTCTGCACCGGCCCGAACGAGGTGGTGTAGTTGCCGAACACGGTCAGCTGCGGGGTCAGCAGGTAGGCGATGTTGAGCGAGGGCAGGGCCTTGTCGTTGCGGCTGCTGAAGGTCGCCGTGCCACCGGCCTGGCGGCGGTCCATGTCGATCCATTCCATGCGCACGCCCGGGGTGATCCGCCACTGGCCGATCGCGATGCGGTCGTCGATGTAGAACGCATGCGCATCGGTGGCGTTGTCGAATCGGGTGGTGGCACTGGCCACGCCGGTGCGGCGGGTGACGGTGTAGCTGCGGTCGTTGCCGCGCTCGCGCAGGAAACGGTAGCCGGCGGTGATGTCGTGCACGCTGGCGCCCCAGTGCAGGCGCTGGGTGTAGCGCGGCTCGATGCCGAGCACGCGGTAGTCACGCGGCTGCACGGTCAGCTGGGTGTTGGCGGCGTTGATCAGCGAGCTGGCGCGGCTGCTTTCGTTGTAATAGGCCAGCACCTCGAACTCGCTGTTGGCCGACAGCGTGTTGGTGTAGCCCAGGTCGATGCCGGTGCGGTGGCCCTTCCAGAAATCGGTGGGGCGGGTGTTCTGGAACGGATCGGCCTGGTACTGGGCGCGGGTCAGGCCGCCCGGGGTCAGCGAACGCACATCGTAGTAGGACAGTTTGGCGCGCAGTTCCTGCTGTTCGTCGATGGCATAGGCGAACTTCAGCGCGAGGTCGTTGAAGCGGTCATCGCTGCCCTGGCGCCAGCCGCGCCCGTCCTGGCCCGAGTAGAGCAGCGCCGCGCCGAGGCCGTTGCCGCCGGTGCCGCCGAGGAAGGCGTTGTACTGGGTGCTGTCACCGCCGCCATGGTCGTAGGCGCTGTAGCGCACACCCGCTTCGCCGTGCAGGCCCGCGCCGGTCGGAATGGCGCGGGTGCTGAAGTTGATGATGCCGCCCACGTTCTGTGGGCCGTAGCGCACCGCGCCGCCGCCGCGCACCACGTCGATCGATTCGATGTTGGACAGGCTGGTCGGTGCGAACGACAGCTGTGGCTGGCCATACGGCGCCACCGCCAGCGGCACGCCGTCCAGCAGTACGGTCGAGCGTGGCGAGTAGCGCCCGGTCAGGCCGCGCACGCCGATGTTCAGCGAGACCGAGCTGCCGGCCGTGCCGGAGTTGTCGGTGACCTGCACGCCGGGGATGCGGCGCATGGCATCGCCGATGCTGGCTGCGCCACTGGCCTCGATGCGCTGGCGGTCGACCACCGTGCGCGCGCCGGCGAAGCTCTTGACGCTGTCATGCAGGCCGGTGCCCAGCCAGCTGCCGGAAA
The DNA here is from genome assembly GCF_059369595.1 of Stenotrophomonas sp. YJH_SMC_25. Classification (NCBI taxonomy): domain Bacteria; kingdom Pseudomonadati; phylum Pseudomonadota; class Gammaproteobacteria; order Lysobacterales; family Lysobacteraceae; genus Stenotrophomonas; species Stenotrophomonas sp. YJH_SMC_25. The sequence goes on along the minus strand of NZ_JCAFSV010000013.1, from coordinate 1,187 downwards.
CCTGGATGCTGTCCAGCGTGGTGGCGCCGTCCTGGGCGAAGGCACGGGTGGCCGGAAGCAGGCACAGGGCGAGGGCGGCAGCCAGGGGCAGGCGGGCCGGTTGCAGGGCGTGGATGGGCATCGGTAAGGGTTGTGGAAGGTCGTAAATGAGAATTATTGCTGATTCCATTCGCTATTGGAATGCGCCTCCGGTTCATGCCGATGCCCCGGTGGTAGAGTGGGCGATTGCTTCCTGACCCGCTGAGATCCGCCATGTCCCAAGCTGCTTTCTACCCCGTCGGAACCCCTGGCCAGCCGTGGGGAGCGGCGGAGCGGGAGGCGTGGCGTGGCCGCCAGCAGCGCCTGCGTCGCTATGACGAAGAGGTGCTGCCGCGCATCGAGGCGTTGGCTTCGCGCTTTGACAAGGTGGCCTACGGCCAGCTCGACTACGCGGGCGAGACCTACACCTTGTTCGCCCTGCGCAGCCGCGACTGGAACCCGGCGCTGCCGGCTGCCCTGGTCACCGGTGGCGTGCACGGCTATGAGACCAGCGGCGTGATGGGCGCGCTGGAGTTCCTCGAAAAGCACGCCGCCGACTATGCCGGCAAGGCCAACCTGCTGGTGACGCCGTGCGTGAATCCGTGGGGCTTCGAGCGCATCAACCGCTGGAACTTCGATGCGATCGACCCGAACCGCAACTTCCGCGCCGACGGCCCGGCCCGCGAATCGACCGCCGTCATCGAACTGATCGCGCCGTACAAGGGCCAGTTCGTGCTGCACATCGACCTGCACGAAACCACCGACAGCGACGAGAGCGAGTTCCGCCCGGCGCTGGCGGCGCGTGACGGCAAGCCGTTCGAGCCGGGCCTGATTCCCGATGGGTTCTACCTGGTGGACGACAGCGAGAACCCACAACCGGCCTTCCAGCAGGCCGTCATCGCCGCGGTGGAGAAGGTCACCCACATCGCGCCGGCCGACGACAAGGGCGAGATCATCGGTTCGCCGGTGGTGGCCCATGGCGTGATCGAGTACCCGCTGGTGAAGCTGGGCCTGTGCGCCGGCATTACCGGTGCGAAGTACACCACCACCACCGAGGTCTACCCGGACAGCCCACGGGCGACCCCGCAGCAGTGCAACGACGCGCAGGTGGCAGCGGTGTGCTCGGCGCTGGATTACGCGCTCGCCCATCGTTGATCGGTAGTGCCGGC
>NZ_JCAFSV010000012.1:0-122199 GCF_059369595.1 Stenotrophomonas sp. YJH_SMC_25 | reverse complement strand
GGCCGTGCGGACCAACGGTCCGCACCCACCGTAACCTGCGGTAGTGCCGGCCGCTGGCCGGCAACCCCACCACCACATGGGTAGCGCCCGACCGTTGGTCGGGCGATGGCAGGGGCCGTGCGGACCAACGGTCCGCACCCGCCTTAACCTGCGGTAGTGCCGGCCGCTGGCCGGCAACCCCACCACGACCTCAGCGCAGGTAATCGCTCCGCGCCATCGCTTCACCCAGGTAATCCAGGAACGAGCTGATCCGCGCCGACACCGCCGTGTTGCGGTAATACACCGCGTGGATCGGCTGGTACACATCCAGCGTCTGCGTCGCCAGCACCGGCACCAACGTGCCGGCGGCGCGGTCGCGGTCGGTCACGAAGTCGGACAGGCAGGTGATGCCCACGCCTTCCACCGCCAGTCGGCGTAGTGTTTCGCCGCTGGACACCGCGATATCCGGTCGCACCCGCAGCAGGCCATCGGCATCGCCCGGCAGCGGCCAGTGATTCAACGATTCCGGTTCGTTGAAGCTGAGCAGGGTGTGCTGGCCCAGCGCGGCGACGCTGGCCGGTTCGCCGTGTGCCGCCAGGTAGGCCGGACTGGCCACCAGCCGCAGCTGGCAGCGACCCAACGGCCGCGCATGCAGGGTGGAGTCGGCCAGCAGCCCGATCCGGATCGCCAGGTCGGTGCGCCGTTCCAGCAGGTCGATGTAGCGCTCGGAGCTGTTCAACTCCAGCTGCACCTCCGGGTAGCGCGCGCGGTACCCGGCCACCAGCGGCGCGATCACGTGCAGCACGAACGGCATCGCCGCATCCACGCGCAGGCGTCCGGCCGGGCGCTCGCGGCGGGCGGCCATCTGTTCCTCGGCGGACTCCACCGCATCGATGATCGCCCGTGCATGGCGCAGGTAGGCCTCGCCCTCTGCGGTCAGGTGCAGGCGGCGGGTGGTACGGGTCAACAGGGTGGTGCCGAGCTTGTCTTCCAGCCGCCCCAGCGCCCGGCTCACGCCCGACGGCGTCTGCCCCAGCTGTTCGGCGGCAGCACTGATCGACCCGCTGTCGATCACCGCGAGGAAGGCCTGCATTTCATCGAGAGTGGTCTTCATGCCTCCATTATTGACTGGGCGGCAATAGTGATTGGCGTGAAGGCCGGTTTTTTCCGCAAAGGTGCGCCGCGCACACTGCGCGCCTTCCTTCCCTCCGGAGCCGGCCATGATCCGTGGCATTCCCCTCGCCCTGCTGGCGCTGACCCTCGGTGCCTTCGCCATCGGCACCACCGAGTTCGTCATCGTCGGCCTGATTCCCACCATTGCCGCCGACCTTCAGGTCAGCCTGCCCTCGGCCGGCCTGCTGGTCTCGCTGTATGCCCTCGGCGTGGCCATCGGTGCGCCGGTGCTGACCGCGCTCACCGGCCGCGTGCCGCGCAAGTCGCTGCTGGTGGCGCTGATGGTGCTGTTCACCCTCGGCAACGTCATCGCCTTCCTGGCGCCGGGCTACACCTCGCTGATCGTCGCCCGAATCCTCACCGGCCTCGCCCACGGTGTGTTCTTCTCGATCGGTTCGATCATCGCCACCGCGGTGGTGCCGAAGGAGAAGGCCGCCAGCGCGATCGCCATCATGTTCACCGGCCTCACCGTGGCGCTGGTGACCGGTGTGCCGCTGGGCACCTTCATCGGCCAGCACCTGGGCTGGCGCGCCACCTTCCTGGCGGTGGCCGCGCTGGGCGTGATCGCCCTGCTCGGCGCGCTGCTGTTCGTGCCGCGCAGCGTGCCGCAGAGTGCGCCGGCCAGCTTCCGCCAGCAGCTGGCCGTACTCGCCCAACCCCGCCTGCTGCTGGTCTATGCGATGACCGCGCTGGGCTACGGCGGCACCTTCCTGGCCTTCACCTATCTGGCGCCGATCCTGCAGGACGTCACTGGTTTCTCGGCAAACGCAGTCAGCCTGGTGCTGCTGGTGTACGGCGTGTCGGTGGCGATCGGCAACCTGTGGGGCGGGCGCATGGCCGACCGCATGGGCCCGGTGCCCGCACTGAAGCGCATCTTCGCCCTGTTGGCCGTCGTGCTGTTCGTGCTCACCTTCACCGCCTACAACACCTGGCTGATGCTGCTGACGGTACTGGCACTGGGTGCGGTGGCGTTCGGCAACGTGCCCGGCCTGCAGGTGTATGTGGTCAAGCAGGCTCAGCGCTATGCGCCGCAGGCCACCGACGTGGCATCGGGGCTGAACATCGCCGCCTTCAACATCGGTATCGCGCTGGGCGCCTCGCTCGGCGGCCTGGTGGTGGAGAACATCGGCCTGATGCACACGCCGTGGCTGGGCGCGCTGGTGGTGGTGGGTGCGTATGCATTGACCGTGCTCAGCGGCCGCCTGGACCGCCGCGACGGCATCGATGACCGCGCCGATGGCATCGCCGTGGCCACGCATTGAGATAGGTCATGCCCTGCCGGTACGGTGGTGCAATGCACCGTTGCCGGCACGCATGCGGCCACTGGCCTACCCTTTGCTGGATATTCGCATCCCTCCCCTCTGCTGGAGCTCCCCATGACTGTCCCCGCCTTCGGTCTCGGCACCTTCCGCCTGAAAGACCAGACCGTGATCGACTCGGTGCGCAACGCGCTGGATGTCGGCTACCGCGCCATCGATACCGCGCAGATCTACGGCAATGAAGCCGAGGTCGGCCAGGCCATCGCCGATTCCGGCGTGCCGCGCGAAGAGATCTACCTGACCACCAAGGTCTGGATCACCGCGTTCAAGCGCGAAGCGCTGCTGGCCAGCCTGCGTACCAGTCTGGAAAAGCTGCGTACCGATCATGTGGACCTGACGCTGATCCACTGGCCGTCGCCGAACGACAAGGTCGACGTGCCGATGGAGGAGTACCTGCCGGCGATGGCCGAGGCCAAGGCACAGGGCCTGACGAAGGCGATTGGCATCTCCAACTTCACCATCGCCCAGACCCGCAAGGCGATCGGCATCCTCGGTGCCGACGCCATCGCCACCAACCAGATCGAGATCCACCCGTACCTGCAGAACCGCCTGCTGGTGAAGTTCCTGCAGGACAACGGCATCCACGTCACTGCCTACATGAGCCTGGCCTATGGCGAGGTGATCAAGGACCCGGTGATCCAGGCCATTGCCGGCCGTCACCAGGCCACTCCGGCGCAGATCGCGCTGGCCTGGGCGCTGCAGCAGGGCTTCTCGGTGATCCCGTCGTCGACCAAGCGCGAGAACCTGTCGAGCAACCTGGAAGCGGCAGCGATCCGCCTGACCGACGAAGACATGGCGCAGATCGCCAAGCTGGATCGTGGCCATCGCCTGGCGAATCCGGAAGGGATTGCACCCGCCTGGGATTGATCCCGACCGCGGTTGCGGATCGGAATCGGTAGGTGCCGACCTTGGTCGGCACCTACCGGACGGTCAGCGCTCGGCAACACCGCGCAACATATCCAGGACGCTCTCGATGTCCAGTGGCTTGCACAGAAACCCAGCCGCGCCCAGCGCCTGCGCCCTGTCAATCACCTCTACCCGGGTGTCTGCGCTCATCACCAGAACGGGAGGCGCCGCAGGGTCCCTGACCAGCGCCTCCAGTACGTCCCACCCACTGCAACCTGGCATGTGCAGATCCAGCAGAACTACGTCGGGCGCCAGCGCCTTGATGACGGCCTGAGCATCGTGACCATCTTTCCGGAAGCTGAGGCGATGGCCTGCACACTGCAGCAGGTGCTGCACCACCTCGCGGTTGGTCTCCACGTCTTCGAACAGCAGGCAGTGCAGCGGACGAACCACCGCCGCGTGCAACTGGAAAAGCTCACCCAGGGAAGGAAGCGGCTCAGCCTCATCGGCCACGGCAGCAGCGAAGCACCACACGAATGAGGCGCCGCCGACATCGCTGCGGCCGACGCTGATCGTTCCGCCCATGGCATCGGAAATCAGCCGAACGATGTACAGCCCGAGCCCGACGCCCTGTTCGCAACGTGCTTCGCCCTGACTGACCTGCACGAAAGGCGAGAAAATCATGTCTCTCTGCGCTTCGTCGATGCCCGTCCCGGAGTCGCAGACCGAGATCCGCACCTGCCAGTCATCCACCGCTCGAACGGCGCCAACCGAGACCCTCGCCTCGCCCGCCATGGGACTGAACTTGATGGCATTGCAGAGAAGATTGGTCACCACCTGTTCGATGCGACCGCCATCTGCCAACAGCCATACGTCTGCTCTCCCCACATCCACCTGCAGTACCACGCCTTTGTCTGCAGCCGCAGGCATGCAGCTCGCCTGCGCCGCCTCGATGATGGAACGCAGCGAACAAGGATGTGGCCGCAGTTTCAGCTTGCCACCATCAATGCTGGCAACATCAAGTACATCATCAATGCGACGTCGGAGCGCCTGGGCCTGCCCTGCAACGGTGGCCAGTGCGTGTCGCTGGGCAGCACTTGCCGTATTGACCTCCAGAAGCTGGATGCCGCTGATGATGGCATTGAGCGGCGTGCGAAGCTCATGACTCATGGTGCCGACGAATCGCCCCTGCGCCTCACGCGACGCAATGGCACGCAACGCGATTTCGCGCATCGCTGCCACCAATGACGCCACGACCAGCGGCAACAGGATGGTCAGCGCCAGCGCATAGGCCAGATAGGCGGGCCGCGAGAACCAGTAGCCTTCGGGGGCTGCCCAAAGCAGCGCCACGGCCGTTACCGCGATTGCCGGCGCCATGGCCTTGCGTCCGTAAGCCACCGTCGCGGCGATGACGAGGAACGGCAGGATTGCATTGAGTGCCATCAACAGGATGAAGGCCGCGTGCACCTGGATGGCCACCATCGCCAGACTGAGCAGAAGGCCCGCCGCGTCGTACCACGTGTCGTGACGCGCCCTGCGAAGGTTTACAAAGAGTGCCCACGCTACAGATACCGCCAGAAGTACAACGGCGGCCGGCAGCACCCGCGCTGCCTCATCGGCCAGAACAGGCTGAGGGCCATCGATCCAAAGCCAGCACCACAGCACCGCAAGCGCCTGCAGCAGCACACGGAACCCACTGGCGCGCGGCTCCTGGAAGCATGACAGCAGTAGAGCCAGACGATGCATTTCCAGCACGCGCGCAGCATGCAGCAGCGCTGCCGGGGACGACATTGGAGAGGGCGTGTACGGATCATGCATGTCAGCGCCCCCCGGTCAGTGATTGACCTGTCGTGCGTCCCAGAAGGCGCTTTGCCGAGATTGCCAGCGCGCAGCCGCGCAGCCGCACGCTGCCGATGGCTTCGCCGGAGCGGAGAGCATCAGCCAGATTTTCGCAGGCATCGGCAATCCTGCAGCTGCCCAAGGCCGAGGTCACACTTTTCAAGGCATGCATGCGCGAAAGCTCCTGTTCCAGGCAACCCGGGGATTCATTCTCCGCAGCGCTCATCCAGCGCGAAATCGCCTCGTCCAGGTCAACGACAAACGATGAGAACTGGTCTGGCGCGGTCGCTGCAATCAGGTTGAGCATCGATCGCTCCCCGAGCTCAGGTCCGTCTGCAGGATGTCGCCGCGGCTCTACGCCTTGCGTTGAGTTCAAGCGTCGCATTGCTTTCCTCTGCTTGTCGCATTCAACACCTGAAGAGATGCGTTTCCGCGTTCCGCGACACCCAAACAGAGGCCTGAAGCGACAACGTGCGGAGCGTACGGACTACTGCATCCGTTGATGGATCTGCAGGAACAGCTGCGGAAACATGCTACCCAGTAGATGCCCGCCTGCAACCGCGAGCAGGATGGCGCCCACGATGGCAACACATCTGACCGGGAGTGACATTCGCTTCAGATCCATGGCATCCAGCATGGAAGCAACGATCGCGTAATGCCATCGGATTCCTTTCAAATTTTCCTGAGGTTCGACATGCTCGCCCTGACACTCTTTCTGCTGCTCTCGTGTGCGGTTCTGGTTCGAAAGCGACACGTGCGTAGCGGCGCCCTGCTCGCCGTAGCGCCACTGGCCATCCTGGCCAGCGCGAGCGCGCCCATCACGCAACTGCTGCTGGACCTGGCACAGGACGCGCCGCCAAGCACTGCAACAGCGCACCATCCACGCACGGCGATTGTCGTGCTGGGCGCTGGCATCGATCAGGACGCTCACGGCTCCAGGCCCGGCCTGGCTGGCTATAGCCGGTTGATGGCCGCAACGCAGCGCTACCTCGCCTGCGAACGCACCGGCGAATCCTGCGTGGTGCTGGTCAGCGGTGGCGCTACTGCGCCAGACAATGCCGCAGAAGCCAACGTCTACGCGCGTGAACTGATTGCGCTGGGCGTGCCTGCGGAACACATCATCCGCGAGCACGCCAGCGTGAACACCTGGCAGAACGCCAGCAACAGCAGCCGAATGATCCAGCGCGACAGTGTCCGGGTAGTGCTGGTGACCTCTGGCCTGCACCTAAGGCGAAGTCTGATCTACTTCCGGCACTTCGGTGTCGTGGCCGAGGGCTTGCCCAGTGATCGCCTCCGCGCCTCGCCGGGGTGGCTTCCCTCTGCGTACAACCTGCTGCTGATCGAAGTGATGCTGCACGAGTACATCGGCGTCCTGCGCTACCACGTTTACAACGGCATGGGTTGGAACGAGGAATCCATCAAGCTGGACAGTGTCACGCCTGCAGCAACCACCCACGCATCGCCGCACTGACCTCGTCCGGCTTCTCCATCGGGGCAAGGTGCCCGCAATCGGGCACCACCACCAGCTGCGAGTGCGGCACCAGGGCATGCATTTCCTCGCTTACTGCCAGCGGCGTGATGTGATCGTTGGCCCCGCAGATGATCAACAGCGGATCGCGGTAGCCAGCCAGCACGTCATGGCCGTCAGGGCGTTCCAGCGCGCTCTGGCGCAGGAACACTTCCGCGCCCAGGCGGGCGGTCATGTCGCGCACGCGCTGCACCAGCACGTAGTCATCCAGCCGCGAGGCGTCGATGTAGCTGCGCATCAGCGCATCGCCGAAGCCGTGGAACTTCCCCGGCAGGCGCACACTGGCGCGTTGGCTGCGGCGTTGTTCGGCACGTTCCGGTGAATCGGCGTGGATCGAGGTATCGACCAGCGCCAGCTGCAACACGCGTTCCGGCGCGATGCGCAGAATCTGCTGGGCGACGAAACCGCCCAGCGAGAAACCGGCCAGCGCGAAGCGCTCCGGCGCCTGCGCCAGCACATCCTCGGCCACGGCGTGCAGGGTCTCACCACGGGTCTGGTCGCCTACGGTGCAATCGGCAATGTCGGCCAGATCGGCCAACTGCGCGCGCCACAGCTCGCCATCGTTGAGCAGGCCGGGCAGCAGCAACAGGGGGGTACGGTCGGTCATGGGGGTATTGTCGCGCCGGTGCGGTGACGGCGCCATGCCAGCGACCGCGCCAAGCGCGGCGACGTGCCGCCGGATGAGCCAGGCGCGCCGGACCCACGCCCGCTTCTGGATACCCTGTGGGACGCGAGTCAGACCGATGCCGCGACGCATTCCTCGGCGTCGGAAGCAGGCGCCGTCGACGCCCCACGCTGGGGCCGCACCTCCTGGACGATCCGCCCCTGCTCCATCACGAGCACGCGGTCGGCGCTGTTTATGGTCTCCGGCCTATGGGCCACGATCACCTTGGTCAGCTCCATACGCTGCACGGCTTCGTTGACCAAGCGCTCGCGCATGACATCAAGATGGCTGGTGGCCTCATCTAGAAACAGAATCCGTGGCCGGCGGTAGAGGGCGCGGGCCAGAATCACTCGCTGCTTCTGACCGCCTGAGAGCGAGTTGCCCATGTCGCCGATAAGACCGTGGTAACCCATCGCCATCCCCGCGATGTCATCGTGCACCGCGGCCATTCGAGCAGCTTCCTCAATGCGCTGTTCATCGAAGCCACTGTCGAAGCCGCTGATGTTGTCGGCAATGCTCCCGGCAAACAACTGGTCATCCTGCATCACCGCTCCGATCATGGAGCGGACGCCACGTGGACCGTGCTTCTGGATATCTATCCCGCCGATGCTTACGCTTCCTTCGCTGGGCTTGAGCAATCCGAGCAGCAGTTTCATCAGGGTCGACTTGCCGCAACCTGATGCGCCCACGATGGCCACTGCTTCACCCTGTTCAACACGAAAGGAACAGTTGCGGACGATCCAGGGCTCACCTTCGGCGTAACGGAAGGAGAGATTCTCGACCTCGATGGAGGACGAAATTGGTACCACTGTGTCGATCTGATCGAAATCCTGATCAGGTTCACTCAGAACGACATCCGCCAATCGCTCGCCATGCAGGCGAAGCATCCTGAACTCGATGGCCTTGTCGATCAGACCAGCCATTCGTAGTGCGAACTGGTCCTTGTACGCAAGATAGGCTACCAACATGCCAACCGAGAACACGTTGTTCATGGCCAGCACCGCGCCAATCCAGATGACAGCAATCCTCTCGACTCCGAAGATCAGCTGACTGGTAACGGTGAAGCCGAGCGTCAGCTTCGAAAGCCTGACTTCTTCATTGACCGTGCCAACCATCAGGTTCTCGTAGGTTGCCCTCCGCATCGGCTCCTGGCCGGCGATCTTGATGCTCTGCATGCCGCGGATCGACTCGAGCAGATGCGATTGCTGCTTTGCACTGGCAACGAGCTGGCGCTCGGTACGATTGCGAACTGGCGCGTACGCGGTGGCGCGGACCAAGGTGTACAGCACCACCGCCGCCAGCGTCACCAACGCTAGCTTCCAGCTGTAGAGAACCATGACTCCTAGCGTGACGATCGCCATCAGGCCATCGATGAGCGCTTCGACGAAACTGGTCGTCAACGTCCTCTGGATGGATTGCACCGACGAGACCCGAGAGGTGATATCGCCCAGGTGTCGCTTCTCGAAGAAGTCCAACGGCAATCGCAGCAGATGCCCGATAACATTCCCCATCCATCTCAAGCCCAGAGTAGAGGAGAGATAGATGACAGACCAACCGCGCAACAGCCCGATAGCCACCTGCAACAGCATGGCAAGCCCGAAGCTTATTCCCAGTACCGTAAGGAGATCCCGATCTGCCGAAACCAGTGCCTGATCCACCACCCACTGGGTATAGAACGGGGCAAGGACCACGAAGATCTGGAGCGCGACCGAGAGAAGCAGGACTAACGCCAACGAGGGCCACAGGCCATTGATCTGTCCCGTCAGCTGCCGCAGTGAGATCGAATCCGGCCGGGCCTCCTTCTGGAACTCCGACGTGGGAGCCAGCTCAAGCGCCACACCGGTGAAATGCTCGGACACCTCCTCCAGCGCAAGCACCCGCTCACCGATGGCGGGATCAAGAATCCTGACGCCGCTGCGGCCCACCTTTGCCAGCACCACATAGTGGCTCAGATCCCAATGTAGAATACAAGGCAGTTTGAGTTCGGAAAGGTGCTCCATCTCAAGCCGCAAGGGCCGCGAAGACAGTCCCAACTGATGTGCAATGTGGATGAGCTGGGCCAGCTTGGCACCCTTGAGCGATAACGGATAGCGCCGGCGGATCTCGCTTAGACCGATCTTCTTCCCATGAAAGTCGGCGATCATCGCGATCGACGCCAGCCCACATTCCGTTGCCTCCGACTGCAGTATCGCTTTCATTCCGATGACAAGCCCAAGATCCCAGTCAATCTGAAACAGACGCCTCTGGTGCAAACCTCAGTACCAATGGCCACTACCGAACACGCCGCATGATCACCTTCGGCAGCGTGAATTTTTCCCGCACAAGGGTTCAATTCGACGTATGTTCTCTCTGAACTCGCTTGCGTCTTGCATCAACGAATCTGGCGATAGCGACCACAATCGCACCAACGCACAGAAGTGACCAGATCCGGCGGTCTGAAGATGCCGCGACCACGGCCAGGCAGCACACACAGATGGCGAACGTCTTTTCGTCGATACCCGGAAACTTCATGATCTGCTCTCCTCCTGCCAATTTTTCCGGAAGCCAGTGCTTCCAAACAGATTGCGCAGGGGTGCGCCAGCACCCCTGCGCCATGCCCATCACATCAGGTAGTGACCCACGATTGCACCGTGGATGCCACCGCTGACCGCGCCAGCGAATGCGCCCACCGGCCCCCCCACCAGGAACCCGACTCCCGCACCGGCGATCACGCCACCGACGAAGCCGTTCGAAGCACCTTCGCCTGCGCCGTCGACATTGGCAACTTCCGCATTATTGAGTTCACGCATGATAATTCCTCCTATATTGATATGATTGATTGAGTTTCAGAGAAGAAGGACTTACATCAGGTAAAGCGCAACGGCGATTCCCCCACCGATGAGCGCACCGGCAGCGGACCCGGCCGGGCCACCAGCGAGCGCACCTGCAAAGCCACCCGCACCTGCACCATTGATGAAGGCACCCATCGCACCTTCACCCTCAACTTCGAAAACTTCATCCATGGTCAGTTCACGCACAATCGATCTCCTGAAATTGGCACACGTCCAGTGTGCATGGGCTGGCTCGACCAGCAACACGCTGTCTCATCCAATGCTGCAGTCATTGTCCGAACACAGTTCCCTTGATTGAGTAGATCGGCTCAAGGACCCACTCAAAGAATGATCTCGTCTCACCCAGAACATCCGCATCCACGAGCATTCCGGGTTTGAGTGCCTCGGGCTTCCCGTATGCGCTTACCGTTTGCGCTGCAAGCGCGACGGTGATTCGGTACATCGGCTCTGTCGCGCTGCCATTCTGCGGGACGCCCAGTGTGCTTCGACTGATCCGCGAAACCCGCCCTTCATGATGTCCAAACTTCTGGTAGGGATATGCCTGGTATCTGAGCAGGACCTTGTCATCGGGTTCGATGAAACCCACCGCTCGGCTCGGAACCAGTAATTCCGCTTCCAGACGGCCATCCCCAGGCAGCACGCTCACGATCGGCTGACCGCTCTGCACGGCCTGGCCAGCCTTGATCTGCTGGGTGGCCACAATTCCAGAGACCGGCGCGACAATGGCCAAGCGCCCACGTGCGGTATTCTCCACGCGTTCCTGCTCAAGCAATGCCAGATCCTGCTGGAATGCCGCTTCTGCGGCCTCATTCTCTCCAGGCAGTTCATTGAGCGCCTGCGTGATCTGCTCGATCATCCTGCGCGTGGCGATGGACTGTCGCTGCAATGCCTGCATTTCGCCCTTCTGCGTGAGCGCTGCAGATTCCTGCTGCTTGATCTGGAGAACACTGACGTAACGATCATCCTCAAGGAGCCGGAGGCGTTCCAACGTTTCCTCTGCAATTCTGATCTGATCCCGCCTTGTCAGCACTTCCGTGTCAATCTGTGCAAGCTCTCGCTGTGCGTTGGAAAGTTGGCCACTCAATCCCTCACGCTGTGCGCTCAGGCGCATCCTTTTGGCAATCTGTGCGGCCTCAAGGCCGGACGTCCTGCGCTCGAAGCGGGATTCCATCGCGGCCAGCGTATCCCCATCGGTGGTAGTGGCCCGCGGGACAGTCAAGACCGCGATCACTTCGCCTGCTTCGACGTGCTCACCCTCGGAAACGCTGACTTCCGACATGAACCCATCAGCGGGCGCCATGACCTGCGCGATGCCATTAACTGGAACAAGCTGGCCACCCACATGCGAACGACGGGTATAGGTGCCAATTGAAAGCAGCAGCGCTACAGCAAGTGCGGTGACAGAAGCGGCGATCGCAAGAACCCAGAGTCTGATTGGCTGCGCGATGGAAATCGATCCCAACCAACCGGCACGTTTTCCTTGTAGAACTTCCTTGCGAAACAGATCTGTAGACACTCTTCGATAATCATTTAGCCCGCGTTCACCGAATGATAGCGACGTCTGTTCGCAGAGTTAAAGAGCGAAATGCGTCAGCGCTTATCCCATATGGTGACCTCGATTCGATAACCATTTCTTGAGAGACGCGCCAACTACTTGGTGCACTGGCATGCTCGGGCTGATCGCGCGCCGTCATGCAGGGCATAAGCCGTCGTCATAGTCCACGCTCAATCATTAGAACAACCGGCGCCAACGCGATCATCGGCATGCGCCACGACGCCACCGATGTGATGACCGGGCTGACCGAGGTGCTGTGCTATGGCACGGCTGTGGTGGTGGAACCGGTGCGATGAGATCGGTGCACCGCCGAGCGCGGATCACGCCACCGGCGGCACTTCGGGCACCTCGACCTGCTGCACCGGCAGGGTCACCATCATCACCGTCGGGTCATCCGGGTCCAGCTTCGTCTTGAAGCCCAGGCTCTGGCACATCGCCAGCATGGTGCTGTTCTCGCGCAGCACCTGGCCTTCGACCACGTCCAGGCCCAGCCACTTGGCGTACTCGATCATGATTGCCATCAGCCGCCAGCCGATGCCGTGTCCCTTCAGGTCCGAGCGGATCAAGATGCCGTACTCGCCACGGTGGTAATCGGCATCGGCGTGCAGGCGCACCGCGCCGAGCATTTCGCCACTGCGCGGTTCGATCGCCACCAGTGCGATCGAGCGTGCGTAGTCGAGCTGGGTCAGGCGCGCGATGAACTCGTGGCTGAAGTGCTTCACCGACTGGAAGAAACGCAGGCGCAGGTCCTCGTCGCTGACGCGGGCGAAGAACGCACGGAACAACGCGTCATCCTCCGGCCGCACCGGACGCACGAAGGCGCGGCCGCCATCGGACAGTTCGATGGTGCGCTCCCACTCCTTCGGGTACGGGAACACCGAAAAACGCGGATGGCCACGGCCCTTGTGCAGGATGCGCGACGGCGCCACCGCCACGCGTGCGTCGAGGGCGAGGATGCCCTTGCCGTCGACCAGCAACGGATTGATGTCCAGCGTGCGCACTTCGGGAATGTCGGCGGCCAGTTGTGCCAGCTTGACCAGCGCCAATGCCAGTGCGCGCTCGTCGGCGGCAGGCACATCGCCATAGGCCTTGAGGATGCGCGAGGCGCGGGTCTGGCCGATCAGCTCGTGGGCCAGGCGCAGGTCCAGCGGCGGCAGCGCCAACGCCTTGTCATTGATCACTTCAACCGCGGTACCGCCACGGCCGACCACGATCACCGGGCCGAACGTCGCGTCATCGGCAATGCCGACGATCAACTCGCGCGCCTTCGGGCGAACGATGGTCGGCTGCACCAGCAGGCCATCGATGCGCGCATCCGGCCGCAGCTGGCGTGCGCGCGACAGGATCGCGTTGGCCGCGCTCTGCACCGCCGGCAGCGTGGACAGGTTCAGGCGCACGCCGTCCACTTCCGACTTGTGCGGAATGTCCGGCGACAGGATCTTCAGCGCCACGCTGGCGCCACGCTCCAGCAACGGCTGCGCCAGGTCCATTGCCTCGTGCGCATCGCGCGCGTGCATCACCGGCGCGGAGGGAATGCCGTAGGCCTTGAGCAGTTCGTGGGTGGCCAACGGGTCCAGCCATTGCTGGCCGTTGGCCAATGCCGCATCGACCAGCGCGCGTGCGGCCGCCGCGTCGACACTGAAGTCCTGCGGCAGGCTGGGCGGTGTTTCCATCAGCGCGTTCTGCGCTTCGCGGTAACGCACCAGATGCTGGAAGCCGCGCACCGCTTCGGCCTCGGTCGGATAGGTCGGCACCCGTGCCGCGTTGAGCGTGGCGGTGGCCTGGTCATCGTTGCCCAGCCACACCGCGAATACCGGTTTGTCGCGGTGATGGCGCGGGCGCAGTCCGAGCGTGCGGGTAAGCGCCTGTGCGGCGTCTGCGGATGAAGTGAATGCGGTCGGCACGTTGACCACCATCACCGCATCATTCTCGTTGTCAGCCAGCAGCGCCTCGATGGCGGCGGCATAGCGGTCACCATCGGCGTCGACCACGATGTCGACCGGGTTGCTGCGCGACCAGCCCTGCGGCAGCACGGCGTCGAGTTTCTCGACCGTGCTGTCGGACAGGTTGGCCAGCGTGCCACGCAGTGCAATGAGCTGGTCCACGGCCAGGCGGCCGACACCGCCACCATTGCTGAGAATGGCCAGGCGACGACCGGGGAAGGTCCCCAACCGGCCCAGCGATTCGGCGGCCGTGAACAGTTCGTCCAGCGCGCCCACGCGCAGCAGGCCGGCGCGGTTGAACGCGGCGCCATACACGTCGTCGGCGCGGGCCAGGGCCTGCACATGGGTATCGCGGCTGCCCGGCTGCACGCGCTCGGCGCGGCCGGACTTCACCACCACTACCGGCTTGGCGCGGGCGGCGGCACGCGCGGCCGACATGAACTTGCGCGCATCCTTGATCTGCTCGACGTAGAGCAGGATGGCGCGGGTGCGGTAGTCGGTGGCGAAGTAGTCGAGCAGGTCACCGAAGTCGACGTCCATCGTGTCGCCCAGCGAGACCACCGCGGAAAACCCGACCGAGCGGGCCACGCCCCACTCCACCAGCGCGGCGGCAATGGCCGAGGATTCGGAGATCAACGCAAGATCACCGGCCTGCGGGAAGTGCGCGGCGATGCTGGCATTGAGCCGCGCGTGCGGTGCAATCACACCCAGGCAGTGTGGGCCGAGGATGCGCAGGCCATGCTTGCGCGCCACCGCCTCCACCTGCGCCGACAGCGAGCCCGGGCCTTCCCCCAGGTGCGCGGTGAGGATGATTGCGGCCTGCACGCCGCGTTCGGCAGCGGTGCGCACCACCTGCGGCACGATCGACGCCGGCGCGGTGATAACCACCAGATCCGGCACCCAGTCCAGGTCCTTCAGCCGCTTCACGGTGCGGATGCCATCGATTTCGGCATGCCGCGGGTTGATCCACGCCACCTTGCCGGGGAAGCCGGTGCCGCGCAGGTTGCGCATCACCGCACGTCCGGCCGAGCGCTGACGCGGGCTGCCGCCGATCACCGCGACCGACTGCGGACGGAACACGGACTGCAGGTGGTAGGTACTCATGCGCCTACGGTAACCAAATTCCATGGCGATGGGGTCAGATCCCTTTCGCCAAGGAAGGGCTCTGACCCTTGCGTGACCCTTGCGTGCCGACCAAGGTCGGCAACTACCGGAGCACGCTGCTTCAGGGGTCCGAGCCCTTCGCTGCGCGAAGGGATCCGACCCCGTAACCGACCCCGGTTTACAACAGTGTGCCGTGCAGGATCATCGCGGCGATGCTGAAATAGATCACCAGCCCGGTCACGTCCACCAGCGTGGCCACGAACGGGGCCGAGGCACTGGCCGGGTCGAAGCCGAGCCGCTTCAGGATGAACGGCAGCATCGATCCGGACAGCGAGCCGAACGTGACGATGCCGATCAGCGCCGCGCCGATGGTGATCGCCAGCAGGATCCAGTGCTCGCCGTAGTCATGCAGGCCACCCAGCTGCCAGATCACGATTCGCACGATGGCCAGGCAGCCGAGGATCGCGCCCAGCACCATGCCGGTGGGCACTTCGCGCAGGGCCACCTTCCACCAGTCGCGCAGGCGCAGCTCGCGCAGCGCCAGGCTGCGGATCAGCAGCGAGGTGGCCTGCGAACCGGAGTTGCCGCCCGAACTCATGATGAGCGGAATGAACAGGGTCAGCACCACCGCGCGCGCCAGTTCGTCCTCATAGTGCTGCATCGCGCTGGCGGTCAGCATCTCGCCCAGGAACAGCACGCTCAGCCAGCCGGCGCGCTTGCGCAGCATCTCGAAGAAACCGATCTGCATGTACGGCTTGTCCAGCGCTTCCATGCCGCCGAACTTGTGCGCGTCCTCGGTGGATTCCTCGATCAGCGCATCCAGTACGTCATCGACGGTGACGATGCCGAGCATCTGCTGCTGCGCATCGACCACCGGGATCGCCAGCAGGTCGTGGCGACGGATCAGCCGTGCCACTTCTTCCTGGTCCATCAGTGCGTCCACCGTCACCGGTGGATTGACCTGGGCCACGTCCAGGATCGACTCCTCCGGCAGGCCGGTGATCAGCCGGCGCATGGTCACCACCTGCTGCAGCTGCTGGCTGGCCGGCTCCAGCACGTAGATCGCGTACACCGTTTCACGGGTGCGCTCGACCTGGCGGATGTGCTGCAGGGTCTGCGCCACGGTCCAGCTGGCGGGTACCGCCACGTACTCGGTGGTCATCAGCGCGCCGGCGGTGTTCGGCGGGTAGCTGAGCAGCTTCTGGATGGCCTGGCGGGCGTCGGTGCCCAGCAGCGGGATCAACCGGGCGCGTTCTTCCTCATCCAGCTCATGGACGATGTCGGTGGCGCGGTCGTCGGCCATCAAGCCGAGCAGGGCGGCAGCGCGCGCCGGCGGCAGCGCAGCCACCAGTTCGCCGCTGCGGTGCAGTTCCGGCGCTTCCAGCATTTTCACTGCACGCGGCAACGGCAGCGCAGCCAGCGTTTCCGCGGCGCGGGTCAGTTCCAGCGTGTTGAGGAATTCCACCGCATCGGCGGTGTTGAAGTTCGCCAGCGGCGCGGCCAGTGCGGCGGCATCGGCCACCGGGCGCAGCAATTGCTTCTGGTTCATCGGGTTTGCCTTGTGGGGGTGCGACCTCGCGCAACGCCAACGCAGGCAAACCGTCCCGATGTCAGGCGGTGGCCATCGCTGGCGTCGAACGAGGTCGACTTCTACTGTCGCTGGACATGGGTTGGGTACTCCGGGATGCGTGTGCCGACGGACGCGCCGCCAGCGGCGGGCAGTCTGGACCCGTGGACCATGCAGGTCAACCCGGTCCCGCCGCGGCAGCACCCTGCCCGCAGGTTGTTCTCGTGCGTACACAGGCCGGCGCGCATAATGGCGCGGTGGTGTTCGCCACGCTTTTCCCAACCCGAACGGACGCACGGCGGCTCCCCCGATGACCAGGTATTCCCATGCATAGCGGTGGTCTGGAACTGGCGCTGGTGCTGCTGCTGGCAGCGGTCATCGCCGTGCCGGTGTTCAAGAAGTTCGGCTTCGGCGCGGTGCTGGGCTACCTGGCGGCCGGTGTGGTGCTGGGCCCGGACGGGCTGGGCTTCGTGCAGGACGCCGACCGCATCCTCGGCGCCGCCGAGATCGGCGTGGTGATGCTGCTGTTCGTGATCGGCCTGGAGCTGTCGCCGGCACGCCTGAAGGTGATGCGGCGCTCGGTGTTCGGCGCCGGTGCGGCACAGGTGGCGCTGTCCGGGCTGGTGCTGGGCGGCCTGCTGCTGCTCGACCACTTCCAGTGGAAGAGCGCGCTGGTGGTGGGTGTGGCGCTGGCGCTGTCATCCACGGCGGTGGGCCTGCAGCTGCTGTCCGAGCACAAGGCGATCAACAGCGACCATGGCCGGTTGGGCTTTGCCATCCTGCTGTTCCAGGACCTGATCGCGATCCCGCTGCTGGCGGCCATCCCGCTGCTGGGCGGGGTGAAGAACGAGACCCTGCGTTGGGAAGATGCGGCCGTGGCGCTGGGTGCGCTGGCGGTGGTGATCCTGTGCGGACGACCGGTGCTGCGCAAGGTGTTCAGCATCATCGCGCGCACCCGCAGCCCGGAAGTATTCACTGCCACCGCCCTGCTGGTGGTGCTGGGCACCGCCTGGTTCATGCAGGAAGCCGGCCTCAGCCCCAGCCTCGGCGCGTTCCTGGCCGGCGTGCTGCTGTCCGATTCGGAGTTCCGGCATGAGCTGGAAGCGCAGATCGAGCCGTTCAAGGGGCTGCTGCTGGGCCTGTTCTTCATCGCGGTGGGCATGGGCATCGACCTGGACCGCATCGCCGCCGAGCCGTGGCTGATCGCCGCAGGTGTCGGCATCCTGCTGGTGGTCAAGTTCAGCCTGCTCTACGCGGTTGGACGTGTCGCCCGGCTCAGCTCGCGGCAATCGCTGCTGCTGGGCAGCGTGCTGTGGCTGGGCGGTGAGTTCGCCTTCGTGGTGTTCAACGAGGCACAGCGCGCGCACCTGCTGGGCAACGCCAACCACGACCGGCTGGTGGCGATCGTCGGCCTGTCGATGGCGATCACGCCGCTGTTGATGATCGCGCTGCTGAAACTGCTCGGCCAGGAGAAAGCCACTCCGCGCGAGCCGGCCGAGGCCGACAAGGTGGCGCCGGACAACCGGCCCAAGGTGCTGATCGCCGGCATGGGCCGCTTCGGCCAGGTGATCGCGCGCCTGCTGACCGCGCAGAAGGTGCCGTTCGTGGCGCTGGAGGCGAATCCGGATACCGTGGCCGACCTGCGCCGATTCGGCAACCAGCTGTATTACGGCGACCCGACCCGGCCGGAGATGCTGCGCGCGGCCGGGGGCGAGCACATCGATGTGTTCGTGATCACCGTGGATGACCCGGAAACCAACCTGCGCGCGGTGCGCATGGTGCGCCGGCTGTACCCGGACGCGACGGTGCTGGCGCGTGCACGCAACCGCCAGCATGCGTGGCGGTTGATGGACATGTCGGCCGAGCCGTTCCGCGAAGTGTTCGGCACCAGCCTGGAGATGAGCGGCCGCGTGCTGACCGCGCTGGGCGTGGCACCGGACGTGGCCGAGCGCCACGTGCAGCGCTTCCGCGAGCACGATGAGCAGCTGCTGCGCGACCAGTACCTGGTGTACGACGACGAGGCAGCGGTGATCCAGACCTCGCGCGACGCACGCAACGACCTGATGCATCTGTTCGAGGCCGACGCGGAAAGCGACGGCAAGTAGGCGTGCCGACCAACGGTCGGCACCCACCCGATCAATGGCGGACCCGGTAGTGCCGGCCGCTGGCCGGCAATCCCGTCATCCCGGAGATGTCATGAGGTAGCCGGCCAGCGGCCGGCACTACCCTTTTCCAGCGATCAACCGTTGTCGCGCAGGAACCGCGCCATTGACGAGACACCCGGCACGCGCGGTTCAAACTCGCCGGCCACGTCGATGAAGCCACGCATCACCGCGATCTCGCGCGGGCTGCGGTTGAGGCTGTCGCGCGCCTCCGGATCGGCACCAGCGCGCAGCAGGCGCTGCACCAGCAGCGGCAGACCGTGCAGGGCCGCGAGGTGCAGCGGTCCGAAGCCGCGCGGATCGCGCACCTCAAGGCTCACGTCTTCGTCCAGCAGGCGTTCCACTGCGGCCATCACCACCTGTTCGTCGCAGGCGGTGCCGGGCTCGGCGCGTGCGCCCAGCAGCAGCAGCAGCGGCGTGACCGAACCAGCCGCGGCCTGGTCCGGTTCGGCACCGGCCAGCAGCAGGGTGTCGAGCAGGGCGAGCAGGCGCGAGCGGACGCGGGCACTGAAGCCATACAGCGCGGCACAGTGCAGTGGGCCCAGCTGCTGGGCGTCACCGGCGTGCACGTCGGCACCGGCGGTGAGCAGGCGCGCAACGATGTCCGGCAGGCCCAGCGCGGACGCCAGCATCAGCACGGTCACTCCGCCCGGCAGGCGGTGTTCCAGCTTGGCGCCAGCGTCGAGCAGGGCCGAGACGATGTCCACCTGGCGCATGCTGACCGCCGCCGACAGCGGCGTGGCACCACTGGCCGCTGCGTGCTGCGGATCAGCGCCACGCGCCAGCAACAGGTCGGTCACCGCCAGATGGCCACCACCGGCGGCGCGCAGCAGCGCGGTGCAGCCCTGCGCATCAACCGCATCGACGGCGAAGCCCAGATCGATCAGGCGGCGTACCGCATCCACGTCACCGGCCATTGCGGCGGCCGGCAGATCGGACTCGCGCAGGGTGCGGCGCGGCAACGGCCACACCCGCCAGTCCAGCCAGTCGGCCAGGTCGCGGCGACCAATCGACAGCGCCACGCCCAGCGGCGTCTGGCCATCGGCGGCGCGTGCTTCCGGCGAGGCACCGTGCTGCACCAGCAGCTTCAGCGCGCCTTCGCGGGCCAATGCGGTGGCCAGATGCAATGCGGTCATGCCATGGCTGTCGCGCGCTTCGCGATCGACGCCCGCCTTCAGCAGCGCCTGCTGCAGGCGCAGCCAGCCCAGGCGCACCGCCAGCGACAACGGCGGATCACCGGCCGGCGAAGCCGCGAACGGATCGGCGCCACGCTCCAGCAATTCCAGCGCCAGCTGTTCCAGGCCACGGGCGGCCTGGTCGTGCTGCGCACAGGCCGCCAGGAAGCGCGCCAGGCCACCGCGTCCGGCCGGCGACAAGCCACGCTGCAACATCACCTGCAACGCCGGCACCGCATCAATGCCGCGCGACAGCAACGCGAACATCGGCGTATCGGAACAGGCGTCGCGCACGTAGGGATCGGCGCCATGACCCAGCAGCCAATCCACCGCGCGCGGCTCCAGCGCCAGCTCGGGGTCGAGCAGCAGGCCGCCCAGTTCTTCCGGCTGGCACAGCTTGGCCAGCGCGGCCATGCCTTCGGTGTTGCCGAAGCCCAGCGCTTCGCGCAGCAGGGTCAGCGGCGGGCGGTCCGGCAGCAGGCCGCTGGCACTGGCGGCTTCGCCACGCTCGGCCAGGCCGTCACTGACCGCGGCCGGCAACGGATAGGACGGATCCAGCAGGGCGACAATCGCCCAGCGCCCGGCTTCGGCAGCGTAGTCCACTGCACGACGACCGACCGGATCGGTCGCGTCGGCGGCGATGCCCAGCTCCACCAGGCGCTTGACCAGCAACGGCGAGACATCCTCTGCCATCACCGCCAGCTGCACTGCGTTGCGCCCTTCGCCGTCGACGGCAACCAGGTCCGGCTTGTGCGGCAGCAAGTGTTCGACCACCGCGGCGCGCCCGGCACGGGCAGCTTCCAGCCAGGGCGTACGCCCCAGTGCATCGCGTGCTTCCAGGTTGGCACCGGCAGCCAGCAGCACGCCGATGATTTCAACGTGGCCGGCCAGCGCCGCCTCGTGCAGCGCGCTGCGGCGCTGGCGATCACGCGCGTCGGCACGCGCCTTGTGCTTGAGCAGCAGCTGCACGCCAGCCGGATCGTCGTCTTCGGTGGCGGCGGCGGCCAGCAGCACCGGGGTGCCCTCTGCCGGTTCGCTGCGCGCACCGCGTTCGAGCAGGAAGCGGGCCAGGCGCCAGTTGCCGACCTGGCACGCCACGGCCAGCGGCGACCAGCCCTCGTTGTTCAGCGCATCGACTTCGGCGGCGGCATCGCGCAGCAGCGCGGCCACGCCTGGGTCGGAACTGCGCGCGGCATGGTGCAGCGGGGTGTTGCCATCGCTGTCGGTGGCACGCGAATCGGCACCGTTGGCGAGCAGGGTCATCACGGCTTCGGGGCGGCCATGCCAGCTGTCGCGGGTGGCGGCCAGCAGCGGGGTCATGCCCCGGTGCGGCGCGTTCACGTCAACGCCGCGGGCAATCAGTTCGCGCAGCAGGCGCAGGTCCGGCAGCACCGCCGCCAGCACCGCCAGGCTGCGCTGGTCGCGCCAGTTCGGGTCGGGCAGCGCATACGGATCGGCGCCGGCCTGCAGCAGCTGCAGGCCGCGGTCGATGCGGCCGTGGCGGGCGGCTTCATACAGGGCCGGGGTCAGCTCCTGCGGTGCCATCGCCTCCAGCGGCGCGGTCTCGGCCGCGGCAGCGAACATCGGTTCGTGTTCTGCGCTGGACGTCGCCATCGGGCTGGGGCGCAACGACACCAGCGGCGCCGGCGCGACCCGTTGCAGCAGCAGGTGCAGCACGGGAGACACCACCACCACCGCCAGCGCAGCGGGCCAGCGCGCGCTCTCCGGCAGCAGCCCCGGCCAGGCCGGCAGCACCACCAGCGCGGCCAGCGCGATCACCAGCGCCGCCACGCCGAGACCGCGCCAGGCGGTCAGGTCGCGACCGGCCAGCGCCTGCCAATGATGGGCCAGGCGGCCATCAAGCCGTTCGACATCGTTCCACAACGGCCAGGTGCGCCAGGCAGCGAGCAGGCCGGCACTGACCAGCACACTCAGGCCCAGCACCGCCGCAAGGCTGCCGCTGTCACGCAGCGCCGCCAGCGGCCAGGCCAGCAGCAGCGCCAGCAGCAGCGGTGCGGCCGCCCACAGTGCCAGCAGCGCCGGCAGGTCCTGGCGTGCAACCACCTTCAGCGGCAGCAGCGCACGGCTGCGCCGCCACCACGATACGCCCAGCGCGAACGCCGGTTGCGCCAGGGCGGCGAGGATGGCACCGGCAACGCCGCCCACGGCAGCACCCAGTGCCAGCAAGGCGCCCACGGCGAAGGCGATCGACAGGGCGCGCGGACGGGAGACGTCAGTCATAGTGGCGCGGCATCAGGCTGGCCACCGACGGCGGCACCTGCAGGTAGAACCCGCGCTCGCTCATGTCACTGCGAACCTTGTCCGGGTCGGCCTGGGCCAGGCGACGCTGGGCATCCAGGGCCACGTCCAGGACGAAGGTGAGCGCACCCAGCGAGGTGAGCAGCGGCGCAGGCAGCGCGCTGAAATCATCGCGTCGGGGAACGTAGACGTAGGTGTCAGGCTTGAGTTGGCTTTTATAGACGTAGGCGTGCATGTCCGCGGGACGATAACCCGGGAAGAGCCATGATTGTGTCGGAAAGCCGACACCGGGGAAAGCCGTCGGCCGACGATGGCGGCGTGATCGACGGCGTTTCCCCGACGGGGTTCAGCAATGTGGCGGCGGCGTTCAGGCAACGCCGCTGCCCTGCGGTCGCTTACTTGACCTTGGCGTAGGTGCCCTTCAGCGCCACGCCAGCGAGGATCGTACCGGCATAGCATTCGTAGTTGGTGCTGCTCTTGAACTCGTTCTTCTTGTAGTAGCTGACGATGTCGACCACCGCGTTGGCACCGCGCGACTTGGCGCCGTCCTGCAGTGCGCGCAGCGCCGACAGCGCGACCCAGCGGCAGGCCTCGGCATCGCTCTTGTTGGCGGCGTTGGTCTTCTTGTTGGTCACGTCCTCGCCCAGGCGCTGCTGCACGCTGACCGGCTGGCCGGCCAGGTAGAAGCGCACGCTGCCGTCGATGCCGGCGTCCCGGGCGGCCTGCGAGGTGACCAGCTCCTGCAGGGACTGCTCAACGCGGGTGTCGCGGGCGGAGGCGGTGGAGGTCAGGGCCAGCAGTGCAGTGGCCGTGGCGATCATCAGGGTGCGGCGCATCGGAACATCTCCTTGTCGGGGGTGCGGGTGGGTTGAGGAAAAAGGCGGGATGGGACGGTGGATCATTCGCTCCAGCGGCGGAACACCAGCGAGGTGTTGATGCCGCCGAAGGCGAAGTTGTTGCTCATCACGTACTCGGCCTGCAATTCGCGGCCCTGCCCGGTGATGAAGTCGAGCTGGCCGCAGCGCGGGTCAACCTCGGCCAGGTTCAGCGTGGGGGCGAACCAGCCGGCACGCATCATCTCGATGCTCAGCCAGGCCTCGAACGCACCACAGGCACCGAGCATGTGGCCGACGTAGCTCTTCAGCGAGCTGATCGGTACGCGGCTGCCGAACACCTGCGCGGTGGCCTGGGTCTCGGCGATGTCGCCGTGATCGGTGGCGGTGCCGTGGGCGTTGACGTAGTCGATCTGCGCCGCCTCCAGGCCCGCATCCTCCAGCGCCAGGCGCATGGCCTGGGCCATGGTGTCGGCGCTGGGCTGGGTGACGTGCTGGCCGTCGCTGTTGGTGCCGTAGCCGACCACCTCGGCAAGGATGGTGGCACCGCGCGCCTGCGCGTGCTCCAGGTCTTCCAGGATCAGCGTGCAGGCACCCTCGCCCAGCACCAGGCCATCGCGGCCGGCATCGAACGGGCGCGGCGTGGTCTGCGGCGCGTCGTTGCGCACGCTGGTGGCGAACAGGGTGTCGAACACCGCCGCAGCGGTAGCGTCGAGCTGCTCGGCACCACCGGCGACCATCACCGTCTGCTTGCCGCTGCGGATCGCTTCATAGGCCGCGCCCACGCCCTGGCTGCCCGAGGTGCAGGCGCTGGAGGTGGTATAGACACGCCCGGACAGGCCGAAGAACACGCCGATGTTGACCGGCGCGGTGTGGCTCATCATCTTCAGGTAGGTGGTGGCGCTGATGCCTTCGGTGGTGAACTCGTTGAGCATGCGCCCGAACTCGCCGGTGGCTTCGTGGCTGCCCGACGAGGAACCATAGGCCACGCCGGTGCGACCGCTGCGCAGCACCGGGTGCTCGTGCAGGCCAGCTTCGCGCAGCGCCACTTCGGTGGCACGCACCGACATGATCGCGACCTTGCCCATGGAGCGGGTGGTCTTGCGGTTGTAGTTCGGCGGCAGCGCGAAGTCCTGCGCCGGCGCAGCCAGCTTGGTGTTCAGCCCGGCATAGACATCCCACTCGGGCATCGCGCGCACCGCGTTGCGGCAGCTGCGCAGGTGCGCCTCGATGGTCGGCCAGTCATGGCCGAGCGGACTGATCGCGGACGCACCGGTCACCACGACGCGACGATCGGTGGCCATCAGAGCATGCCCCCGTTCACCGAGATCACCTGGCGGGTGATGTAGCCGGCCGGTTCGGACAGCAGGAACGCCACCGTGGCCGCCACTTCGTCGGGACGGCCGACGCGGCCGGCGGGAATCAGCTTGAGCGCGTGTTCGATCACTTCATCGTTGAGCATTTCGGTCTCGATCAGGCCCGGGGCCACGCAGTTGACGGTGATCTGGCGGCTGGCCAGTTCCAGCGCCAGGGCCTTGGTGGCACCGATGATGCCGGCCTTGGCGGCACTGTAATTGACCTGCCCGCGGTTGCCGGCCAGTCCGGACACCGACGACAGGGTGACGATGCGGCCCGGCTTGCGCCGCCGCACCATCGGCATGATCAGCGGATGCAGCACGTTGTAGAAGCCATCCAGGTTGGTGTGGATGACCTGGTCCCAATCCTCCGCCGACAGTGCCGGGAAGGCGCCATCACGGGCGATGCCCGCATTGCAGACCACGCCGTAGTACGCGCCGTGCGCTTCGACATCGGCCTCCAGCGCGGCGCGTGCGGCCTCGCGGTCGGCCACGTCGAACATCAGTACGCGGGCCTGCTGGCCCAACGCGTGGATCTCGGCCACCACGGCCTGTGCCTCATCCAGGCGGCTGCGGCAATGCACCACCACGTCGAAGCCATCGCGCGCGATGCGCAGCGCGATGGCCCGGCCGATGCCCCGGCTGGCGCCGGTCACCAGCACGCTTCGATTCCCTGTCATGCCTGTCCACTCTCCAGATAGGCCATCGCATCGGCCGGTTCGAACACCGACACGTTGGCTGTCGCCCATTCGTCCTCGCCCGCCAGGATGCGGCAGGCGAACATCCCCAATCCATTGTCACCCAACAGCTCGCAGCGCGCCTGTACGCGCAGCCGCGAGCCGCTGGGGAAGCTGCAGCGCGCGCTGTTGTAGCGGCGGCTGCCGAGCAGGAAGCCCAGCTGCGGTGGCTTGCCCGCTGCACGCGCACGGCAGCCGGCCCAGGCCGCGATGGCCTGTGCCATGTATTCGATGCCCACCCAGGCCGGCACTTTGTGGTTTTCCACGAACAGGCCGGCCTCGGGCACCACCAGTTCCGCCTCGATGGTGTCCTGGTCCCAGTGCGTGATGCGCTCCAGCAGGCACATGTCCTGGCGGTGCGGTACCACCTCTTCAATTGCATACAGCATGTTCATCGACGCTCCAACGCCAGCACGGCATTGCTGCCGCCGAAGGCGAACGAATTGCTCAGCACCCGCCGCGGTGCCTGCGCCAGGCGGGTGGCTGGTGCGACCAGCGGCAGTGCCGGCAGCGCGGGGTCTGCCACGCCGTCCCACCAGTGCGGTGGCAGCTGCTGCTGCGGGTTTTCGGCCAGCACGATCCAGCACAATGCAGCTTCGATCGCGCCTGACGCACCCAGCGTATGGCCGGTCAGGGGCTTGGTCGAACTGGCCCGAATGCCGTTGCCCAGCACCTGCGAAACCGCCAGGCTTTCCATCGCATCGTTGTGCCCGGTGGCGGTGCCATGCAGGTTCACGTAGTCCACTTCATCGGCCGCCCAGCCGGCGCGCTGCAGCGCCTGCTGCAGGGCATCGATGGCACCCAGGCCCTGCGGATCGGGAGCGGACATATGGTGAGCGTCGGCCGATTCGCCCCATCCGGCCAGGCACACCGGACCCG
Source organism: Stenotrophomonas sp. YJH_SMC_25 (assembly GCF_059369595.1). NCBI lineage: Bacteria > Pseudomonadati > Pseudomonadota > Gammaproteobacteria > Lysobacterales > Lysobacteraceae > Stenotrophomonas > Stenotrophomonas sp. YJH_SMC_25. Next base: position 96,451 of record NZ_JCAFSV010000012.1, on the reverse strand, counting down.
GCTCGCGGGTGAGCAGGAACAGCGCGGCGCCCTCACCGATGTTGATACCGGCGCGGTGCTGCGAGAACGGATTGCAGCGCAGGGCCGACACCGATTCCAGCGCGCTGAAGCCGGCCACGGTGAAGCGGCACAGCGAGTCCGCACCGCCTGCGATCACGGCGTCGACGATACCGGCTCGCAGCATGCGTGCAGCCGACATCAATGCCTTGGCACTGGACGAGCAGGCGGTGGACAGGGTCCACGCGGGCCCCTGAGCGCCGCTGCGCTGGCGCACGAACTGCGCGGCAGTACCCATTTCCTGCTGGGCGTAATCGAAGCCCTGCGGCCACTGGCCCTGTTCGGCGTGGGTGCGCAGGGCCTGCTCGGACTCACCAATGCCCGAGGTGCTGGTGCCCAGCACCACCGCCACGCGCTCGGCGCCATGGCGGGTGATCGCGGCGGCCACCGCCGGAGCGATCTGCGCCAGTGCCACGTCCAGCAGGGCGTTGTTGCGCCCGCGCAGGGCCACCGGCAGTTCCTCCAGCGCCGGCAGTGGCGTGCGTACTTCTCCCGCCGCCAGGGTGCGCCCCGGCAACAGGCTGTCGTTGTCACTGAGCCCGCCCGGCACGTCGGCGAACATCGCCGACGCGACAGCGGCGCGGCCATCGCCGAGCGCGCAGACCACGCCCAGGTCGTTCAGGTAGATCGGTGCACTCATCGGTCCTGTCCGGCCATGTCGATCGATTCGATGCGCAGCGCATAGCCTTCGGCACGGTTGTCCAGCTGCACGCTGCCATCGTCCAGGCGCTGCAGTTGCAGCCACACCGTGCCATCGCGCGACAGGCTGCGCTGCTGGCCGTCGTCGCTGACCTGCCAGTCGGACGGCAGCGCGGCGGCGATGGCCGCGGTCGGCCACAGCGCGAACTGCAGGTCATCCAGCACACGCTCGGCACGTACCTGCGGCGGCAGCCACGGCGCGCGCTGCTGGGTCAGCTGCTGGCCGTCCCACTGCAGGCGCACGCCGGTCTGGCCCATCGCCTGCACCGCCAGCTGCACCTGCTGCGCGTCGGCTTCCAGCAGCGCGTCGAGGTCGCGCTCATGGCTGCCGAAGCGGAAATGCAGCTGCTGCTGCAGGGCCAGCGGCGCCGGCAGGCTGGCCGGCGACAGCCGCAGTGGCGGCAGCTCCACCTGGGGCTTGGGCATGCGCCCGGCACAGGCGGCCAGCAGCAGGCACAGCAGCAGGGCCGCAGTACGGAAGATCAGGCGCTGCACAATTCCTCCAGCACGCGCATGCGGCGACCACTTTCATCGGCCACATACGGATTCTTGGTGTCCCAGGCGTAACCGGCCAGGATGGAGCTGATCATGTCGCGCACTTCGGGCTGCTGCTGCGGGTGGTAGATGATCTTCTGGAAGCCGCCCTGGTACCAGCTTTCCACGAAGCGGCGGAAGGTCTTCACGCCGGCGCGCAGCGGGATCGAGAATTCAGCTTCCCAGTCGACGGTTTGGCCGGCATAACGGCGCTTGAGGCACTCGCTGGCCAGCTGCGCGGACTTGAAGGCAATGGTCACACCGGACGAGAACACCGGGTCGAGGAACTCGCCGGCGTTGCCCAGCAACGCGTAGCCGGGGCCCCACAGCGAGCTGACATTGGCCGAGTAACCCGTGATGCGGCGCACCGGCAGCACCGCCCATTCGGCATTGGCCAGCAGGCGGGTCAGGTTGGGGTCCTCGCCGACGATGGCCTGCAGCTTCTGCAGGTCGTCGCCTTCGTAGCGCTCGAAGAACGACGGCTCGGCGACCACGCCCAGCGAGCAGCAGCCGTTGGAGAATGGAATCGTCCAGTACCAGACGTCGATGTGTTCGGGATGGGTGGTGATCAGGATCTTGTTGCGGTCGAAGTCGGCTTCGGCCGGAATGTTGTCGCGCACGTGGCAGAAGATCGCGCCGCGCACCGGGAAATTGGATGGCGATTCCAGCTGCAGCAGGCGCGGCAGCAGGCGCGCGAAGCCCGATGCGTCGAGGATGAAATCGGCCTCGATGCGGTATTCGCTGCCATCCGGGCGGCGCACGTTCACCGCAGGCTGTTCACCGGGTTCGACCGACAGCACTTCATCACCGAAACGCAGCGTGGTTCCCATGCGCTCGGCGCCGCGTGCCAACACGTTGTCGAAGTCGGCGCGCTGCACCTGGTAGGTGGTACCCCAGCCCGGCGAGAACTTCTTCCGGAAGTCGAAGGCAGTACGCGCTTCACCGTGCACGAAGGCCGCGCCGTTCTTGTACTGGAAGCCGGCCTCGACCACATCCTGCAGCAGCCCGGCTGCTTCGATGTACTCCATGCTCTGTGGCAGCAGGCTTTCGCCGATGGAGAAGCGCGGGAACTGCTGGCGCTCCAGCATCAGCACCTGGCGGCCCTGCTGGCGCAGCATCGCCGCGGCCACGGAGCCGGCCGGGCCTGCGCCGATGATCAGGATTTCAGTGCGTTCGACAGCATCCACAGCAGTACTCATCGGGGCGTCCTTGTTGCTCGATCAGGGGAAAGAAGAAAAGCGGAAGGCGGACTCAGGCCGGCGGCAGGTCATGCGGTGGCGGCCGGAACAGTGGCGAGATCAGCCAGACCAGGCCGATGCCGAACAGCAGGGTCAGGCCGAACGCGCGCAGCGCCGGGGTCTGCGACAGGCCCAGCAGGCCGAACGACAGCCAGGTGCTGGCCGCACCCACGCAGACCGCCAGCCATGCGCTGGCATCGCCACGGTGTTCGATCAGGAAGATGCCGTAGTCGATGCCCATGCCCAGCAGCAGCATCAGCGCCAGCACGTTGAACAGCTGCAGCGGCTGGCCGAACAGGCCCAGCAGGCCCAGGGTCAGTGCGCCGGCAATCAGGGTGGGGGCAAATACGCGCCAGGCCTGGCGGCGGTAGCGCAGCCACAGCGCACCGAACACCAGTGCGATGCCGACCAGCAGCAGCCCGCCCATCAGCTTGCGGTAGTGGCCCAGCAGCTTGGAGAAATCGGAGGTGCGGTCTACCCAGCGCACGCCGGGCAGGCCTTCGGCAGCACCCTGCAGCGTGGCCAGGGCATCGGCGCGCGACAGGTCATCGACCATCACCACGCTGATCATCTGCCCACCGACTTCACCCACCCACAGGTGGCGGAACGGCTGCGAGGCCGGCGAGGCCAGGAAGGCTTCGGCGGTGAGCGGCGCACCGGCGAACTGCGGCCGCTGCAGCGGCTCGCCCACCGCCTCGGACACGGCCGACAGCACGCCGGGTTCCACCTTCGCGGTCAGCGCAGCATCGGCCTGCTGGCGTGCCGGTGATGGCAGCCAATCGCTGATCGCGCGATAGCCACCAATGCGCTTGTCGGTGGCCAACACACGCAGGCGCTCGGTCAGTGCTTCCTCGCGCTGCAGCAGCTGCGCGGCATCGACACCCTGCACCAGGTAGAACTGCGCCGGACTGGGCATGCCCAGCAACTGGCTCAGGCGGATTTGCTGCGCCATCAATGCCGGCGGCGAGGACTGCAGGCTGCGCAGGTCGTCGTTGCTCTGCAGGCGCGCGATGCCGATGGCAGACAGCGCCAGCGTGATCACCACGAACATCGTCACCGCGCGGCGGCCATGCAGGCGCGGGAAGCGCTCCAGCGTATTGCCCAGCCACTGCGAGAAGCGGGTCTGGCGGATCTCGCCACCGTCGAGCCACGGGAACCAGAAGATCACCGTGAGGAAAGCTGCGGCCAGGCCCACCACCGAGAACAGTGCCATCTGGCGCAGGCCGGGGAACGGGGCCAGGCCCAATGCCAGGTAGGCCAGCGCACTGGTCAGCAGGGCCAGCCACAGGCCGGGCAGCAGATGCCGCAGCAGTTTCCAGCGACGATCGGCCGGTTCGGCCTGGCGCGAGGCGAACCAGTGAATGCCGTAATCCTCGGCCACGCCCACCAGCGACGCACCAAACACCAGGGTCAGCACGTGCACCTTGCCGAACACCAGCACGGTCACCGCCAGCGCCACGCCACAGCCGATCAGCAGCGAGGCGGCCACCAGCAGGATCGGGCGCAGCGAGCGGAATGCCAGCCACACCAGCAGCAGCACCGCCGCCAGCGACCCCCAACCGATGGTGTTGATCTCCTGGTTGGCCTGCACCGCAGCGGCCTCGGCATGCAGCGGCACGCCCGCATGCAGGATTTCAAGCTCAGGCGCCGCCGCCGTGGCGGCCTGCCCGGCACGTTCCAGCAGGCCATCGAGGTGGCGCTCGCCATCCAGCTGGAACGCCGAGCCGGGCGTATCGAACTGCAGCACGGCCCAATGCCTGCCCTCGGCTTCAAGCAGGCCGTCATCGCCCAACCGCAGGCCCGAACCCTGCGCCTGCTGCTGCCACCACTGCGGCCACAGCGACAACGGATCCTGGCGCCATTCAGTCAATCGCGGCGCACCCATCGGGCCATACAGCGCAGCCAGCGCCTGCTCGGCCAACACGCCCGGTTCGCTGCCCTGCAACTGCTCGCGCTGGGCCGGTGTCAGCAGGCGGTCGCGGTACGGCGCGTAGAACGCGCGCGCCTCGTCAAACCAGCCTTCGATCGAGCCGCTGGGTACCAGCAAGGCGTGGTCGGCATCCTTGGCCATGGCCGCCGCAAAGGCCGCCTGCGCGCGCTTGGCAGCCGCGCTGTCCTTGCTGCCGAGCAGCACCACGACCTGCCGCGAACTGCCATCGGCAATGCGCCGGGTGACGTCGCTCAACAGGCGGTCGTGCGCATCCTGCGGCAGCAGGGCGAGGATGTCGGTGTCGATCCGCGATTGCTGGCTCCACAGCTGCCACTGCTGTGCGCCCAGCGCCAGCAGCACCAGCAGCCAGGCAATGCCCAGCCAGTGCCACCAGCGCCGCAACCGGTCCGGTACGTTCGATGCCACGGCCTCACTCAAAGCGGCGGGCCTCGTCGGCATTGAGCGTGGCCGGCGCCTCGCTCAACGCGCTGAACTGGATCTGCGTGCGGTCCTTGTTGGCCTCGACGATCTCGACCTGGCGCACGTAGTGGTCGCCCTGCAGGGTCAGCGATTCGAAGGCCTTGGCCAGCATCGCCGACTTCGGCGTCAGGCGCAGCCGCCAGCCCTGCCCTTCACGGCTGGCCGCCACGTTGAACTGGCTGGACAGTGCCTGCACGTCGCCACTCATCAACGCGAACATGATCGCGTTCACTGAACGCATCGCCGGCTGCTGCCGCGCGTCCAGTTCGACGCGGGTGCTGCCATCACGCTGCCGGCTGAGGATGCGATCGGCGGTGACCACTACTTCCGAGGGGAACGGCTTGAGCGTGCTCCAGATCACGCCGTGCTGGCGCGCGACCACGAACCGGCCCTGCGAGCGCAGCGGGTTCTTGAAGCCACTCACCTGCTTTTCCTGGCTGAACTGGCCACGCAGCACATCCGGCCGCGCCACCGCCTGGGTAATCGCATCGATGGCGGGGTCGGCCGCCTGCACGCGCGGTGCGGCAACGAGCATCAGCGCGCACAGCAGCACGCTCGGAAGACGGGCAAGCATAGTCACGGCGCAGGCACTCCCAGGCGTTCCCACAGTACCGGCGGGCACTGGTACAGCATTTCCTTGCTGGCCGCGTCCACCGCGACCTGGATGGTCATCGCCCGGGTCAGCACCTGGCCGCTTTGCGCATCGAGGATTTCGTACTCGATCTTCAGCCGGTTCTCCCATTCCACGATGCGCGCGACCACGCGCAGCGCCTGGTTGAACAGCAGCGGGCGCACGTACTTCACCCGCGCATCGACCACCGGCCACAGGTAGCCCGATTCGAGCATCTGCGGGTAGTCGTAGTCGTAGCGACCGAGCAGCGCGCAGCGCGCGATCTCGAAGTACTTGAAGTAGTTGCCATGCCAGACCACGTTCATCGGATCGCAGTCATGGAAGGCGGGGGTCAACGCAATCTCGCCAACCCGTTCAATGGCCTCATTCACCGGCATACAGCTCCCAACGTTGCGCGCGGATCTCCACCAGCAGTTCCCGCAGTTCGCGATCCAGCGCGCGGTCTTCCTCGACCAGGGCGATGCGCTGCCCCAGGTCGGCATACATGTCGGCCAGACTGCCATGCAGCTGCGCATTCAGGCCAACCCGCTCACGCAGGGCCAGGCCCTGGCGCGCGGCGATCAGCATCGCGGCCACCACCTGTTCGGTCAGCTCGATCACCCGCAGGCAGTCGCGCGCGGCGATGGTGCCCATGCTGACCTTGTCCTGGTTGTGGCACTCGGTGGAACGCGAGAACACGCTGGCCGGCATGGTCTGCTTCAGCGCTTCGGCAGTCCAGGCCGACACGCTGATCTGCAGTGCCTTCAGGCCATGGTTGATGGCCGCGCGCGGACCGGTGGCCGCCGACAGGTTGGCCGGCAGGCCATGGTTGTAACGGGCGTCCACCACCAGCGCCAGCTGCCGGTCGAGCAGATCGGCAACGTTGGCCACGGTGTTCTTCAGGGTGTCCATCGCCAGCGCGATGTGGCCCCCGTAGAAGTGGCCGCCATGCAGGATGCGCTCGCCGTCGGCGTCGATCAGCGGGTTGTCGTTGGCGCTGTTCAGTTCGGTCTCGATCAGCTGGCGCAGGAACGGCAGGCTGTCCTCCAGCACGCCGATCACATGCGGTGCGCAGCGCAGCGAGTAGCGATCCTGCAGGCGCTGTTCATTGCGCGGCGGGCGCTCGCTGTGCAGGTCGCTGCGCAGGCGCGCGGCGATGCGGCCCTGGCCCGGGTGCGGCTTGGCTGCGAACAGGGTTTCGTCGAAGTGGTGCGCGTTGCCGTCGCTGGCCAGCACGTTGAATGCGGTCAGGCGCGTAGCCATGCGTGCCAGGTAGTCGGCGCGCTGCCAGGCCAGGCAGGCCAGGCCGGTCATCACCGCGGTGCCGTTCATGATCGCCAGGCCTTCCTTCGGCCGCAGCTTCAGCGGGGTCATGCCGATCTTCGCCAGCACGTCCGCCGCCGGCTGCACGCGGCCGTCGTGCAGCACCTCGCGCTCGCCGCACAGCACCGCCGCCACGTAGGACAGCGGCGTCAGGTCGCCACTGGCACCGACCGAGCCTTCGGCCGGAATCATCGGCAGCACGTCGTGCTGCAGCAGCGTGGCCAGGCCTTCCAGCAGCGGCAGGCTTACACCGGACATGCCGCGCACCAGAGAGGCCAGGCGCGCCGCCAGCACCGCACGGGTCTCGACCGGGTCCAGGTAACGGCCAAGGCCGCAGCCATGGTAGGTGTACAGGTGGTGCGGCAGTTCAGCCACCAGTGCCGGTGGGATGTTCACCGTGCACGAATCGCCATAGCCGGTGGTCACACCGTAGATCACGCCATCCTCGCGCAGCAGGCGGTCGAGGAAGTCGGCACCGCGCTGGATGTGCGCGCGGAATGCCGGCGCGTCGCTCAGTGCGGCCTCGCACTGGCGCTGGGCCAGGGCAACCACGTCTTCGATGGTCAACGGTGCATCGCCAAAGCGGCACACGGGTACGGCGTCAGTCGTCATGCGGAGCCTGATCCCAGAAGGGGAAGAAATTGAACCAGTCCAACGGGGACTGGATGACCTGGAGTTCCAGCCAGCGCGCGAAGTGCTGTGCCTGTTCGGCCAGTGCCGCATCGCGTGAGCCGCGCGGCAGCACGATGCGTTCGGCGAACTGTTCGAATGCCACGCGGTAGCCCTCGCCCTGGTGCAGGCAGGCCATGGTGTAGACCGGGCAGCCCAGTGCGGCGGCGAGCACATAGGCACCGATCGGGAACGGGGCGCGGTGGCCAAGGAAATCGGCGGTGACGCTGCGTCCGCCCTGCACCGGCGTGCGGTCGCCGACGATGGCGACGAAGCCCCCCGCCGCGACGCGCTCGGCCAGCATCACTGCCGTGGCCGGGCCCATTTCGGTTACCTGCACCAGTTCCACCGCCGCCAGCGGGTCCAGCCGTTGCAGCAGGCGGTTGAAGCGCTGCGCATGCGCGGTGTGCACCAGCACGGTGATGCGGAACCCCGGCACCTGTTCGGCCAGCACCTGGCACAGTTCCAGGCAGCCGATGTGCGCGGTCAGGATCAGCCCGCCTTCGCGGCGCGCGATCTTCTCAAGCACCAGGTCGCGATGCAGGTAGATGCGTTCGGCCGGATAGCGCCCGCCCAGGCCGAGGATCTTGTCCAGCATCGTGTCGGCGAAGGCGAAGAAGTGGCGCAGGCTGTCGCGCCGCGTCGGCGCACGGCCCAGCACACCGCTGTGTGCCTGCAGGCGCTGGAGGTACTGCATGGAGGCCTGGCGGCCGACGCGGTTGCCCAGCCAGTGGCAGGCCACCACCGGCCACACGCACAGACGGAACGGCCAGCGCCCGAACCAGCGGTGCACCCAGCACAGGAACAACACGCCGGCCACCGACGTCGATTCGCCGATGTCGGCCCAGTGCGGAGCGCCCTGCGCGGCCGCCATCTCAGCGCTGCCCCCGCAGGCGGCGCCACAGCAGGCGCGGTGCGCGCCAGAGCATGCCGAAGAACAGGCGGGTATGCATGCGGCTGATGCGCACGTTGTCGCGCCACACATCGAAGTGCGACACGCCATCGGCGGGATAGGTCACCCGCGTGGCCAGGTGCTCGACCGGCAGCTGTCGCCAGTACAGGCGCACCATCACTTCAGTATCGAAATCCATGCGGCGGCCGATGGTCTCTTCACCGACCAGGCGCAGCACCGGCGGCAGCGGATACACGCGGAAGCCGCACATGGTGTCGCGCAGGTGCAGCGACAGCGTGTTGATCCAGACCCAGATGTGGGTCGCGTAGCGGCCATACAGGCGCGCCTTGGGAACACTGGCGTCGTAGGCCGGAATGCCGCAGATCACCGCACCCGGGTGCGCACGCGCCGCCTCGACGAAACGCGGCAGGTCGGCGGTATCGTGCTGGCCGTCGGCATCGATCTGCAGCACGTGGCTGTAGCCACGCGCAGCGGCTTCAGCAAAACCGGTCAGCATCGCCCCACCCTTGCCCTGGTTGATGTCCAGGCGCAGCAGGTCGACGCCCTGGCGCTGCGCCAGTGAACGCAGCACCGTCGCGCACGCCTCATGCGAGCCATCGTCGACCAGCAGGCACGGCAGGCCAGCGGCCTGCACGCCGTCGACCACCGCCGCGATGGCGTGCTCGTGGTCGTAGACAGGAATCACCACCAGTGGCGCGAACGCGGCACCGGCAACGGCCGGATCAGTCCGCATCGGCGAAAACCACCTTGCCGCTGGCATGCACACCGTGGCTGGAGGTGTAGCGGAAGGCCAGCACATTGCGCGTGGCATCCCAGTCCAGCTGCAGGGTCAGCTCATCGCCCGGGCGGGCCACGTGCTGGAACTTCACCGCATCCATGCGCAGGAATCCGGCCGGCATGCTGAACGCCTGGCGGCCAAAAAGCACGGCCCAGTCCAGCTGCGCCACGCCGGGCAGGATCGCCGCCTGCGGGAAGTGGCCCTGGAACGGCCGCAGCGCCGGGTCGAGGGTCATGCGCAACGTAGCGCTGGCAGCATCGCGGTGATCCCAGACCGGCACCGGCATGAGCGGCTGGAACAGCGCCGCCAGTGCCGCCTGGGTGACCTTGCCCTGTGCATTGATCGGCAGCGCCTTCACCAGGCGCCAGCGGCGCGGCCGGGTGACCGCGTCATGCGCCTGTGCCAGGCGCGCGCCAAGGCGCTGGCCCAGCGCGCGGCGCGCGGCGTCACCGCCCTCCAGCAGCGCCAGGCTGGCCGGTACCACCACCGCTGCCAGCTGCTCACGCTGTCCCGGCAGGACCAGCACTCTCACATCGTCCACTTCGGTGTCTTCGCGCAGCGCGCGTTCCAGCGCATCCAGCGAAACGCGGCGCTCCTCGATCTTGACGATGCGGTCGGCGCGGCCCAGCAGGCGGAAGCGGCCATCGGCCAGGGCTTCGACACGGTCCTGGGTGCGCCACCAGTCGAGGGTTTCCAGATGCGCCGAGGCGACGGCCAGGCAGCCATCCTCGATGCGCCACTGCACGCCCGGCAACGGCTGCCACGGTGGCAGGTCGGTATCCCAGCGGCGCCAGGCGATACCACCGGTTTCGCTGCTGCCGTAAACCTCGGTCGGTGCCACGCCCAGCCATTGCCGTACCTGGCGTGCGGCTTCTTCGGGCAGTGGGCCACCGGAGGAGAACACCGCGCGCAGGCGGCCGTGCAGGCTGGCCCAGTCGAGCTGCTCGGGCAGGCGCTTGAGGTGGGCTGGCGTCGCCACCAGCACCGTGTCGGTGCCGGCCAGCGCGCCCACCAGGTCTTCGTGGAAGAACCGGCGCGGATGGATCAGGCGGCCGGCGGCCAGCGGCCACAGCACCCGGAACAGCAGGCCGTAGATGTGCTGGTGGGACACCGTGCCATGCACCTGCACGCCTTCCAGCTGCGCGCCGAACGCAGCCTGCAGCGCATCCACCTCGCGCGCCAGCTGGTCCATGCGCTTGTTGATCGCACTGGGCTGGCCCGTGCTGCCGGAGGTGAACACGCACAGCTCGCAGGCGCGCTCGTCCAGCACCTGCAGTTCGCCGTCCACGCCAACGGTGGGGGCAACCAGCGCTCGGTAGTCGGTGGAAACATCGCCGGCGAAACCGCTCACCTGTGGCCGCAGCGCCTGCAGCGTGGCCGGCAGGTTGTCGGCAGCCAGGAACACCCGCTTGCCGGCATGCCAGGCGCCGAACAGCGCAGCAGCGAAGGCCACCGCATCATCGAAGTACAGGGCCCAGTCACGGCCATCGGCAGCAGCAAAGGCCGCACGCCAGGCCAGCACCCGCTGGCGGAAGCGGGCATGGTCGATCACCTCGCCATCGCACACGCCGATGCTGCGCTGCGGCTGCGGGTCCACCAGCAGCCGGTCCAGGGCAATCCACTCAGCCATGCGCGTGCGCTGCCTTGACCCGACGCCGCACCAGCCACTCACCTGCAAACAACACGCCCATCATCACGTACGCCAACAATCCGTTGTAGAGCATCCAGACCCGGTCCGACGCGTAAAGCGCGGTCAGCAGGGCCAGGCTGCCGTTGAGAACGAAGAAGCCACACCACACCTGGGTGACGCGGCGGGTATAGGCCACCGCGAACGCCGGCAGGTCCGGCTCCTGCAACCGCGCCAGGCGTTCCACCAGCGGCGGGCCGAAGCGCAGGCTGGTGCCGAACACCGCCAGCATCACCATGTTGACCAGCGCCGGATACAGCTTCAGCGGCAGGGCCTGGTTCAGCACGGTGGCCAACACGGCCAGCAGGCCGGTTCCCGCGGCGGCGGCCCACCACAGCGGCTGGCGCGTACTCAGCGCACGCAGCAGGGCCAGGGTGAACAGCAGCAGCGACAGCCAGCGTGGCTCGAAACGGCCCATCGCCAGGTACACCAGCACCGGGTAGGCCAGCGAGATCGCAGCCACCACGACCGTGCGTGCGCGTGCCATGGCGGAGCCGCCGGCGCTGCGGTCAGGCGGCTGCCTGGTCCGGCAGCAACCCATGCACGACATCGACGATGTCCTGCACGGTGCGCACGGCCTTGAACGCTTCCGGCTGCAGGTTGCGGCCCAGCAGCGGCTTGAGCTGCACGATCAGGTCGACCGCATCGATGCTGTCGATATCCAGGTCGTCGTACAGGCGTGCCTCGGGGGTGATCCGGGCGGTTTCGATCTCGAAGCTGTCGGTCAGGATGCTGACGATGCGTTCGAACAGTTCATTCTTGGTCATGGCAATTCCTGGCGCCGTTACGACTGGCGGGCGGCGACGAACTCGCCGAGCGCGCGCACGCTGGAGAAATGGCGACGGGTTTCTTCCGAATCGGCCGAGAGGCTGACACCGTACTTCTTCTGCAACGCCAGGCCCAACTCCAGCGCGTCGATCGAATCCAGGCCGAGGCCCTCGACGAACAGCGGCGCGGTCGGATCGATGTCCTCCGGCGTGATGTCCTCCAGCGAAAGGGAGGAAATGATCAATTCCTTGATCTCGTGCTCAAGTGCTTGCACGGGGCGGCTCTCCAGACAGGTCGAAATAACGAGAAAGGTGCTCGGTAACGCGGCGTGCCGCCAAGGCATCCCCCCTTGGCGAGTCGTCTTCGGCCAAGAAAGGCGCGATCGGGATATCTTCGCCGATCTGCAGCCGAACGTGAAAGCGACGTGAGGGGACACGATACCACTTCTGTCCCTTGGTCAGGGTTGGCGGGCTGCAGGTGATCCGCACCGGGGTGACGTCGATGCGGCCCCGTACGGCGATGTTGGCGGCCCCGCGCTGCAGGCGCGGCGGCTGCCCGGGCACGCTGCGGGTGCCCTCCGGGAAGATGACCAGGGTGCCGCCGGCATGCACCGCGGCCACGCAGTCATCGACCAGGCCGGCGCCATCGTCATTGGAGATGTAGCCGGCGGCCCGTACCGGACCGCGCATGAACGGGTTGCAGGCCACGGCCCGCTTGACCACGCAGTCGGCGTTGGGAAGCAGCGAGATCAGGCAGACCACGTCGATCAGGGTCGGGTGGTTGGCCAGCACCAGCAGGCCGTCACGCTGCAGGCGTTCACCGCCTTCGATCTCGTAGGTCATCACCCCCAGCCCGCGCATCAGCCGCAGATGGCTGGCGAACGCGACCTGGACCACGCGCCGGGCGCGCCGGCGACGGGCCACCGGGTCCCGCATCAGCAGCAGTACCGGCATCACCAGGACGCCGAGCAGCAGCCCGCCCAGGCCAAACGCAACAAAGCTCAGGCCGGTGCCAAACACCCGCCAGGCGTGGTCGAGGCGGCGCGGCAGCTCACTCACGGCGGCCCCAGCGCCAGCGCTGGCCATGGGCCACGTGCTCCAGCGCTGGCGCGCCGGACAACAGGAAGCGATGCAGGTCCAGCGCGTGCGGCAGCAGGCCGGGCACAGTGCTGGCCTGGCCGTCGGCCGGCTGCCACTGCAGCGCCAGCGTCGGCCGGTCCTCTGCTGGCGCGGTCAAACGCCAGCACCAGGCGAAGAACGGGTCGGGTTCGTCGGCGAACGTCGCGTAAACCTCCGGGAGCGGCGACTCGTAGACCACCACCCGTACCTCGCGGGCGCCATCGGCAAGCAGGGCGACGGCCTCCAGGCACGCGGCTTCGACCGTTGCCTGGCCAGCAGCCAATGCCAGGTAGTTGCCGCGATGGCCGCGGGCGATTGAATACAGCGCGGCGATCGCGTTGTGCACCGACAGGCCAAATCCGGTGGGCGACAACGGCTGGTCGCCGACCAGCGCCCCCAGCAGGTCCATCGAACGTGCGACGTCGCCATGGCGGCTGGCGAACACCAGCGGCACGTCGCTGTCGGCCCCCTGCCCGTCCTCGCACCAGCACGCGGTCTGGATCGCCATGCGGCCCAACCGCTCGATGCGACGGCGTTGCATTGCCGGAACCTCTGCCAGTGCCGGCGTATCCCCGCCGTGCGGCAGGTACGGCGCTTCGGCCCAGCCCAGCCACTGGCTACGCTCGCTCAGGCCGGGCGCCCACGCGGCCCAGTCGACGATGGAGAATTCAATCATTTAGCGTTGGTGCTTCAACGGGAGAACGATAGGCACGAGCCATTACGGCGACGCGCGGCGGCCCCCCATTCCTGCAGCCGTGCGTCCGTCCAGGACGTCGCCGGCTGCCCCCCTGGCTGCCGGAAAGGAGCGCACGCTAGCACGTCCCGCCCGGGGTGTGCAGGTTTCACATTCCCCAACACGGGGCCCGGCACCGGCGGGCCCCGCCTTCAACCCATCAGTGGTAACCGGTGTCGGCGTGCACCTTGCCGCGGAACACCCGGTACGACCACGCCGTATAGCCGAGGATGACCGGCAGCAGAATGACCAGCCCGACCAGGGTGAAGCCCAGCGAGGAGGCCGGCGCGGCGGCCTGCCACAGGGTCATCGACGGCGGCAGCAGGTACGGCCACATGCCCAGCACCAGGCCAAGGAAACCAAGCACGAACAGCGCCAGGCTGAGCAGGAAGGGCGGCAGGTCGCGGCGCGGATGGGTCGCACTGCGCCACAGCGCGGCGGCCACCGCCAGGGTCAACAGCGGCACCGGCGACAGCCACCAGAAGTTGCCGTCGCTGAACCAGCGCGCCATCAGCCGCGAATCGAGGAACGGCAGCCAGCTGCTGACCAGGCCCATCGCTGCGATCACCGCCACCACCAGCGGCCGGGTCATCTGCCGTGCCAGCGCCTGCACGCGGCCTTCGGTCTTCAGGATCAGCCAGGTGCTGCCCAGCAGTGCATAGCCGGCCACCAGCGCAGCACCGGTCAGCATCGCGAACGGGCTGAACCAGGCGAACGGTCCGCCCTGGTAGACGCCGTCCACCAGCGGGATGCCCTGCACCAGGGTGCCGAGGATCACGCCCTGGGCAAACGTGGCCAGCAGCGAACCGAGGCCGAACGCCACGCTCCACAGCCGGCGCGATCGATGCGCCTTGAAGCGGAACTCGAACGCCACGCCGCGGAACACCAGCGCCACCACAAGCAGCAGCACCGGCAGGTACAGCGCCGACAACAACACCGCATAGGCCTTCGGGAACGCCGCCAGCAGCCCGGCGCCACCCAGCACCAGCCAGGTCTCGTTGCCGTCCCAGATCGGCGCGGCGGTGTTCATCATCAGGTCCAGCTGCTCCTCGTCCTCGGCGAACGGGGCCAGGATGCCGATACCGAGCACGAAGCCATCCAGCACCACATACATCAGCACGCCGAAGCCGATCACCGCGAACCACGCCACCGGCAGCCAGGTCATCAGGTCCATGTCAGCGCTCCTCCAGCGGTTCGTCTGCCGCCGACAGCGGGCGTGCCGGGGTGTGGCTGCCGTGGTCCAGCGACGGCCCATCATCATGTGGCCGCGGTCCGTGGCGCAGGATCTTCACCAGGTACCAGATGCCCCAGCCGAACACGAAGGCGTAGCCAACGACATAAACCGCCAGCGACAGCGCGGTCATCCACGCGCTCTGCGGGCCAACCGCATCAGCGGTGCGCAGCACGCCATACACCACCCACGGCTGGCGGCCCATCTCGGTGACGAACCACCCGGACAGCAGCGCGATGAAGCCGCTGGGCAGCATCCAGTTCCAGCCGCGCAGCAGCCACGGCGAATCCAGCAGCTTCCTGCGCCACAACTGGAACGCCGACACCCAGGCCAGCAGCAGCATCAGCGTGCCCAGCCCGACCATGATCCGGAAGGCGAAGAACACCGGCGTAACCGGCGGCCGCTCGCTGGCAGGCACCGAGGTAAGAGGGTCGAAGGTGCCGTCCAGGCTGTGGGTGAGGATCACGCTGCCCAGCTTCGGGATGGCAACTTCGAAATCATTGCGCTCTTCCTTCTCGTTCGGCAGCGCGAACACCACCAGCGGTACGCCCTCGCCCTCCTTGGTTTCATGCCAGTGCGCTTCCATCGCCGCGATCTTCATCGGCTGGTGCTTGAGCGTGTTCAGGCCATGCATGTCGCCGACGAAAATCTGCACCGGCACGGTCAGTGCCGCGAACGCCACCGCTGCCACCAGCATGCGCCGGCCCGCTTCCACATGCGTGCCCTTGCGCAGGTACCACGCACCGACGCCACCGACCACGAAGCAGGTGGTGATGAACGAACCCAGCGCCATGTGCGCCAGGCGATAGGGGAACGAGGGGTTGAACACCACCTGCCACCAGTCCACCGGATGCACCACGCCGTTGACCATCTCGTAGCCGGCCGGCGTATGCAGCCAGCTGTTGGACGACAGGATCCAGAACGTGGAGAACAGCGTGCCCAGCGCCACCATGCAGGTGGACAGGAAATGCAGGCGCGGCGAGACGCGGCCCCAGCCGAACATCATCACGCCGAGGAAGCTGGCTTCCAGGAAGAACGCGGTCAGCACTTCGTAGGTCAGCAGCGGGCCGATGACCGTGCCGGCCACCTCGCTCAGCCGTGGCCAGTTGGTTCCGAACTGGAAGGCCATGACGATGCCGCTGACCACGCCCATGCCGAACGACACCGCGAAGATCTTCTGCCAGAAGAAATACAGCTCGCGCCACACGGGCAACTTCGTGCGCAGCCAGCGCCATTCGATGAAGGCCAGCCAGCTGGCCGTGCCAATGGTGAAGGCGGGGAACAGCACATGGAAACTGATGACGAATCCGAACTGGATCCGGGACAACAACAACGCGTCCAAGGGACGCCTCCTGCCTGTGACCGGTGGGATACCGGACCACTTTAGGAGGATTTCGTTAAGACGGGATGCGACCGGGTGACGCGCTGCTTCACTTTGTCGCAGGTGGGAAGGCCTGCCAGGCATGGCCCAGCAGTACGGATTAAGCGCTTTGGTAGGCCGACCAAGGTCGGCATCTACCAGCAGCGATTGGAGCGGCCCATCACCCGGCGGGTGCCTCAGTGCCAGAAATACCAGGCCGCTGCAGCCAGCAGCGCGCCAAACAACAGCACCTGAACCACCACATAGCCCACGCCACTGTCGCGTGACTCAGCGGCAATGCGCTTCTGCAGCGCCTCACTCACATCCGGCGTTTCTTCCCGCTGCACCTGCTCACGCAACGCCTGCGCCAGCGCGCGCTCTTCCGCATCACGAGGGTCGGTCGATGGGTTCACAGCAGTTCTCCGGCGGCAGCACGCCGCGTCAGTTCCTGCTTCAGGACCTGGCGCGCGCGATACAGGTGGCTCTTGATGGTACCGCGGGCCAGCCCGGTCACCTTTTCGATCTCGGCCAGATCGAAATCCTCCAGGTAGTGCAGGCCGACGATCAGGCGCTGCGGTGCGCTCAGCCGTTCCAGCGCCGCGCCGAGCTGGCGCCCGGCCTGCAGCGCCTCGCTCAACTCTACCGGGCCCGGGCCTTCATCGCCGACACCCAGTTCCTCCGGCACCTCCACGGCCACCATCCATTGCGCCTCCAGCCGCCGCCGGCGCAGGTGCTGCAGCGCCGTGGTGTAAGCGACCCGGGATACCCAGGTGCGCAGCGAGCATTCAAAACGAAACCGGTGCAGCTGGCGGAACACCGCAAGGAAAGTTTCCTGCAGCAGGTCGGCCACCTGATCACGATCGCCCACCATGCGCCCGATCACATGCGCGCAGGTCCGTTGATGGGTCTCGACCAGCTGCGAAAACGCCACCTGCGAGCCATCGATGATGGCCCGCACCAGGGCTTGGTCCGCGTCCAGCGGTGCGGCGGGTGCCGCCGTCGCCGCTGCATCGTGACGGCGACGGCCCCGCAGTGCCGACAATGCCTCGCCGAACAGGCTCATCTACGGGGCGCCCCCTGTGCCCGTGGCATGTTCCGGCTCAGCCCTTGCGGACGGCGGGACGGGTGAAGTGCCAGGCCAGCAGCTGGCCGAGGCCGGCGCTGCCGACCAGTGCGGCGGCGGCGCCGAAGGTCAGGTCACGGGCACCCATCGCTTCCAGCAGGGCCATGGCCAGCGCCAGGCAGACCAGGCTGATGCCCCAGCGCAGCGCGCCCTGGCGGCGGCGCTCTTCTTCCAGCACGGCCAGCGAGCGGATCACTTCCTCGGGCACGTGCGGGGCCACCAGCTTGCTACGCGCGCGGGCATCGGCAATGGCGTGGATCGCGTAGGCGATGCAGATGAAGAGGGTGATCGGGATCAGTTCCTGCATGGTCGGGCTCCTGTTCGGTGGATGATGCGGGTTCAGGAGAATGGATGCGCGAGGCCGGCCAGCGGTTGCACTACTTTGCCAATCCCGCTGCCATGACCTGTGGCCCCTGCCCCCGGCCCTTGCGGCTGCTACGCTTGGCCGGTTTTCCTCTACTGGTGCCGTCCGCCCATGTCCCGAGTGCTGCCCCTGTCCCTCCTGCTGTCGGCCGTGCTGGCCGCACCGGCCGCGCATGCCGCGCCGACGCCGATCACCATCGAACAGGCCATGGCCGACCCGGACTGGATCGGCCCGCCGGTCGAGAAGGCCTGGTGGTCGTGGAACAGCCAGCAGGTGGAGTACCAGCTCAAGCGCAACGGCAGCCCGGTGCGCGATACCTTCCGCCAGCCGGTGGCCGGTGGCGTGGCCGCGCAGGTGGCCGATGACCAGCGCGGCACCCTGGACGTGGCCGAGCCGGTCTACGACCGCAGCCGCAGCCGCAGCGCCTTCGTGCGCAATGGCGACGTGTTCGTGCGCGACCTGCGCAGCGGCGCGCTGACGCAGCTGACCCGCAGCAACGAGCGCGCGGGCAACGTGAACTTTGCCGCCGACAATGGCGTGATCTGGCGCGTCGGCCAGAACTGGTTCCACTGGGCCGCCGCCAGCGGCGTGCAGCAGGTGGCCAGCCTGAAGGCCGAAAAGGATCCGCGTACACCGCCGAAGGCCGACGTGCTGCGCGACCAGCAGCTGCGCACGCTGGAAACCCTTCGCCGCGACCGTGACCAGCGCGAAGCACTGAAGGACCAGGACCAGCGCTGGCGCCAGGCTGACCCGACCCGCGCGCCGGGCCCGGTGTACCTGGGCGCCGACGTGGAGATCGCCGACAGCGTGCTGTCGCCTGACCTGACCCACCTGGTCGTGGTGACCAAGCCGAAGGACTTCGATGACGGCCGTGGCGGCAAGATGCCGCTGTACGTGACCGAGTCGGGCTACGAGGAAACCGAGGACACCCGCACCCGCGTCGGCCGTAACGGCTTCGAGCCGCACACGCTGTGGTACGTGGACGTGCGCACCGGCAAGGCCGAGAAGGTTTCGCTGGCCGGCCTGCCGGGCATCAGCACCGATCCGCTGGCCGAGCTGCGCCGCAAGGCCGGCAAGGACGCGCTGAAGGGCGAGCGCAGCCTGCAGGTGATGAGCGACTTCATGGGCGGTGGCATCCGCTGGAGCCCCGATGGCCAGCAGGCCGCGGTGATGCTGCGTGCCAACGACAACAAGGACCGCTGGATCATCAGCGTCAACGCCGCCGACGGCCGCGTGCAGAACCGCCATCGCCTGACCGACAACGCCTGGATCAACTGGGGCTTCAATGATTTCGGCTGGATGGCCGATGGCCGCACGCTGTGGCTGCTGTCGGAGGAATCGGGCTTCTCGCACCTGTATACCCAGTCCGGTACGGGCAAGCCGCAGGCGCTGACCAGCGGCAAGTGGGAAACCTCGGCGCCGGTGCTGTCGGCCGACGGCAAGGGTTTCTACTTCCTGTGCAACCAGCAGGCGCCGCATGACTACGAAGTCTGCGCGGTCGACACCGGCAGCCGCCAAGTGCGCGAGCTGACCAGCCTCAACGGCGTGGAAGACTTCTCGCTGTCGCCGGACGGCCAGCAGCTGCTGGTGCGCTACTCCGGCGCCTACCTGCCGGCGCAGCTGGCCGTGGTACCGAGCACCGGCGCAGGCCAGGCCCGCGTGCTGACCGACACCCGCACTGCCGAGTTCAAGGCGCGCCAGTGGATCCAGCCGAAGCTGGTGGCGGTGCCGTCCAAGCATGGCGCCGGCGTGGTCTGGGCCAAGTACTACGAGCCCGAAAACAAGGAACCGGGGAAGAAGTACCCGATCGTGATGTTCGTGCACGGCGCCGGCTACCTGCAGAACGTGCACCAGCGCTACCCGGCCTACTTCCGCGAGCAGATGTTCCACAACCTGCTGGTGCAGAAGGGCTACATCGTGCTGGACATGGATTACCGCGGCAGCGAGGGCTACGGCCGCGACTGGCGTACGGCGATCTACCGCAACATGGGCCACCCGGAACTGGAAGACTACAAGGACGGCCTGGACTGGCTGGTCGACACCCAGCAGGGTGACCGCGACCATGCCGGCATCTACGGTGGTTCCTACGGCGGCTTCATGACCTTCATGGCCCTGTTCCGCTCGCCGGGCACGTTCAAGGCCGGCGCCGCGCTGCGCCCGGTGGTGGATTGGCACCAGTACAACCACGGCTATACCAGCAACATCCTCAATACCCCGGACATCGATCCGGAGGCGTACCGCGTGTCCTCGCCGATCGAATACGCGCAGAACCTGCAGGACAACCTGCTGATCGCCCACGGCATGATGGATGACAACGTGTTCTTCCAGGACTCGGTGAACCTGACCCAGCGCCTGATCGAACTGCACAAGGACAACTGGTCGATCGCACCGTACCCGCTGGAGCGCCACGGCTATGTGCGTGCCGATTCCTGGCTGGACCAGTACAAGCGCATCCTCAAGCTGTTCGAGCAGAACCTGAAGTGAGCAACGCCGCGGCCACGATCCACATCGTGGCCGCGGTCATCCTGGATGACCGCGGCCGGGCGCTGGTGGTACGCAAGCACGGCGCCAGCCGCTTCATCCAACCGGGCGGCAAGCCCGAACCCGGCGAAGCGCCGCTGCAGGCGCTGGCCCGCGAACTGGACGAAGAACTCGGTGTGCAGTTGTGCGCCGATACCGCCATCGCGCTGGGCACCTTCGAGGATTGGGCGGTGAACGAACCCGGCCATCGGGTGCAGGCACAGGCCTGGTGGGTGCGGGTGGACGGCACGCCACAGGCATGTGCCGAGATCGCCGAACTGGCCTGGGTGCCACTGCAGCCGCCGCATGGCCAGCCCTTGGCACCGTTGAGCGAACACCATATCCTGCCGGCCGTCGCCACCCGGGTGACGGCCCGCTGATCGCGCGGGCACCGATTGCAAGGACACCGGATGTCAATGTCGATCCCGCCGATTCCCTCGCTGGTCCAGCCGACCTATCACGCCTGGGTGCGCCCGATCGCACACGCTTCGTTCTGGCTGTCGCTGCTGCTCACGGTGTACTTCGTGATGCAGGGGCTGCTGCTGTGGCCGCTGCACAACCTTCCGATCTGGCATCTGGTTGAGAGGGAAGTACAAGACCAGCACCTGCACAGCCTGACCTGGCTGTTGGCGCATCCGGTGGCCGCGTCGATGATTGCCGCGCTGCTGTGCCTGGCCTCGACGCTGGCCAGCTGGGGCCTGCTGCGCGAGCGCAGCTGGGGCCTGTGGAGCTTTGTGGTGATCCTGCTGCTGAGCGCATTGGCCAACTTTGCGATCGCCGGCTGGTTGGACGTGTTCATGCGTGATGTCATCCCGTTTCTCTCCGACGACGCCGTCCTGCAGCAGGAACTCCATCTGAAACGCTGGTTGATCACGCTGACCGTGGTGGCCATGTCATTGGTGCTCCTCGGCCTGCAGGGCTGGCTGGCCTGGCGCCTGTTGCGGCCGGACATCCGCTCGCGCTTCCACTGAGCCACCCCCTTTCCCGCACGACAAGGACCGTCGCTTGCGCTTTTCGACCCTTCTCCCCGCATTGCTGCTGTTGACTGCGCTGCCTGCCGGCGCCGATGCGCTGCAATGTGGCGAATACCGCAGCGCCGATGGCGGCATGGCGCTGGTGTTCACCACTCCCGGCAGCGGCTACCACCACGATGAGGGCAGCGAGCCACAGCCGCTGTGGGTTGATCGCGGTGCGGCACAGACGCGGTTGGTCATGCTCGACGATGGCGTGGCGCAGCCGATCCGGATCAGCGCCGATGGGCAGCGCATCGAGCACGACGGGGTGGTGCTCTACACCCTGCGCCAGCCCCGCGCCTGCGCCAGCGAGCCCAGCGCGATGGACGGCAGCTGCCGCGCCGCCGGCAGCCACTGCGTTGCACGGCTGCCCACGGCCTCACCCGGCCAGGCCCAGCGTGCGTGCAGCGAAGGCGTTGGCGCGGGCTGCTCGGCGCTGCTGCGCCAGCTTCGCGATGGAACAACTGCAGTCGGCAGCGATGACACCAGCCCCGCGCGCTTCGAACGCCCGCCCATCTGCCGCGAACACACGCCCGGCCATGACCCGCGGGCCTGCGAGACGCTGACTGGCGATGCGCTGGCCGCCGCCATGCAGAAGGTCGGTGAACGCCTGCAACAGGAAGACGAAAACATGCCGGATTCACCGCTTCCGGCCGCTGCACGCGATCGCCTGCAGCAGTTGTGCCTGCAGCACCGCAGTGGCCGCTTCTGCGTCGAACTAGCCGCACAGCAGCTGATCGCGCTGGAGCCCGCATTGGCGGTGCAGGCGCTGCAGGTGGTCTGCGATGCCGACCGCGCCAGCGCCTGCGAACGCATCGCACCGCTGCGCGGTCCCGGCGCTGACCTGCGCCTCGTCCCGGCCCAGCAGGTGCCCTGCGGCCGCTACCAGGCCGATGGAGGCGTGATCGACAGGCTCGACTTCGGCGATGGCACCCGGGCCCGCCTGCAGAACGGCGCCATCCACCTGCAGCAGAACGGCGAAACCCTTGTGCTGCGCCAGCTCGGCAACGGCGATCTGCTCGGCATGGATGCGCAGACCGCCTACCAGCGTTACCAGTCCGTGCCCGGCACGGCACAATGCACGGCCCCGCGCGAGGGCCGTGGTTCGCCGTAGCGCCTGGAGTTTCCCGTTCGATCGTCAAGGAGACGACATGCATTCACCCGCACCGCGCCAGCGCTGGCTGGCCTGGGCGCTGCTGCTGGCCGCACCGATGGCCGCCGCACAGTCACCGCAATGCGGCCTGTTCAAGGCCGACGAAGGCAGCAGCACGCTGCGCATCAGCTCACCCAACCGTGGCGAGCAGAAGCACTTCGGCAGTGCACCGTCTCCGGTCGCGTTCCAGCAGATCGACGGGAAGCTGCAACTGGTGAACCTGGAGTACGGCCTGCCCAGCCCGCTGCAGGTACGTGATCGTGGCCGCACGGTCGAGGTGGATGGCACGACCTACATCCTGCTGACCCCCGAACAGTGCGCCGCCGCAGCCACGCCGGCTGAAGGCAGCTGCCTGGCCAATGCCGTGGCCTGCCTGGACAACCGTCACGAAGCCACTCCGGCCGCGCTGGAAGCAGGGTGCCGGGAAGGCGTGCCCGGCATGTGCCTGCAACTGGCTGATCGTTGGCATGAGGAGGCTAAACCTGTCGTCGAAGCCGATCCTGTCCAGCAGAAGGCGGCCCTCGACGCCGCCCTGTCCGGTATCAAGCTCCCCGCTGCCTGTGACAACGGTGGCTTCGAACAGGAAACCCCGGCATGTGCCGCCGCGCTCAAGGCCGACCCCGCAGTGCAGGCGCAGCTGGTCAAGGCCGCGATGACGGCAGCCATGACCGAAGCCATGGTGACGATGACGGCGCCGACCGTGCCGGTGATCATTCCGGCTGAGCGGCGGCAACAGTTGTTGCGGCTGTGCCGCGAGGTAGCGCATGGCGGCTTCTGCGAGCGGGTGGCCGAACTGTCCTGGGACGCGGGAGATCCCCTGCTGGCGGTGCAGGCGCTGGCTGCGGCCTGTACACCGGGCAACGACACCGCCACCTGCGAGCGTCTGCCGGCGTTGCAGGCGCTGGGCGCATCATTGCAACCGCAACCGGCAACGGCCCTGCCCTGCGGCAACTACCGGGCCGATGGCGGTCTGATGGACACGCTGGACTTCGGTGACAACGGCCTGGTCGGCGTTGGCTGGAACAGTCATCTCCGCGCCCGCGTCGAAGAGGGCGACATCCGCATCCGCCACGACAGGGGCGGCGACTTCGTGCTGCGTCCGCTGCCTGGCGGCCAACTGCTGGGCCTGGATACCTCGACCCGCTTCCAGGTGTTCACCCCCACTGGCGATGGCCCGGGCCGCTGCAGTGCACCGAAGCAGTACACCGTGCTGCCGCTACCCCAGGATTGCCCGCAGGCGCTCGCTACCGGCGGGGCGGAAGCCTGCTGCGCGCAGGGCAAGCTGCAGGGCTGCAACGTACTCGGCAACCGCCTTGCGCTGTCCGGGCACTGGCTGCAGGCCGCCGAGCACTACACCACGGTCTGCCGCGCCGGCGTCCGCGAGGGCTGCGAGAACCTGGTCACGGCCCAGGGCAACGATGCCGAGGTGGATGCACATGCACTGCTGGACCGGCTGTGCAAGGCCGACCGCAGTGGCCTGCACGTGGCCTGCGACGTGCTCGGCACCCAGAACTGGGAACTGATCGATCTGGGCCGCGCGCTGCAGAAGGCGGCCGATGACGCGGCATCAGACAACACCCCGCCGCCACGCCATTCCAACCGCAAGCGCTGAGCCAGCCAGGGCCTGTCCTCAGCTTCGGGCGGGCCCTGCGGTAAAGTACGCGCCATGAACGAATTCGAGCGCGTGCGCGCCTACCTCACCGACCTGCAGGACCGCATCTGTGCGGCGATCGAGGCCGTCGATGGCCGGGCCCGCTTCCAGGAAGACCTGTGGCAGCGTGCCGAGGGCGGCGGTGGGCGCACCCGCGTGCTGCGCGACGGCGCGGTGTTCGAGCAGGCCGGTATCGGCTTTTCCGATGTGTCCGGCAGCCGCCTGCCGCCGTCGGCCTCGGCCAACCGCCCGGAACTGGCCGGCGCCTCCTGGCGCGCCACCGGCGTGTCGCTGGTGTTCCACCCGCTCAACCCCTACGTGCCGACCACCCATGCCAACGTGCGCTTCTTCCAGGCGCAGCGCGATGGTGAAGTGGTGGCCAGCTGGTTCGGCGGCGGCTTCGACCTGACCCCGTTCTATCCGTTCGACGAGGATGTGCAGCACTGGCACAAGGTGGCACGCGATCTGTGTGCGCCGTTCGGCGACGAACGCTATGCCGCGCACAAGCGCTGGTGTGATGAGTACTTCTTCCTGCGCCACCGCAATGAAACGCGCGGCGTCGGCGGGCTGTTCTTCGACGACCTGCACGGCGACTTCGAGCGCGACTTCGCTTATCTGCGTGCGGTCGGCGATGGTTTCCTCGACGCCTACCTGCCGATCGTGCAGCAGCGCAAGGACACCGCGCATGGCGAGCGCGAACGCGAGTTCCAGCTGTACCGCCGCGGCCGCTACGTGGAGTTCAACCTGGTCTACGACCGCGGCACGCTGTTCGGCCTGCAGAGCGGCGGCCGCAGCGAGAGCATCCTGATGAGCCTGCCGCCGCGGGTGCGCTGGGAGTACGGCTTCGCCCCGGAAGCGGGCAGCGCCGAGGCGCGCCTGGCCGACTACCTGGTGCCACGCGACTGGCTCTGATCTTCCGGCGCCACGCCTGACGCGTGGCGCCTTCTCGCGCCTGTGGTGCGCCCCGCACCGGACAGGCCCTGCTCACTTCCTTCAAGGATGACCCCATGCCCGCTGCTGTTTCCCCCCGCCCCCGCGCTGTGGGCTGGCGCTCCCTGCTGTTGCTTGCATTGGCCTCGGCCAGCCTGCCGGCCGCCGCTCAGTCGATGGCCTGCGGCACCTACAAGGACAGCAGCGGCAACACCACGCTGACCCTGGAGAGCGAAGGCCACGGCTTCCTGTCCGGCCCCTACCAGGCCACCGAGGAACTGCGCATCGCCCGCCAGGAAGACGTGCTCGGTACCGGCAACCTCTCCACGGGCCAGCTGGAAAACTGGTACTTCTCGGACAACGACCGCACGATCAGCACGCCCTATCGCGAGTTCGCCCGTGAGCACGCCGCCGCCTGCAAGACGATGCCGCAGCCCGTCGAGGACGGTTGCGTGATGAACACCTCCGAGTGCCTGGAGGCGCTGCCAGAGGCCGCACCCGTGAAACTGCACGCCTGGTGCGCCGAGGGCGTGGGCGCAGCCTGCATGCGCCTGCTGGAGACCTACCAGCAGCAGGCCAAGGACGCAGCGCCCAGAAAGGAAGAACCGCCGATTCCCGAGATCTGCAGGGAGGAGCTGCCCTCGTTCGACGCCGAGGGTTGCATGACGGCAGCCAAGGAGATTGCCTCGGAAATGATGGGCAAGGCCCTGCTCGGCCTGCAGCATTCCGTGGATGCGCCTCTGCCACCTGCACAGCTTGATGAACTGATCGACCTTTGCCGCGTGCAACAGGGCGAAACGTTCTGCGCCGACACCGCCGAAACCTTGTGGAGCAGTGGCCGCCTGCAGCAGGCCCGCGATGCGCTGCAGCGATCCTGTGCACAGCGCGCGGATGCCCTGGCCTGCGGTCCGGCCAAGGACCTTGCCGTTCTCGCCAGCGCCCCCGCGGCAGCGCTCACGCCGGTGCCGGCCGCCGCACTGCCCTGTGGCAGCTTTGAAGCCGAGCGCAGCGTGCTGTCGCAGCTGCGTTTCCTCGAGGGTGGTGTGGTTGAGGCCGGTGGCCGCGAACAGCCACTGCGGGCAAGCCTGAGCGACGGCCGCATCCTCATCCACCGCGATATCGGCAGCGACTTCGTGCTGCAGCTGCTGCAGAACGGCAACCTGGTCGGTATCGACAGCGGCAATCGATTCGCCTATTACGAGCGCAAACCGGCGGCCGGCACTACCCGCTGCACACCGTGAATGATGCCCTGTAGCGCCGAGCCCATGCTCGGTGCTGCACGATCAGGTGCCCTTCCGCGGAAGGATGGTGATGTGCCCGGTCGTCTCCAGCAGGGCGATCTGCACGTCTTCGATCTGCAGCCCGCCCTGCTGGCGCAACGCAGCATCGAAATCGGCCCGGCTGATCAGTTCGCGGCGGAGAACACCCTCCAAAAGCCGGCCATCGCGCGCGATTACGGTAGGTTCTCCCTCGATCATCCGCTCCATGCGTCGATTCCGGGTGGTCAGCCAGCCCACCCCATAGTTGAGCAGGATGAGGGTCGCGGCCAGCAGCAGGCCGCCGCCCAGCGAGGTATCGGTGCCCAGCAGCGCGTTCTGCACCGCATTGCCCAGCAGCACGATCAACAGCACGTCGAAGGGCGTGATCTGCCCTAGAGCCCGCTTGCCGCCAAGCCGGACCATGCCCAGCACCACGACATAGACCACCACCGCGCGCAGGATGAACTCCCACCAGGGCATTGCCAGTGCAAACAGATCGGGCATGGTCTTCCCCTGTGGAACGGTAGCCCAGCCTAGCACCAAGGATCTGACCCCATCCCTGGTGCTGCGGCGGCACAAATAAAAAGCCCCGCTGACCAGGGGGAGGTCAACGGGGCCGGGGAACGGGCACTTGGGGAGGAGTCCCCGTT
Organism: Stenotrophomonas sp. YJH_SMC_25; assembly: GCF_059369595.1. Taxonomy (NCBI): domain Bacteria; kingdom Pseudomonadati; phylum Pseudomonadota; class Gammaproteobacteria; order Lysobacterales; family Lysobacteraceae; genus Stenotrophomonas; species Stenotrophomonas sp. YJH_SMC_25. Next base: position 69,660 of record NZ_JCAFSV010000012.1, on the reverse strand, counting down.
CCGAGATCTGCTCCAGGGGATGGGAGAGATCCACAACAGGCGTTGCGCCTGTCGAGAGTTATAGAAGCACTCCGAACACTAACGGTTCGTGAAGGGGCCCAATTTAATGAACCTCGATCAGGACAACATTCATGATCGAGTCAGAAACCTCTGACGGATGAACGAATTCACGTCGTTTTCGGCCTGAAATACCCTCAGTGCGCTTCGTCCCAGTTGTTGCCGACGCCGGTATCGACCACCAGCGGCACCCGCAGTTTGGCCGCTTGCGACATGCGCTCGACCACCTGCAAACGCAAGTCTTCAACGAAACTGCTTTCGGTTTCGAACACCAGTTCATCGTGCACCTGCAGGATCATCCGTGCCGGTGCGCCGCTGTCACGCAGCCACTGGTCCACGTCCACCATCGCGCGTTTGATGATGTCGGCGGCGGTGCCCTGCATCGGCGCGTTGATCGCCGCGCGTTCGGCACCGGCGCGCAGGCCCTGGTTACGTGCATGAATGTCGTTCAGGTACAGGCGACGACCAAACAGGGTTTCCACATAGCCCTGGTCGCGGGCCTGCTGGCGCATCCGCTCCATGAAATCGCGCACGCCCGGGTAGCGGCTGAAGTACAGCGCCACGTAATCCTGCGCCTGGCCGCGGTCGATGCCCAGGTTGCGGGCCAGGCCGAAGGCGCTCATGCCGTACATCAGCCCGAAGTTGATCGCCTTGGCGGCGCGGCGCTCGTTCGGCGTCACTTCCTCCAGCGTACGCCCGAACACCTCGGCGGCGGTGGCACGGTGCACGTCGGCACCCTGCTCGAAGGCGCGCACCAGGCCCGGGTCCTCGGACAGGTGGGCCATGATCCGCAGCTCGATCTGCGAGTAATCGGCGGCCAGCAGCTGGAAGCCCTCCGGGGCGATGAACGCGCGGCGGATGCGGCGACCATCCTCGGTGCGGATCGGGATGTTCTGCAGGTTCGGGTCCGACGAGGACAGGCGGCCGGTGGCGGCTCCGGACTGGTGATAGCTGGTATGCACGCGGCCGGTGTCCGGGTTGACCATCTCCGGCAGCTTGTCGGTGTAGGTGCTGCGCAGCTTGGCCAGCCCGCGGTACTCCAGGATCACGCGCGGCAGCTCGTGCTGGTCGGCAATCGCCTCCAGCGCCTCTTCATTGGTGCTGGGCTGGCCCTTGGGGGTCTTCACCACCGCCGGCAGCTTCAACTCGTCGAACAGCACCGCCTGCAGCTGCTTGGGCGAATCCAGGTTGAAGCTGCGCCCGGCCAGCTCGGTGGCTTTCTGCTGCGCGGCCAGCATGCGCGAAGACAGGTCCTGGCTCTGCCGGCGCAGTTCGTCGGTGTCGACCCGCACGCCGTTGGCTTCGATGCTGGCCAGCACCGGCACCAGCGGCATCTCGATGCCGCGGTAAACGCTGTCCAGCGCCGGCTCGGCCAGCAGCTGCGGCTGCAGCGCGTGGTGCAGGCGCAGGGTGATGTCGGCGTCCTCGGCGGCGTAGCGGCTGGCCTCGTCGATGCCCACCTGCGAGAACGGAATCTGCTTGGCGCCCTTGCCGGCCACGTCCTCGAACTTGATGGTGCTGTAGCCCAGGTAGCGCAGCGCCAGCGAATCCATGTCGTGGCGGGTGGCGGTGGAATTGAGCACGAAGCTCTCGAGCATAGTGTCGTCGTGGTAGCCCTGCACCTGCACGCCGTGGCGGCGCAGCACGTGCAGGTCGTACTTGCCGTGCTGGCCCAGCTTCTTCTTCGCCGGGTCCTGCAGCACCGGGCGCAGTGCGTCCAGCACCTGCTGCATCGGCAGCTGGGCCGGCGCACCCGGGTAATCGTGGCCGACCGGAATGTACGCCGCCCTGCCCGGCTCGACGGCCAGGCTGATGCCCACCAGCCGCGCGCGCATCGCGTCCAGTGCATCGGTCTCGGTATCGAAGCTGATCAGGTCGGCCTGCTGCAGGCGTTCGACCCAGGCCTGCAGCTGCTCGGCGCTCAGCACGGTCTCGTATTCACCCGGCGCGGACAGTGCCGGATCCAGCGTGCCGGCGGCGGGCGCCTCGACGCTGCCACGCGCGAAGCCGGCCGCAGTGCCGCGCAGGCTCGGGGTCGCCTCGCTGGCGGCCACCGGTGCCGGCACCGGCGCACCCAGCTCCTTCAGCGCCTGGGTGAAGCCGTAGCGCGCATACAGCTCGGTCAGCTCCGGCACGTCCTGCTCGCGCAGGGCCAACGTGGTCGGGCTGGCGTCCAGCGCCAGGTCGGTGCGGATGGTCACCAGCTCGCGGTTCAGCGGCAGACGCTCCAGCGCCGCGCGCAGGTTTTCGCCGATCTTGCCCTTCATGGTGGGCGCGGCCGCCATCACCCCATCCAGGTGCTGGTACTCGGCCAGCCACTTGGCAGCGGTCTTCGGCCCGCACTTCTCGACGCCCGGCACGTTGTCGACCGCGTCGCCCATCAGCGCCAGCAGGTCGATGATCTGGTCGGCGCGCACGCCGAATTTCTCCATCACCGCCGCATCCGAATCCATGCGGCTGCCGGTCATGGTGTTGACCAGCTCGATGCCCGGGCGCACCAGCTGGGCGAAGTCCTTGTCGCCGGTGGAAATGGTCACCTTCAGGTCCTGCGCCAGGCCCTGGAGGGCCAGCGTGCCGATCACATCGTCGGCTTCCACGCCGGGGACGCGCAGGATGCTGATGCCCAGCGCCTCGACGATGCGGCACATCGGCTCGACCTGGCTGCGCAGCTCATCGGGCATCGGCGGGCGGTTGGCCTTGTACTGGTCGTACAGGTCGTCACGGAAGGTCTTGCCGGGCGCATCGACCACGAACGCGACGTAGGCCGGGCGTTCCTTCAGCGTCGAACGCAGCATGTTGACCACGCCGAACAGTGCGCCAGTGGGTTCACCCTGTGCATTGGACAGGGGCGGCAGCGCGTGGAACGCGCGGTACAGGTAACTGGACCCGTCGATCAGGACTAATCTGCTCATGGGCCGATTCTACGCGCCCGTGCCTGCACCGCGACGACACGGCACGCACCTGGCGATGGGGCATAATCAGGGCTCTCTCCAGGCAAAGGCCCCCGCCGATGAAGACCCTGATGCTGGCTTCCCTGCTCCTGCTCGCTGGCTGCGCCAGCATGGGTGGCGCAGGTGCTCCCCCGGTGGACGTCAAGGGCGCCGATGTCTCCAAGCGCACCATGGACAACGGCGATGTCATCGAGGAATACCGTGTGTCCGGCCAGCTGCGCATGGTCAAGGTGACGCCATCGCGCGGTGCTCCGTTCTACATGTACGACAAGAACGGCGATGGCCGTTTCGACAACGACAAGGACGGTGTGTCGCCGGTGTACTGGAAGCTGTACAGCTGGTGATGTGACCGGGGTCGGATCCCTCTCCACAGGAAAGGGCTCTGACCCCTCAAGGCCATCGGCACGGCCCATCCACGCATGGCGTGGATCTACCGGGACAACGAACGTGGATCCACGCCATGCGTGGGTGACCGCCTATCAGTAGATCCACGCCATGCGTGGATCCGCCCCCCGATCCCCGACAAAAAACAACGCCGGCGCGCATCCTGCGGCCGGCGTCGGGTCCCCTCCCCGGGAACGCTTGAATCAGTGGGTGTGGATCAGCGGATGACCAACACCGGCAGCGTGCTGCGTGCCAGCACTTCGGCAGTCTGGCTGCCCAGCAGCACGCGGGTCACGCCACGGCGGCCGTGCGAGGTCATCACGATCAGGTCGCTGTTGCGCTCGCCGGCGGTCTCGATGATGCCGTCAGCTGCGTAGCGGTCCAGCACGTGCACCGGATTGGCGGTGATGCCCTGCTCGGCCGCCTTGGCCAGCGCCGGCTGCAGCACCTTCTGCGCGCCTTCCTCGCGGTCGGCCTTGTACTCGGGGCTGTTCATGTAGCCCACGCTCCAGCCCATGGCGTCGTACATGCCGACGGCCCACGGCTCGGAGACAGTCACGATATCGACCTCGGCGTTGAGGTCCTTGGCCAGCTCCAGGCCCTTGGCCAGGCCCTTGTCGGCCAGCTCGGATCCGTCGGTGGCAATCAGGATGCGCTTGTACATGGTGGGGCTCCGTAGCGATCTGCCAGATGGGAACGACACCATTGCACACCGGATGTGCAGGCCGTGCCTTGAGCAGAATCAATCCGGCGCCGCGCATTGGCGTGTGCGCACCGCCCGCTTGCACGCACCGGTCGGGCGGCGCATGCTCGGCGGGCGGCGCACTGCCGCGCCCAAGGACGACCGACATGCAGGACAACAAGCCGCCCGTCTGGAGTTCCCAGAAGTCCATCATGGTCGCCGCGATCATCGCCTTGGCGGTGCTGTTCGGCGGCTACCAGATCGGCAAGGACATGGCGCTGCGCGACAACGCCCGGCAGTCAGCCGGCCGATAACCTGCTGCCGTAGAGTCGAGCTTGCTCGACTCTACAGCGCCCCTACCTTCAGGCGATCTGCACCACGCGTGCGTTCTGGCACAGCGGATAGCTGCCCACGAATCCGGCAATCGCATCACGCATCGCTTCGAACGATTCGCCGTACATGTACAGCGCGGTTTCGGTCGGGCCCTGCCACCAGCTGCAGATCTCGCCCAGGCCGTCGATGTTCTCCGACAGCTGTTCGAACACGTGGTTGGAATCGCACTGCTCGTAGACTTCGTCCGGCAGGTTCAGGCCATCCAGGTAGATGCCCAGCCCCTCGGTCACGCCGAAGCTGCGGTCGGCTTCACCCGCGCCCTGCAGCTGCGAACCCTTCGGTGCACCCAGCTGTTCCAGCAGGTCGATCAGCTTCGGCACGCCGTCCGCATCGACCAGCGCCACTTCGATGTCGCCGTACTCGACTTCACCGAGGTCGGATATTGCAGTGCCACCACCGGTCAGCTCGCCCACCTGGGCCGCCTGCAACAGCGCGTCGAGCGGGTCCTCGAACAGTTCGTGACGATGCTCGGGCTGCAGCCGGGCGTTCAACTTCACGGTGACGTGCAGCGTGGGTTCGGTCATGGGGGCGTTCCTGGAGGATGTCAGGCCCCATTGTAGAGTCGAAGGGAGCGGCAGGAGCCGCTGCCAACGTCGCTTGCGACCGCCCAAAGGGTGCCGGTCAGGACGACCGGCATAGCCATGCTCGACTGCATTTTGCTCGTCCCAGTAGAGCCACGCCTATGCTCGGCTGCCCCGCTGTGACCAACGCCACTCCCGCTGCCTGCGAGCCACGCGATAATGCGCGTCGCAAGGACACCATTCCAACAGGGGGAATACATGAAGTCGATCATTGGTCTTTCGCTGCTGCTGCTCCTCACCGGCTGCGGCATCCGCACCGAAGTGGTGCGCGTGAACGTGCCCGATATCCGGGTGAATCCCGAAGAGGGTCCGGTAGTGGTGGTGGGGCCGGTGCGCGACGTCCGTCCGGTCTATTACCCGGAAGTTGCGGCAGCCGACCGTGCGAAGAACATTGCCGGGGTGGTTCGTCAAGGCAACGGCGTCCTTGTCTCCATCGAGTCCACCACAGCGGCGGACAAGACACGCGCAATCATGATCCAGGCATTGCGAAACATGGGCTATCGCACCGCCGATCAGTGCGAAACCTCATGTACGCAACTGGAGGCCTCGCTCACCGATTTCTCGGTCAAGATGCCGGCGAACTTCTTCCGGATGGTGTCATCCACACAACAGATGCTGGCCGACATTTCGGTGCAGGTCGTTGCGCGGAAGGAAGGCCAGACCCGTACCTTCACCGCCACCGGGCATGGCGCGAACATCTTCCAGGTGCCATCACGCGAGAACTGGGAAATCGCACTGGAGCGCGCGGTAAAGAGTTTCACCAGCAGCCTGCAGCAGTCGATGTCCGAACAGGATGCGACGGCCGGTTCAAAGGCGCAGGACTGACGCTCTGTCTTTCTGGTAGACCCGAGCCATGTTCGGCTGCCTTTCCCGCCAGAAGCAGCCGAGCATGGGCTCGGCTCTACACCACCAACGCTCAACGCAGGAACGGCGCCACCTTGCGCTTCAGCAACTCCACCAGCACCGGGTCCATGTAGTCGTAGTCATCCGGGATATCCAGGCAGATCACCCGCTTGTCCTTCAGCCACGGCTTGTAGCGGCTGGACAGCCGGTTGCGGTGAGCACGCTCCATCACGAACACGATATCGGCCCACTGCAGCAGCTCGGGGCTGAGCACTTCCTCGGCATCGGCCAGCAGCCCGGCCGATGCGGTTTCGATGCCCGGCCACTCGGCGAACACCTGCTCGGCCGTCGGGCTGCGCAGGCGGTTCTGGCTGCAGAGGAAGAGCACGTTGCGGGTCATGGCTGCAGCGTATCGGGGTCGGATCCCTTTTCCAACGGAAAGGGGCTCTGACCCCATACGTGTAACGTCCAACCGCTTTTGTAGAGCCGGGCCTATGCTCGGCTGTTCTTCCCCGCCAACAGCAGCCGAGCATGGCTCGGCTCTACAGGGATCCCGCCCCCCGACGGTGATCAGATCACCGTCAGGTTGGCGTAGGCCATCACCAGCCACTTGCTGCCGGCGTCGGCAAACTCGACCTGCACGCGGGCGTGGGCGCCGCTGCCTTCGTAGTCGGTCACCATGCCTTCGCCGAACTTGGGATGGGTGACCAGCGCGCCGAGCTTGACCGGCGGCGCCTCGATCGAGGCATGGCCCATCACCCGGCTGGCACCCATCGAGGCCGGCCGCGAGACCTGTACCTTCGGGCGCACTTCGTGCAGCAGTTCGCGCGGGATCTCGCGCAGGAAGCGCGACGGCAGGCTGTAGTTGTCCTGGCCGTGGATGCGGCGCGACTCGGCATAGCTCAGCACCAGCTTCTGGCGCGCGCGGGTGATGCCGACGTAGGCCAGGCGGCGCTCTTCCTCCAGCCGCCCGCTTTCCTCCAGCGAACGTGCGCTGGGGAACAGGCCGTCTTCCATGCCCGCCAGGAACACCAGCGGGAATTCCAGGCCCTTGGCCGAATGCAGGGTCATCAGCTGCACGCCGTCCTCGCCGGCCTGCGCCTGGCCTTCACCGGCCTCCAGCGCGGCGTAGGCCAGGAACGCGACCAGCTCGTCCATGTCCTCGCCCACTTCCTCGATGTCGTCGGCGCGGCGCACGAAGCGCGAAGCGACCGAGACCAGTTCGTCGAGGTTGTCGGTGCGCGATTCCGAATCCAGCGAATTGCGGCTTTCTTTGCTCCAGTGCTCGCGCAGCTGCGAGCGGGCCAACACGTGGTCCACGCGCTCGGCCAGGGTCATGTGCACGGTCTGCGCCTGCAGCTCGTTGACCAGCCCCAGGAAGCCGGCCAGTGCATTGCGCGCGCGTGCGGCCAGCGCGTTGCCCTGGGTGACCAGCATCGTTGCTTCCCACAGCGAGATGCCCTGCGCGCGCGCCTCGCGGCGCACTTCGTCCAGCGTGCGGTCGCCGATGCCCCGGGTAGGCGTGTTGACCGCGCGCTCGAAGGCGGCGTCATCGTTGCGGTTGGACAGCAGGCGCAGGTAAGCCAGCGCGTCCTTGATTTCGGCACGTTCGAAGAAGCGCATGCCGCCGTACACGCGATAGGGCACCTGTTCGCTCAGCAGCGCCTCTTCCAGCGCGCGCGACTGCGCGTTGCTGCGGTAGAGCACGGCCACTTCGGTGTAGCTGCCACCGTCGCGCACCCACTGGCGGGCACGCTCGACGATGTAGCGCGCCTCGTCCATCTCGTTATACGCCGCGTACAGGTCGATCGGTTCTCCGTCGCCACTGTCGGTCCACAGCTGCTTGCCGATGCGATCCGGGTTGTGCGCGATCACCGCGTTGGCGGCGCCGAGGATGTTGGCGGTGGAGCGATAGTTCTGTTCCAGGCGGATGGTCTGCGCACCTGGGAAATCACGCAGGAAGCCCTGCACGTTCTCGACCTTGGCGCCGCGCCAGCCGTAGATGGCCTGGTCATCGTCGCCGACCACGAACACGTGGCCGGAATCGCCGGCCAGCACGCGCACGAAGGCGTACTGGATGGCATTGGTATCCTGGAACTCGTCCACCAGGATCTCGCGGAAGCGGGCACGGTAGTGCGACAGCAGCGCCGGGTTGTCGCGCAGCAGTTCATGGGCGCGCAGCAGCAGCTCGGCGAAGTCGACCAGGCCGGCGCGGTCGCAGCGTGCCTGGTATTCGATATAGGCCTGGCGCATGGTTTCCAGCCACGCATCATGCGGCTCGGGCTGGATGTGCTGCGGGCGGCGACCCTCATCCTTCTGTTCGTTGATCCACCAGGCGATCTGCTTGGCCGGGTACTTGCCGTCGTCCAGTTCCAGCGCCTGCACCACGCGCTTGACCAGCCGCAGCTGATCATCTGAATCCATCACCTGGAAGCCTTCGGGCAGCTTGGCGTCCTGCCAATGCAGGCGCAGCAGGCGGTTGGCCAGGCCGTGGAAGGTGCCGATCCACATGCCGCGGCTGCCATTGGGCAGCTGCGCGTCGATGCGGTGGCGCATTTCACCGGCCGCCTTGTTGGTGAAGGTCACCGCGAAAATGCCGTGGGTCGGCACGCCTTCGACTTCATGCAGCCAGGCGATGCGGTGGGTGAGTACGCGGGTCTTGCCGGAACCGGCACCGGCCAGCACCAGGTGGTGGCCGGGGGGAGCGGAGACGGCTTCGCGCTGGGCCGGGTTCAGGCCATCAAGCAGGTGGGAGACATCCATGCCCCCATTTTACGGCATCGCCGTCGCGGCTCCTGCGACCACCTGGGTGGCCAGTGCCTGCGCCTGCTGACGCAGTTCAGGCACCGCCAGGCTTTCCCACAGGCTGCCGATGCGCAGGCTGCCGAGCACGCCCAGCCGTGCCTGCGGCTGGCCACCAGCGGCACACAGGCGGTCGCCCGGCACCGTGCTGTCCAGGCCCAGCCCATGCGGGCCGGGGCGGGCCAGGCCATCGGCCTGCAGCTGCTGCAGCAGCGGGTTGCGCAGCGCACTGGCACGGGTTTCCACGCCGGTAGCGTTGATCACGCCGCTGATCGTCCACTGCTGTTCATTGCCGGAGGCATCGCGACCCCACAGCCGCAGGGCATCGCCTTCGCGGCCGACGCGTTGCAGGCGGGACCGGTGGATACGCAGTTGGCCGCTTTCGATCAGCGCCTGCAGCTGTGCGTCGACCTCTTCGGCGATGCGGTGGCGATGCACGTCCCAGTAGCGCACCACATGGCGCAGGAAGCGGCGCTGGTCGGCCGCGTCGAGGCTGCACCACAGCGCCTGCCCGTGCGGACGGATGCGGTCCATCACGCCCTGCCACGGCAGGCCGTCGGCCTGTGCCTGGTGTGCGAACCCACGCAACGCGCGCAGGCGCTGACGCAGGTTCATCGGCAGCAGCGTGGCCGGGTCGAACGTGGGCAGGCCACCATGCGCATGCGGCAACGGCAGCAGGCCGTGGCGCGAGATCACATGCAGCGGGCCGGTGTGGCCGGCGGCGACCAATGCCAACACGGTGTCGGCCATGCTCAGGCCGGAGCCTACGATGGCCACGGCCTGCTCGCCGGCCAGGGTGCGTACGCCGTCGTAGTCCCAGGCCTCGATCACGTCATCGGCGGGCAGTGCCTCGGCACCGGCCACCGGCAGCGGCCGCATGCTGTTGCCGGTGGCCAGCACCGCCTGCGCGGCGTGCAGCGTGCTGCCATCGCCGAGTGTCAGCTGGTAGCCATGGTCATCCGGCTGCAGGCCCAGCACCGGCTGCGCGATCACCTGCAGCTGTGCCGGGCTGGTCGCAGCGGCCTCCTGCAGGCGCTGCTGCAGGTAGGCAGCAAAGTAGTGGCGGCACACATAGCGCTCGCCCAGCACCTCGCGCGCCTCGCCCGGGTAGGCATTGGCGGCCATCAGGTAGTCGAGGAAATCGCCGGGCTGGTCGGCAAACGCACTCATCTTCGCCGCCGGCACGTTCAGCAGATGCTCCGGCCATGGCGTGGCATAGGCGATGCCCTGGGCCAGCTGCGAGGCGGGTTCGAAGATGGCCAGCGCCAGCGGCGCCTTGGCCTGGCGCAACACCTGGATCGCCACCAGCACCCCGGCCGCACCACCACCGATGATTGCCAGGTCCAGTTCGCCATTACGCGGTGAATCAGTCATGTGCCGATTGTAGGCCATCGGCGATGACGGGCCGGATTGCCGGAATGGGCGGCCGGCATTGCTTCACATCAACGCATCGGCCAGCCGTGCAATACCTTCGCGGCTGCGCCGCCACGTGGGACGGCTGCGCCACTGCTGCAGGTCCAGCTGCCGCGACTCGCGCAGGTAGCCGTCCTCGATCGCGCACAGCTGCTGGACCAGCGCGCGGTCGTAGCAGATCAGGCCGATCTCGGCATTCAGCGCGAACGAGCGGATATCCATGTTGATGGAGCCGAGCACGGCGATGTCCTCATCCACGCTCATGTGCTTGGCGTGCAGGAACTGCGGCTCGTACAGCGCGATGCGCACGCCACAGCGCAGCAGTTCATCGTAGTAGGCCTCCTGCGCCCACGACGTCAGCCGCTGGTTGTTGCTGGCAGACAGGATCAGCTGCACCTGCACGCCGGACAATGCGGCGATACGCAGCGCACTCAGTGTGGCTTCGTCAGGCACGAAGTACGGGGTGACCATCACCAGCCGGCGTCGCGCCAGGTGGATCAGCGCGGCTACCGCGTCTCGCGCGTTGCTGTACGGGTAGGCCGGGCCGCTGGGCAGCAGCTGGGTGGCGATGTCGTCGCCGCATTCGGGCACATCGGTGATCACATCCAGGCGCTGGCCGGTCTCCATGTACCAGTCGCTGGCGAATACGGCTTCCAGGTGCGCCACCGCCGGGCCGCGGACGCGCGCCACCAGTTCGCGGTTCGGGTGGCCCGGCACGAACTGCGGGCCCGCCAGGTTCTGCGAACCGACATAGGCCACTTCGTTGTCGATCACCGCGATCTTGCGGTGGTTGCGCAGGTCCATGCGTCCGCTGCGACGCCAGCGCAGGCCACCGGGCAGCATCGCGCGCACTTCGATGTCGCGCGCCTGCAGGCGCTTGCGATAGGCGCGCAGGCCACGCTTGGCGCCCACCGCATCGAGCAGCACGCGGCACTGCACGCCACGCGCGGCGGCACGCTGCAAGGCCTCGACAATGGCCTCGCCGACCGCGTCGTCGAACATCAGGTAGTACAGCAGGTGCACGCGGTCTTCGGCCTGGTCGATGTCGGCGATCAGCGTGTGCAGCGACTCGTCGTAGTCGGTCAGCAGATCGACGGCGTTGCCGTGTACCGGCATGAAATCGCCTTGGCGCTGCACCAACGGCACGATCTCGGCGCTGGCGGTGTCGGGCTGTGGGGTCCAGCGCAGGCGATGCTGCAGCGCCTGCTCCTCACGGATCACCTGCGAGGCCTCGGCCTGGCGGCGGATGCGCTCGCGCGACAGCCACGGATGGCCGAACAGCAGGTACAGCGGCAGGCCCAGCAGCGGTACGAAGCCGACCAGCAGCAGCCAGCTGCGCGCCGCGCCGGGCGTGGTGCGGGTGGGAATCCAGCACAGCGCGACCAGCCGGATCAGCCAGTCGATCAGCAGCAGGTAGGAACCCAGCAACCACTCGAACAGCATCGTGTCGCCCGTCGGGAGGTGATGGGCCATTCTGCCCAGCGGGGTGTGTAGAGTCGAGCTGCGCTCGACTGCGTTGAAGCAGCGTGCCAACCAAGGTTGGCACCTACCGGGGGGTGGAGGGAGTGTGCCGACCAACGGTCGGCACCCACAGGCGCCCACCACGGGAACATCGGGCATGAAAAAACCCGCCACAAGGGCGGGTTTCTTCGCGGGGACCAGCAATCCTTGCGGATTACTTGATCTTGCCTTCCTTGTACAGGACGTGCTTGCGCACGACCGGATCGTACTTCAGGAATTCCATCTTCCCCGGGGTGTTCTTCTTGTTCTTGTCGGTCGTGTAGAAGTGGCCGGTACCGGCCGAGGAAATCATACGGACCTTATCGCGCTTGCCTGCCATGATGCTTTACTCCTCAGACCTTTTCGCCGCGCGCACGCAGCTCAGCCAGAACGGAATCAATGCCGTTCTTGTCGATGGTGCGCAGTGCATGCGCGGAAACACGAAGCTTGACCCAGCGGTTCTCGCTGGCCACCCAGAAACGGCGCTCGTGCAGATTCGGCAGGAAACGACGACGGGTCTTGTTGTTGGCGTGCGAGACGTTGTTACCCGTCTGCACTCGCTTGCCGGAAACCTGGCATACGCGGGACATTGCGCACCTCGATAGTAGTAGTTGTCAGCCCGTAGCCCGGGAGACGGCGGCCTCGATGGTTGCCCACCACACGTCAAGAGAATCAAAGGGTTACGCTGGCGTTGGGCGGCCGGGGACGTGCTCCCGGGGGCGCCGCCCGGTAGAAAACCGGACACAGCGAGCCGCGCATTATGCACGGGTTCAAGCACTTGCGCAAGTTACCCACAGGCTGCGGCTGAACCGGCAGGGCCGGGAGCCCGCCAACCGGCATACTGCTCCGGTTCACTGCGGAGCTTTCCATGCGGCTGCTGGCCCTGACCTACGGAACCGAAGGCGATACGCGTCCCCTGGCCATGCTCTGCCATGGGCTGATCGGCGCAGGCCACGAGGTGGCACTGCTTGCCGATGGCGGCACCCTGGGCAGCGCGCAGGCACTGGATGTGCCCCATGCGGCTCTTGAAGGTGACATCCATGACGAAGTGGTCGCGCTGGTCTCGCGTGGCAACGGTGTTGCCGCCGCCAGTAGCGGGCTGGCACGGATGGCGCTGCAGCATGTCAGCGGCTGGATGCGCCAGGCCGATGCCGCTGCCGAAGGCTGCGATGCGATTCTGACCGGTGGCCTGGCGGCCTTTGTCGGCATGAGCGTGGGCGAACGCCGCGGACTGCCGGTCATCGGCACCGGCATGATTCCGCTGACCCCGACGCGAGCCTTCCGCTCTCCGTTCCTGCCACCCGGACGCTCGCCGGGCTGGTTGAACCGGGCCAGCTACGGGCTGGTCAACGGCCTGATCTGGCGCCAGTTCCGTCGGCCGATCAACGCAGCCCGCAAGCAGCTGGGGCAATCGCCGCGCCGCTCGCTGTGGCCCGGCCTGCCGATGCTCTATGGCATCTCGCCGCAGCTGCTGCCGCCACCTGCGGATTGGCCGGCCGACCACATCGTCTGCGGCCAATGGCGCCTTCCCGATGCGCCCTGGATACTCCCGACCGATCTGCAGGCCTTCCTCGATGCCGGCCCGGCGCCGGTGTATCTGGGCTTCGGCAGCATGACCGGCTTTGATCGCGAGCGCGTGTTGCCGGCCCTGCTGCAGGCGCTGGCGCCACGCCGGGTGCTGCTGTTTCCTGGCTGGGTGGGACTGCCTGCGATGCGCTTGCCCGATTCGGTCTTCGTACTGGAGCCGACTCCACACGAAGCGCTGTTCCCGCGTTGCGCATTCGCCATCCACCACGGTGGCAGCGGCACCACGCATTCGGCCTGCCGCGCCGGCATTCCCTCGCTGGTGATGCCGTTCGCCGCCGATCAGTTCTTCTGGGCTGATCGTCTGTATCGGTTGCGGGTGGCACCGGCGCCGCTGTCAGCGAAGCGACTGGACGCAGCAACGCTGGCGGCAGCCATCACCTTCGTTGAAACCGACGCAACACGCGCACGCGCGGCGGCCCTGGGCGTGGCGATGCGCCATGAGGACGGGGTGGCCTGTGGCGTTGCAATGATCGAGCGATGGTTGCGGCCGGTGTGACAGCGGCCAGGCGTCAGCGCAGGTGCGGAATCACCTGCGCCAGCAGGTGCGCATCCTTCAACGCGCCATGCAGGCCGCGCTGGCTGGGAATGCGCAGGCGCTGCAGCACATCATCCAGCTTGTTGCCCTGACCCGGCCAGCGTCCCCGCGCAAGCTTCAGGCTGCAGGTGATGCGGCAGTGCTGGGCCAGCGTGCCGGGGATGCCGGACAGGCGCAGCTCGTTGTCCAGGAAGCCCACATCGAAGGTAGCGTTGTGCGCGACCATCTCGCTGCCGCGCAGGAACTCCAGCAGTTCGGCCGCCTTGCTGGAGAACAGCGGCTTGCCCACCAGCATCGCATCGCTGATGCCGTGCACGCGCTGTGCGCCCCAATCCACCTTGCGCTGCGGCTGCAGGTAGGTGTGGAACTGGCGGCCGGTGAGCTGGCCATCGATCAGTTCGACGGCACCGATTTCGATCACCCGGTGCCCCAGGCGGTGGGAGATGCCGGTGGTTTCGGTATCCAGTGCAACGATGCGGCTCATCAGGGTGTGCGTTCTCCAGTACGTGCACGCCGATTCTCGCACGCGACCGATGCACTCACCCCAACGCTTCCACCACCCAATCGATGAACACCCGCAGCCGCTGGCTCATGTGCCGGTTCGGCGGGAACATCACATGCATCGGCATCGGCGGCAGCTGCCAGTCCTGCAACACCGGCAGCAGCTCGCCGCGCGCCATGTGCGGCTCGGCCATGTAGCTGGGCAGCGCCACCACGCCCAACCCCGCCAACGCAGCGGCCAGATAGGCGTTTCCATCATCGAAGCCGACCGTATAGCGGCCCTGCACCTCAACGCGCTCATCGCCGCGCTGTGCGCTGAACACCCGCGCCCGGCCACTGCGCGGGCTGAGGAAGCCGACCATGTGGTGGTCGGGTCCTTCCAGCGCGCGCGGGTCGGTCGGCAGGCCGAAGCGCTGCACATAGCCCGGACTGGCGTGGAAACCGATCGGCAGCGCGCCGAGCGGTCGCGCCACCAGTGCCGGGTCGGCCGGGGTGCCACCCCGGATCACGCAATCGACGTTGTCTGCGATGACGTCGACCTCGCGGTCGCTGACGCCGATGTCCAGCTGGATCTCCGGGTAGCGCGCCTGGAAATCCGGCAACGCCGGCACCAGCCGCAACCGCGCGTACGGCCCGGGCACATCCACGCGCAGCCGCCCGCGTGGCTGGTTGGCCGCGTCGCCCAGCCCGCCCTCCACTTCTTCCAGCTCGGCCAGCAGGCGGGCGATGCGCGGGTAGTAGGCCGCGCCGTCGGCGGTGACGCTGACCCGGCGCGTGGTGCGGTTGAGCAGGCGCAGCCGCAGGTGCGCCTCCAGCTGCTGCACCAGCTGGGTGACCGTAGTGCGGCTTATCTGCAGCGTGTGTGCGGCGCGGGTGAAGCTGCCGGTTTCCACCACGCGGGCAAACGCCCGCATCGCCTCGAAACGGTCCATGGCGGGCCATGATTGTTTGGGATTGGCAATCAATCTAGGCCGATCATCGCGGTTTATCCAGACAGAACTGGCGCGGAGGATGGCGTTCTCTCCCACGGGATCTTCCCCATGTCACAGCGTGATGTCGTTTTCCCCGCCGGCCGCCAGGCCCTGTACGAGCGCAACCGCTACTCGCCGGCGATCCGATCCAATGGCTTCCTGTTCGTCTCCGGCCAGGTCGGCAGCCGCGAGGACGGCTCACCCGAGCCGGATTTCGAAATCCAAGTGCGCCGCGCGTTCGAGAATCTCAATGCGGTGCTGGCCGCCGCCGGCTGCACGTTCGATGACGTGATCGATGTGACTGTATTTCTGGTCGATCCGGAAGAGAACTTCGAGAAGGCCTGGGTGATCGTGCCCGAGTACTGGGGCGAGGCGCCGCACCCGACCCTGACCGGTATTGGCGTGACCTGGCTGTATGGGTTCCAGTTCGAGATCAAGGTGATCGCGAAGTTGCCTGCAGACCGGTAGTGCCGGCCGCTGGCCGGCAGCAAGGTGTCGGGGTCAGAGCCCTTTCCGGCGGAAAGGGATCCGACCCCGCGCCCGGCCCACCTGAACGGGAGATTCCGACGAATTCCCGAACTGACCATTGATATTGTATCCGGCGAAAACCGCTTGCTAGCCTCCCTTCCATGCGCCGGATCACCCGCCAACTGCGTACGTACCTGATGATGCTGCTGATGGCGGCATTCGTGGTCGTGCCGGTGGCCGACGCGCTGGCCTGCACGGTAGAACCGCACGCCAGCACGGTGCATGTGGAGTCCGCACCGGATGCCGATGGCGATGCCGACGGCAAGCATGTCGGTGCCTGTGGCCACAACCACTGCCACCACTCCAACCTGAGCCTGCCGGCCAGTACCCTCGCCGCCTTCGGTGCGCCACTGCCGGCGCGCTGGATGAATGCCGGCGACGCGGCGACCTATGCGGTCGCCCAGGATGAATTGACGCGTCCCCCCCGGGCGTGAGTTGAGCGCGTCCCGCGATTGCGGGCTCCCGTTTCACTCACAACCGGAATCCCCCTATGTCGATCCTGACACCTCGGTCGCCGCGCGCGGCCGGGCTGGTCGTCGCCGCGTTGCTGGGCCTGGCCCCGGCAATGCAGGCGTCGGCACAAGCCGCCCCTTCCTACGACACCCTGCTTGAACGCCTGGACCAGCTGCCCGGCACCCGCGTCGGTGCGGCGCTGGCCGAGGCCGCCGACGCGCGCGCCGACCAGGCCCGTGCGTTGCCCAACCCTTCCCTCTCCTACTCCGCCGAGAACGCCTGGGGCACCGGCTCCTATGGCGGCATGGGCAAGGCCGATACCGTGCTCACCTTGTCCCAGCCGCTGGAGGTCTGGGGCCAGCGCGGCGCGCGCTTCCGTGCGGCCCGCGCCGAAGCACAGGCGGCCAACCTGCGTGGCGCGCAAAGCCGCAGCGACGTGGCCAGCCAGCTGGCGGTGGTCTATGCACAGGCGGAAAGTGCACTGCGCCGCTACACCCTGGCCGAAGAAGCACTGACTCTCACCCGCGCTGACGCCAACGCCGTCAACGCGATGGTCAAGCAGGGCCGCGAGCCGCAGCTGCGCGCGGTGCAGGCGCAGAGCGAGGTGGCCAACGCCAGCGCCGCGCTGGATGAAGCGCAGGCGTTCCGCGATGCCGCGCTGGCCCGCCTGGCCGGTGCCGCACTGCTGGATGCACCGGTGCAGTCGATCAACGACAGCCTGCTCGACCGTGCGCCGCCGCTACCGCGTGGCGCCACCGACGTGGCACTGGCGGTGCGCATCGCCGAAGCCGAAGCCGATGCGGCGGGCAAGCTGGTCGAGGTGGAGCGCAAGCGTGCCCTGCCCGACCTCAGTGTCACCGCCGCGCAGACCCGCTTCCGCGAAGGCGGCGAGCGTGCCTACAACCTCGGGGTCAGCCTCAGCATCCCGCTGTTCGACCGCAACCGCGGTGGCATCCGCGCCGCCAATGCCGACCAGCGCGCGGCCGAAGCACGCCTGGACCAGCAGCGCCGCGACAGCGAGGCCGAGCGCCTCTCTGCGGTGGCCGGGTTGAAGGCCGCCAGCAGCCGTACCCGCGCCGCCGATGAAAGCGTGGTCGCCGCCGAAGAGGCGTATCGCCTGGCCCGCATTGGCTTCGACGCCGGACGCATCTCGCAGCTGGAACTGCGCAGCACGCGCAGCGCCCTCATCGCCGCCCGCGGCACCGCCGTGGATGCGCGCCTGTCGCGCGTCGCCGCGGAAATCGATCTTGCCCGCCTGGAAGGGCGCGCACCCTTTGTGGAGGCTCCATGACTCTCTCCCGTACTTTCCCGCTGATCGGCGGCGTGCTGCTGACCGTCCTGCTGGCTGGCTGCGCCGGCAACGCGCAGACGCCTGCCAATGAAAACCCCGCTGCGGCCAAGGCCGGCACCGACGATGGCCACGGCCATGCCGCCGGCAGCAAGGAAGCCAAGACAGAAACCGCGAAGGCGCCTGCTGACGCCGACGAAGGCGTGGTGCAGCTGACCCCGGAGCAGATCAAGGCCTCCGGTATCGAAGTGGTCGCGATCGGTCGCGGTGGCGGTGGTTCCACGCGCCTGTCCGGCCGGGTCGAACCGTCGGTCGGCGCACGCGCCTCGGTGGCGTCGACCGTGACCGGCCGCGTCGAGCGCGTGCTGGTCGCGCCGGGCACCGCGGTGAAGCAGAACCAGGCGCTGGCGATCGTGGTCAGCGGCGAAGCGGCGGTGTTCCGCGCCAATGCGCTGGCCGCAGCGGCCGAAGCCGAGGCCGCGCGTCTGGCCTATGGCCGCGACAAGGCGCTGGTCGACCAGGGCGTGGTCGCCCGCCAGGAGATGGAAGCCTCGCGCGCACGTTCGCTGGCGGCACAGGCCCAGGCTGCTGCCGCGCAGGCCCAGGCCGCCGCCAACGGTGCGCCCGATGCCAGCGGTCGCGTGCGCATCACCAGCCCGGTGGCCGGCATCGTCGGCAACGTGCAGGTCACCCCGGGCGGCGTGGTCGCCGCCGGCAGCGCGGTGGCCGACGTCGCCGACCCGACGATGAACGAGCTGGTGTTCACCGCACCGCCTGCGCTGGCCGCGCAGGTCACGCCCGGTATGAAGCTGGAAGTCAGCGTGCCGGGTGGCAGCTTCACCGCCACCGTCACCGGTTCGGCTGCCGATGTGCGCCAGCAGGGCGGCGTCGCGGTGATCCGTGCCACGCCGGTGGATGCGTCGCTGCCGCCGGCCGGTTCGCCGGTATCGGCCGTGGTGGTCACCGAAGGCCAGGACGGCTCGCTCAGCGTCCCGGCCGATGCAGTGCAGAACGTCGATGGCAGCAGCGCGGTGTTCGTCGCCGTCGAAGGCGGCTTCAAGGCGCAGCCGGTGCTGGCTGGGCGCCGTGCCGGTGACCGCATCGAGATCCTCGGTGGCCTGACCGGCAGCGAGCGCATCGTTGGCAGCAACGCCTTCCTGCTCAAGGCCGAGCTGGCCAAGGGCGAAGCCGAGCACGGCCACTGAGGAGGCGACCATGTTCAAGCTGATCATTGAAACAGCGGTGCGCCACCGCTGGCTGGTGGTGTTCATGGCGGCGCTGATCGCCGCGGTGGGCCTGTTCCAGCTGGGCAAGCTGCCGATCGACGCGGTGCCGGACATCACCAACCGCCAGGTGCAGATCAACACGGTGGCACCGGCGCTGACCCCGGAGCAGATCGAGCGGCAGGTGACCTACCCGCTGGAAACCGCGCTGGCCGGCATCCCCGGCCTGACCACCACGCGTTCACTGTCGCGCAATGGCTTCTCGCAGGTGACCGCGATCTTCACCGATGCCACCGACATCTACTTCGCCCGCCAGCAGGTGGCCGAACGCATGCGCGAGGCATCGGAAGACCTGCCCGATGGCGCGTCGCCGATGCTGTCGCCGGTCACCACCGGCCTCGGCGAGGTGCTGATGTGGACCGTGGACTTCACCGCGTTCGATCCGGCCAGGCTGGCCAAGCCGGGTGAAGCCGGCTGGCAGGCCGGCGAGGTCTACCGCACGCCGGAAGGCAATCTGCTGCGTACACCGGAAGAACGTGCGACCTACCTGCGCACCGTGCAGGACTGGATCATCGCGCCGCAGATGCGTTCCAGCCCGGGGCTGGCCGGCGTCGATACGGTCGGTGGCTACGTCAAGGAATATGGCGTGCATCCGGACAGCGCCCGGTTGGCCGCGCACGGCCTCGGCCTGGCCGATCTGGTCACCGCCCTGCAGCGTTCCAACGTGCAGGCCGGTGCCGGTTTCGTGCAGCGCGCCGGCGAAGGACTGGTGGTGCGTGCCGATGGCCTGGCGCTGACCACCGAGGATCTGGCACAGGCCCCGGTGGCGACCCGCAATGGCGTGGTGGTGCGCGTGGCCGATGTGGCCGAGGTCGAGCTGAGCCGCGCGCCGCGCCTGGGTGCGGCCAGCCGCAACGGCCATGAAGCCGTACTGGGTACCGCGCTGATGATTGCCGGCGGCAACAGCCGCACCGTGGCGCAGGCCGCTGCGGCGCGCCTGGAACAGGTGAACAAATCGCTGCCGGCCGACATTGTGGCCGCGCCGGTGCTGGACCGCAGCGTGCTGGTCAATTCCACCATCAAGACCGTGGCCAGGAACCTCACCGAGGGCGCGCTGCTGGTGGTGGTGGTGCTGTTCCTGCTGCTGGGCAACCTGCGTGCAGCGACGATCACCGCGCTGGTGATTCCGCTGTCGTTCCTGTTCGCAGTAATCGGCATGAACCGCTTCGGGATCAGCGGCAACCTGATGAGCCTGGGTGCGCTGGACTTTGGCATCCTGGTGGACGGTGCGGTGATCGTGGTCGAATCGACCCTGCTGATGCTGGGCCAGCGCCGCGCCGAACTGGGCCGTGCGTTGACCGCGATGGAGCGGCTGCGCGTGGCTGCCGATTCGGCGATGAAGATGGCGCGTCCAGCTGCGTTCGGACAGTTGATCATCCTGCTGGTGTTCGCGCCGATCCTCACGCTGGAAGGTGTGGAGGGCAAGACGTTCCACCCGATGGCAGCGACCTTCATGCTGGCCCTGGTCGGTGCCTTCCTGTTCTCCTTCACCTTCGTGCCGGCGATGGCCGCGCTGCTGGTGCGCGAGCCGAAGGTAAAGGACGGCGATACGCATGCCGAAGATGGCGAGCACGAGACCAGGCTGATCCGCGTGCTGCGTGCGCGCATCGAACCGGTGGTGCGCAAGGCCGTGGCACATCCGCGCACGGTGCTGGCAGCTGCGGTGATGATGGTGGTGGTGGGCATCGGCGCGTTCTCGCTGCTGGGCCGCGAGTTCATGCCGACGCTGGACGAAGGCAACGTGGCGATGCAGGCCCTGCGCGTGCCGTCGACCTCACTGGAGCAGTCGCTGGCGATGCAGCTCGCGCTGGAGAAAGCGATCGCCAAGCAGCCGGAAGTGGAAACCGTATTCTCGCGTACCGGTACCGCCGAGGCGGCCATCGACCCGATGCCGACCAACATCTCCGACAGCGTGATCGTGCTGAAGCCGCGCAAGGACTGGCCCGATCCGAAGCTGGCCAAGGACGCACTGGTGGCGCGCTTCGAAAAGCTGGCCGGGCAGCAGCTGGGCAACAGCTTCGAGTTCAGCCAGCCGATCGAACTGCGCTTCAACGAGCTGATTTCCGGCGTGCGTACCGACCTGGCGGTGATGATCTTCGGCGATGACTTCAGCCAGCTGCAGAAGGTGGCCGACCAGGTGGCGCTGAAGCTGCGTGCGGTGAACGGCGCGGCCGACGTGCGGGTGGAACAGATCTCCGGCCTGCCTACGCTCAACGTGGCGATCGACCACGTGGCGGCGGCGCAGTACGGCCTGACTGCCGCAGACGTCAGTGATGCACTGTCCACCGGCATTGGCGGCACGGCGGCCGGCAAGATCTTCGAAGGTGATCGCCGCTTCAACGTGGTGGTGCGCCTGGACGATGCCTCGCGCAACGATCCGGACCAGCTGGCCTCGCTGCCGATCGCCACGCCTTCGGGGCTGGTGATTCCGCTGTCGTCAGTGGCGCGCATCACGGTGAGCGAAGGGCCGAACCAGATCAGCCGCAACAACGGCAGCCGCCGCGTGGTGGTGCAGGCCAACGTGCGCGGTCGCGATCTGGGCGGCTTCGTCGGCGAGGCGCAGGCAGCGGTGGCCGACGTGGCACTGCCGCCGGGTGCCTACCTGACCTGGGGTGGCCAGTTCGAGAACCTGCAGCGCGCGGAGAAGCGGCTGGCGACGGTAGTGCCGGTGGTGTTCCTGCTGATCGGTAGCCTGCTGTTCATGGCCCTGCGCAGCGGCAAGGAAGCCATTCTGGTGTTCAGCTGCGTGCCGTTGGCGCTGGTCGGCGGCATCCTCGCGCTGCTGCTGCGGGGCATGCCGTTCTCGGTGTCGGCGGCGGTCGGCTTCATCGCCGTCTCCGGCGTGGCCACCTTGAACGGCCTGGTGCTGATGCAGGCGATCCGCGAACGCCTGGATGCCGGTGACCTGCCGCTGCAGGCAGCGATCAACGGTGCCTCCAGCCGCATCCGCGCGGTGCTGACCACGGCGCTGGTGGCGATCGTCGGCTTCATTCCGATGGCGATTGCCAGCGGTTCCGGTGCGGAAGTGCAGAAGCCGTTGGCGACGGTGGTGATCGGTGGCCTGATCACCGCCACCGTGCTGACCCTGCTGGTGCTGCCGACCTTTGCTGCACGAGTGGCCAAGCCGCGGGCGGTGGGGTGAGCTGAGAGGGGGTCGGAGCCCTTTCCTTGGGAAAGGGATCCAACCCCGTGACCGGGTCGGATTGCCGGCCAGCGGCCGGCACTACCCGGTAGCGGTCAGGCCTTCTTGCGCTCGGCGATGTAGGCTTGGATCTGCTGTTCCAGCACCGGCAGCGGCACCGAGCCCTGCTTGAGCAGGGTGTCGTGGAAGCCCTTGATGTCGAACTTGTCGCCCAGTTCCTTCTCGGCCTGCGCGCGCAGGCGCACGATGGCGATCTCGCCCAGCTTGTAGCTCAGTGCCTGGCCCGGCCAGGAGATGTAGCGGTCCACTTCGGTGGTCACTTCATGCTCGCTCAGCGCGGTGTGGTCACGCAGGTAGGCCAGCGCCTGCTCGCGGGTCCAGCCCTTGCTGTGCACGCCGGTGTCGATCACCAGGCGCGCGGCGCGCCACATCTCATAGGTCAGGCGGCCGAAATCCTCGTACGGGGTTTCGTAGATGCCCATCTCCACGCCCAGCTTCTCGCAGTACAGCGCCCAGCCTTCGCCATAGGCGGAGATGTAGGCGTTGCGGCGGAACTCGGGCAGGTTCTTCTGTTCGGCGGCGATCGCGCCCTGCAGCGCGTGGCCCGGATCGGACTCATGCAGCGTCAGTGCCGGCAGGTTGTACAGCGGGCGCGACGGCAGGTTGTAGGTATTGAGCCAGTAGGTGCCCATGCCACCACGGCCGGCGGTCCAGAACGGCGCGATATCCGGCGGCACCGGCACGATGGTGAAGCGCGCGCGCGGCAGCGTCATGTATTTGCCCAGCTGGCCATCGGCGCGCTTGGAGATCCACGCGGCACGCGACAGCAGCTCTTCCGGCGTCCTGGCATAGAACTGCGGATCGGTACGCAGGAAGGTCAGGAACTCGGCGAAGCTGCCCTTGAACTTCACCTGCTTGATGATGTCGTTCATTTCCTTCTGGATGCGTGCGACTTCATCCAGGCCGATGCGATGGATCTCGTCCGGCGACAGGTCCAGCGTTGTGTATTCGTGGATCTGCTGCTTGTAGTACGCCTTGCCATCAGGCATCGCTTCGGCGGCCAGGGTGGTGCGCGCCTGCGGCACGTACTCGTTGACGAAGAAGGTGCGCAGCTGCTGGAACGCCGGCACCACCTTGCCGCTGATCGCTTCACGCGCCTGCGCCTGCAGCCTGGCCTGCTCGGCGGCCGGGATGGTGGTGGGCAGTTTCTTGAACGGCGCGTACAACGGCGATCCGGTCGGGTCCTTCAGCTCGGCGACGGTGGCGATGGACACTTCGCGGCCATCGAGCACGGCACGCGGCACGCTGAAGCCACGCTTCAGGCCGGCACGCATGTTCTCGGTCTGCTGGCCGAAG
Source organism: Stenotrophomonas sp. YJH_SMC_25 (assembly GCF_059369595.1). Classification (NCBI taxonomy): domain Bacteria; kingdom Pseudomonadati; phylum Pseudomonadota; class Gammaproteobacteria; order Lysobacterales; family Lysobacteraceae; genus Stenotrophomonas; species Stenotrophomonas sp. YJH_SMC_25. The sequence continues at coordinate 46,410 of NZ_JCAFSV010000012.1, read as the reverse complement.
TAACGCGGCACATCGTTCAGCCGTGCGATGTAGTTCTGGTAGTCCTGCACGGTCTTCATCTCGCGCCGGGCCATGAAGGACAGGTTGGACCAGAACGAGGAGTCGGCGTTGAACGGCATCTCGTAGCCGCGCAGGCGCGTCTCTTCGGCCAGGTTGAACACCTGGTCGTGGTAGATCGCGTAGTTGACCTGGTTGTCGGGCGACAGGGTCTTCGGGTCGATCTTCTTCAGCGCGGCGAGGGTCTCGTCCCACACCTTCAGGCGCGCCTGCTGCGCGGCCGGGCCGACATCGGGCATGCGGGTGGCATTGGCCGGCGCGTCTTCGTCCTCGCTGGCCTCGCCGCCGCCCTGCTGGCGCCACTTCCATTCCTTCTCGTACAGCGCGCGGAAGGCGGCATCGGCGGGCGATTCGGTAGCGACGCTGGCCGGCGCGGCGGCGGCGGGCGGCGCGGCCAGGGCCACGGCGGGCGCGGACAGGGCAATCAGCAGGGCAACGGCAAGACGGGTTTTCACGAGCACAAGTTCCCGGGAAGGCAGACCCCGATGATGGCACCGCCCACGGCCCGTGGCATGGGACGAAGGTCCTGCCTGCGCAGCAGGCAGGACCGGGCCCCGGCCGCAGGCCGGGGCCCCAGCGCCGAAGGCGCGTGGTAGAGCCGACTGTCAGTCGGCTGCTCTTCCGCCATATGCAGCAAACCCCGCGCTCCGCGCGAAAGTCGACTGACAGTCGACTCTACCCACGGCAGCCCGCATCCCGGCGCAGCCTCAATGGCTGGCCTTGTCCCGCTTCCAGCCCCGGTGCTTGATGTCCAGCTGCAGGCTGTACAGCGCGGTGAATGCCGGGAACAGGTTCTGCAGCACGCCTACCGAGTCCTGCTTGGCCGAGAACAGGAAGTAGCTCAGCGTCATCAGGCTGCCGACCACGCTCATGTACCAGAACAGGCGCGGGATCACCGGCTTGCCCGCACGCTTGGACGCGATGAACTGGACCAGCCAGCGGCCGCCGAACATCAGCGCGCCGGTATAGCCGATCAGCTTCCAGCCGGTCACATGCAGGCCGGTCCAGTACAACCAGGTCAGCGGCTGGTCGAGCCAGTGCAGCTCCAGATCCATCAACGCTCCTCCACTGCGGTGCGCTTGCTGCGGGTGATCAGCCACGCCACGCCGCGCAGGTCACGGATGCCGACCAGTGCACGGCCCAGGTTGTTGTACTTGGACACGCCGGCGGTACGGTGGCGGTGGTTGACCGGCACGCTGGTGGTCTTCCAGCCGGCACGCTGCATCAGCGCGGGCAGATAGCGGTGCATGTGGTCGAAGTACGGCAGGTCGAGGAACGCGCTGCGCTCGAACAGCTTGATGCCGCAGCCGGTATCGGGCGTATCGTCGCGCAGCATGCGTGCGCGGATGGCGTTGGCCCACTTGCTGGCCCAGCGCTTGCTGCCGCTGTCCTGGCGGTTGACCCGCCAGCCGGCGAACAGCTTCACCTGCGCCTCGGCGGCATCGCGCGCGGCCAGCAGCTTGGGGATATCGGCCGGATCGTTCTGGCCATCGCCATCCAGGGTCGCGATCCACGGCGCACGTGCGTGCTTGACGCCGGTGCGCACGGCGGTGCTCTGCCCGCTCTGGTCCACGTGGTGCAGCACCCGCAGTTCCGGCGTGGTCGCCTTCAGCCCCTGCAGCACCGCCAGGGTGTCATCGCGCGAGTGATCGTCGATGTAGATGATCTCGAACGGCAGCCGGCCACGCAGTGCAGCGGTGATTTCGGCAACCAGCGGGGCGACGTTGTCGCGTTCGTTGAACACCGGGACGACAACGGAAAGCTCGGGTTGGCTCATAAGGCACTCGGCCAAAGGGGGACAAAGACCGCGCATTCTCCGAAGCCGAGGTTATCCGAAGATGAATCCGGCTGTGTGAGGATCCGTCCTCAGGCGCGGTCGCCAAAATACTCGCGGCACCACTGCACGACGGGGGGCAACCCTTCTTCGATCGGGGTCACCGCGTCGAAGCCGAATGCGTCATGGGCGCGCCGGGTATCGGCCATCGTGCGCACCATGTCGCCCGGCTGCATCGGCTTGTAGACCTTCTGCGCGGGGCGACCGGCGGCCTGCTCGATCACGCTGATGAAGCGCTCCAGCTCGACCGGCGTATGGTTGCCGAGGTTGAACACCCGGTGCGGTACCGGACCATCGGCCGGATGCGCGAGCGCGCCGAGGATACCCGACACGATGTCGGAGACATGTGTGAAATCGCGCTGCATGCGGCCCTCGTTGAACACGTCGATCGGCCGCCCGGCCAGCACCGCGCGCGAGAACAGCAGCGGTGCCATGTCCGGCCGGCCCCACGGGCCATACACGGTGAAGAAGCGCAGGCCGGTGGCATGCAGGCCGTACAGCTGCGCGTAGGTGTAGGCCATCAGCTCGTTGGCCGCTTTGGTCGCCGCGTACAGCGAGCGCGGCTGGTCCACGCGCTGGTCCTCGGAGAACGGCGGCGTGGCCGAATCACCGTAGACCGAGCTGCTGGAGGCATACACCAGGTGCTGCACGCCACGGTGGCGGCACAGTTCGAGCATGTTGACGAAGCCGACCAGGTTGCTGTCGACGTAGGCGTGCGGGTTTTCCAGCGAATAGCGCACGCCGGCCTGCGCGGCCAGGTGGATCACCGCAGTCGGCTTCACCTCGTCGAACAGTGCCGCCAGGCCCTGCTGGTCGGTCAGGTCCAGGGTGCGCAGGTCCAGCGCCGGGCACAGCGCAGCCACGCGGTCGCGCTTGAGCTGCGGGTCATAGTAGTCGTTGAAGTTGTCCAGGCCGACCACGGGCTGGCCGGCCTCCAGCAGCGCGCGGGCGGTGTAGGCACCGATGAAGCCGGCAGCGCCGGTGAGCAGGATGGTCATGACAGGGGCCTGGAAACGAAGTTCAGGCCCCTGATGTTACCGGTCTCAGAACAAACCGAAACGCTTCTTCGCCACGTTGTTGCGGCCGGGTTCGATCACGTCCTGGATGTTCTTCGCATCGAAGCGGTCGAGCAGCGCCTCGGCGCCCTTCCTCAGCTTCAGGTCCATCTCTTCCGGGTACAGCGGAACCAGGCTCATGAAGCTGATGGTCCTGCCGTCCTCCAGCGCCAGCGTGGCGAAGTCCTCCGGGGCGGTCACCGGCGACAGCACGATGGCACCGTCGAAACCCACGCCCGGCGCGTAGGGCTCGCTGGGATGGCCGTTGGGAATGGTGTGGCCGAAGCCCAGCCAGGTGTCGTACTCGTGCGGCAACCGTGCCATGCCCTTCAGCAGGCGCACCGGCCAGTAATTGCGCTCGTCCTCGAAGGCGTCCTGGGAGATCGGCCAGTCGGCCGGCAGGGTCACCATCAGTTCCATGTAGCGCGGCACGTCCGCGTCCACCTCGGCGGGCACGGTCATCGGCAGGTCGCTCATGCCGGAGGTGACCAGGCGCAGGTACGGGCAGTGGTCATTGGCCGGCACCACGTGCACGTCGATGTGCACCAGGTCGGAGATGATTTCATGGAAGACACCGGACACCGGGCCCAGATGGCGTTCGAGGTGGGCGCTGATCGCCTCGATGTGCTGTTCTTCGCCGATGGCGGGCGCGAAGTCCTTTTCGCGGCGATGTACCAGTATCTGGGTGCCGTCCGGGCTGACGTCCTCGTATTCGTTGCTCATGTCCTGTTCCCTGGATGAGGCCACGGACCGGAGAGCAGTGCATCCCCGGCACGCGCGGCGGTGCGTTCCCTGTCATCTGCAGGACGCGGCGGGAACAGGCCGCACCCCCTGGCGCTGCGCCGGGCTCAGCCCTGGCGCGTACGCAGCTTTTCCAGCACGCCGTCCAGGGTATCCAGGTCGGTGTAGTGGATGATCAGCTTGCCCTTGCCGCCCCGGCCGTGGTTGATCGCCACCTTGGCACCCAGTGCTTCGGACAGTTCGGTTTCCAGCGAGGCGATGTCGGCCTGCTGCACCTTCGGCGTCGCCACCGGGCGGTTGCTCGGCACCTTGCCGGCCGCGAAGGCCTGCGCACGGCGCTCGACCTCGCGCACCGACCAGCCTTCATCGGCAGCTTCCTGCGCCAGCTTGCCAGCCAGCTCGGGAGCCAGGGTCAGCAGCGCGCGGGCGTGGCCCATTTCCAGGCGGCGGGTTTCCAGCAGCAAGCGGATCGCAACCGGCAGCTCCAGCAGGCGCAGCAGGTTGGACACCGCCGCGCGCGAGCGGCCGACGGCCTCGGCGGCCTCGGCATGGGTCAGGGTGAACTCGCTGATCAGGCGCTGCAGCGCCTCGGCTTCTTCCAGCGGGTTGAGGTCTTCGCGCTGGATGTTCTCGATCAGCGCCATCGCGATGACGGTGCGGTCTTCCAGCTCGCGCACCACCACCGGCACTTCGTCCAGGCCGGCCAGCTGCGATGCGCGCCAGCGGCGCTCACCGGCGACGATTTCGTAGTTGCCTGCCGGCAGCTGGCGCACCAGGATCGGTTGGATCACGCCCTGCGACTTGATCGAGTCGGCCAGCTCGGAGAGCTTGCCCTCGTCCATCTCGCGGCGCGGCTGGTACTTGCCCGGCTGCAGCTGGCCGACCGGCAACTTGCGCAGCACTTCACCCGGCAGCGGCTCAATCACCGCGGTGGTGGCCTGCACCTGGCTGACCGCGCCTTTCGGGCCCAGCAGCGCGTCCAGGCCACGGCCGAGGCCTCGCTTCTTGGCTGCCGGCTTGCTGCTGGTCATCAGACGGTCTCCACGGCCTTGGCGGCCTTGTTGCGTTCGTTGTTGCGGCGGATGATCTCGCCGGCCAGGCCCAGGTAGGCCACGCCACCGCGCGAGGCGCGGTCGTAGCCGACGATGCTCTGGCCATGGCTGGGCGCCTCGGCCAGGCGCACGTTGCGCGGCACGATGGTGCGGAACACGCGGTCGCCGAAGTGCTCGGTGAGCTCGGCCGACACTGCGTTGGCCAGGTTGTTGCGCACGTCGAACATGGTGCGCAGCACGCCTTCGATCTCCAGCGCCGGGTTCAGGCTGGTGCGCAGCGCTTCGATGGTTTCCACCAGCGCGCTCAGGCCTTCCAGTGCGTAGTACTCGCACTGCATCGGCACGATCACCGAATCGGCGGCGGCCAGCGCGTTGAGCGTCAGCAGCGACAACGCCGGCGGGCAATCGATCAGGATGTAGTCGTACTCGTCGCGGATCGGCGCCAGTGCGCGCTTCAGGCGCTGCTCGCGCTCGCTCTGGCCCATCAGCTGGATCTCGGCGGCGGTCAGGTCGATGTTGCCCGGCAGCAGGTCGTAGCCTTCGGCGGTCTGCACGCGCACATCGGCGGCGCTGTTCTCGCCCAGCAGCAGATCGCAGGTGGAGGCCGCCAGCTCACGCTTGTCCACGCCGCTGCCCATGGTCGCGTTGCCCTGCGAGTCCAGGTCGACCAACAGCACGCGCTTGGGTGCGTTGGCCAGGGAAGCGGCCAGGTTGACGGCGGTCGTGGTCTTGCCGACGCCACCCTTCTGGTTGGCGATGGCGATGATGCGGGCCATGCGGGTGTGCCTCGTCGACGGATGGTTGGGACCGGTCATTATGCGTACAACCGGCCCCTTGCGGAAATCGTGGATCGCCAACCCGTTGTTCCACAAAGGGCTGGCGGCGGGAATCAGGGACCTGTAACGGTGACCAGGTGGCGTTCGCCGGCCAGGCCGGGCACGCTCAGCGGGGTCACCTCACGCACCTGCCAGCCAGCCGGCAGTTCCGCGATCTCCTCATGCGGGTAGACGCCCTTCATGGCCAGCAGCACGCCACCGGGGCGCAGCAGATGGCCACCGACGCGGACGATGCCAGCCAGGGTATCCATTGCGCGCGCGGTCAGCTGGTCGTAACGACCGGCCTCGTCCAGCGCTTCGGCCCGCGATTCGGCCACGCGGGCGTTGCCCAGGCCGAGCTGGCGCACGGCCTCGCGCATGAAGCGCGCCTTCTTGCCGTTGCTCTCCACCAGGGTGACCTGCAGGCCCGGGCAGGCGATCGCAAGCGGGATGCCGGGCAACCCGGGGCCGGTACCGAGGTCGGCCAGGCTGCCATCAGCCACGAACGGCTGCATCGCCAGCGAATCGAGCAGGTGGCGGGTAACCATCTCCTGCGGGTCGCGGATGGCGGTGAGGTTGTAGGTGCCGTTCCAGCGGTGCAGCAGGGCCAGGTAGCGCAGCAGCGGCGGCGCCAGCGCGGCGTCCAGGCCCATGCTGGCCAGGCCCTGTTCCAGCGTGGCAGCCACGCTGGCGGGAAGTGGGTGTTCGCTCATGCCGACATTATCGCCGGTTTTGCGCGCTGATTCCCCGCTTCAGTGCGGATACCAGGCCAACGCCGCACGGAACTGGCCGCTGGCCTGCCATTCGTGCAGGTGCCAGCGCGCGGCCTCGCCCAGTTCCGGGTCGCACCAGCGCAGGTGCAGGGCGCCATCGGCCCCCGGCGCCAACTGCAGGCGGTGCAGCCCGAACGAGATGCCCTGCCCGTGCGCCTTCAGGATCGCCTCCTTGACGCACCATACGCGGAAGAACCAGTGCTCGCGGTCGGCCTCGTCCAGGCGTTCCAGCCAGGCCACCTCCTGCGGGTGGAAGAAGCGCCGCACGATTTCCAGAAGACGCGGCCGCGGCCGCAGCAGTTCCAGGTCCACGCCCAACCGCACGCCTTCGCCCAGCGCCACCAGCAGCACCTCACCGCTGTGGCTCCAGCCGGTCCCATAGTGGGCCAACGGGCCGCTCAGCTCCGGCCGGCCCTTGTCGTCACGGACCAGTGGCAGCGTCTGCGGATCGGTGCCCAGCGCCTGCGCCAGTACCTGCCGGGCCTGCGGTTCACCGCGCTGGCCCGGCACGTGCGGACGCCGCCAGACCGTTACCGGACCGAAGCGCCACGGGCCGTCGAGGGTGGCTGGCAGGCTCATCCGCACGCGTCCATCACGCAATTGCACGACGGGTTCACGGCCGTGCGCGTCAACTGGTCACAGTTTCCCACCGGAGGTTCGATCATGGGCATCATCATCTGGCTGATCGTCGGCGGCATCGTAGGCTGGCTGGCCAGCATCATCATGAAGCGCGATGCCCAGCAGGGCATCATCCTCAACATCGTGGTCGGCATCGTCGGCGCGCTGATTTCCGGCTGGCTGTTCGGCGGCGGCATCAACGAAGCGATCACCATCCGCACCTTCCTGTTCTCGCTGATCGGCGCGGTGATCCTGCTGGCGATCGTCAACCTGTTCACCCGCAAGAGCATACGGTGATCTGAGGGTAGTGCCGGCCACTGGCCGGCAGATGTTCCAGAACGGGCCCGGCAATCGTCGGGCCCTGTTCGTTCAACCGATCTGCACCCAGGCCGGCGCATGGTCGCTCGGGCGTTCCCAGGTGCGCGGCGCGCGGTCGATGCCCGAGGCCACCGCGCTGCCCTTCAGCGCATCGGAGACCAGGGTCAGGTCGATGCGCAGGCCCAGGTTGCGGCGGAAGCCGGCGGCACGGTAATCCCACCAGCTGAAGGTGCCCGCCTCGTCGTTGTGCAGGCGGAAGCCATCGTGCAGACCCAGCTGCAGCAGCTTGTTGAGCGCGCCGCGCTCGGCGGTGGAGGTCAGGATGTGGTTGTCGTTCCACACCTCCGGGTCGTGCACATCGCGCGCGTCCGGGGCGATGTTGAAGTCACCCATCACGATCAGCTTCGGATGCCGCTGCAGTTCTTCGGCGATCCAGGCATGCACCGCTTCCAGCCAGCGCAGCTTGTAGTCGTACTTGTCGGTGCCGATGTCCTGGCCATTGACCACGTACAGGTTGATCACCCGCAGGTCGCCGAAGGTACCGGCAATGACGCGCTTCTGTTCGTCCTCGAAACCGGGAATGCCGATCTGCACGTCCTGCGCCGACTCACGCGACAGCAGCGCCACGCCGTTGTAGGTCTTCTGGCCGGCGAACACGCTGCGGTAGCCGGCGGCGATCAGCGCCGAATCGGGGAACTTGTGGTCCTCCAGCTTGGTTTCCTGGATACCGACGATGTCCGGGCCGAACTCCCTGAGCCACTGCTCCAGGTGCGGCAGGCGGACATTGAGCGAATTGACGTTCCACGAGGCGATCTTCATGCGGGCATTCTACCCGGGTGGGCTTGGCACGCGTGCCACCCCAGGTGGGCACCCACCGGTAGTGCCGGCCGCTGGCCGGCAACTGCAGGGTCTTGCCGACGGTCCATGCAGTTGCCGGCCAGCGGCCGGCACTACCGAAGCAGCAGCTTCAACAACCCCGCAATCTTCGAATACGGCGGCCGCAGCCGGTCGCTGGCCGCCCAGCGCGACTGCCACAGCACCGGCAGCCGCTTGCTCATCGCATCGAACCCGGCGCGGCCGTGGTACGCGCCCATGCCGCTGGCCCCCACCCCACCGAACGGCAGGCCATCGGCGGCGAAGTGCAGCAGCGTGTCATTCACCGTCACCCCGCCGGCCACCACCTGGCCGAGGATGCGTTCCACCGTCGCCGTGTCATGACTGAAGGGATACAGTGCCAGCGGCCGGTCACGGGACAATACGTCGGCCAGCGCCGCCTCCAGATCCGGATAGGCCCGCACCGGCAGGATCGGCCCGAAGATCTCCTCGCGCATCAGGTCCAGGTCGTCCGGCGGGTCCAGCACCACGGTCGGCACCAGCAGGCGCTCGCGGTCGGCACGCGCCTCATCCACCTGCGCCAGCGGAATCACCGGCACCCCGCGCTCGCGCGCCTGCGCCAGGTACCCCTGCAGGCGCCGGTACTGACCCTCGTTGATGATGCGGGTGTAATCGTCAGCATCGCTGAAGTCGCCATAGCGCTCGCGCACCTGCTGCTGCAGCGCCTGCACGAACTCGCGCTGGCGCGCGGTATCGATCAGCACGTAATCCGGCGCGATGCAGGTCTGGCCGGCGTTGAACCACTTGCCGGTGGCCAGCCGTGTGGCTGCTTTGTCCAGCGGGAAATCGCGACAGACGATGGCCGGCGACTTGCCGCCCAGTTCCAGCGTGACCGGCACCAGATGTTCGGCGGCGGCGGCCATCACCTTGCGGCCGACCGCCGTCGAACCGGTGAACAACAGATGGTCCAGCGGCAGCGAAGACACTGCCTCCGCCACGTCCGCCCCGCCCTGCACCACCGCCACGCGATCGGGCGGGAACACACTGGCCAGCAGATCGGCCAGGAATGCACTGGTGCGTGGTGTGTGTTCCGAGGGCTTCAGCAACACATGGTTGCCGGCGGCAATCGCGGTGGCCAGCGGCACCAGCGCCAGCGTAACCGGGTAATTCCAAGGCGAGATCACCCCGACCACGCCCAGCGGCGTCGGCCGCAGCTGCGCACGCGCCGGCCACAGCTTCCAGCCTGCACCGACCCGCTGTGGCTTCGACCAGCGCCGCAGGTGGCGGCGCAGGTGATCGATGGCCGACAGCACGCTCATGCCATCGGCCAGCTTCGATTCAACGCGGGCGCGATGGCCAAAGTCCTCGGCGATGGCTTGGGCCATCTCGTCCAAACGTGGCTTCAACGCCTCGCGCAGGCGGCGCAGGTCAGCTTCGCGCTGGTCCAGCGACGGGCGCTGCGACTGCCAGGCGCTGCGCAGGGTGTGCAGGAGGGCGGGGAGGTCTTCCGGCGTAGTGGTGGTCATGGGCCGACTATACGGGGTGCTGCGCGACGCAATGGTAGTGTCGGCCGCTGGCCGGCAACCTCATGAATCTCCGCGGACATAAAGCCGTTGCCGGCCAGCGGCCGGCACTACCGGAATGCGAGCCGAGTGGGCACGCCCCACAAACAGAAAGGCCGCGGTCTGCACCGCGGCCCCTGAAACCCGGTGAGTGCCGACCGTTGGTCGGCACACCGGTTACTTGGTGATATCCACGTCCTTGGTCTCACGCAGGAACAGGCCGCCGATCACCACCGACATCAGCGCAATGATGATGGGGTACCACAGGCCGTAGTACAGGTTGCCGGTACCGGCCACCAGCGCGAACGAGATCGCCGGCAGGAAGCCACCGAACCAGCCGTTGCCGATGTGGTACGGCAGCGACATCGAGGTGTAGCGGATGCGGGTCGGGAACAGTTCGACCAGGTAAGCGGCAATCGGGCCGTAGACCATGGTCACGTACAGCACCAGCAGCCACAGCATGAAGATGGTGCCGGCGATGTTGATGCGGGCGCCGTCGGCCTTGGCCGGGTAGCCGGCGGTGGTCAGGGCGGTCTTCAGTTCCGCACCGAACGCATCGGCCTTGGCCTTGCCCTCTTCCTTGGTCAGGCCGGCGGCCTCATACGAGGTGACGCTGGCGCTGCCCACGTTCACCATCGCCAGCGAACCGGCGGCGGCGGGCTGCACGTCGTACGGCACACCGGCCTTGGTCAGCGCGGCGGTGGCCACGTCGCAGGAGCTGGTGAACTTGCGCAGGCCCACCGGATCGAACTGGAATGAACAGGTGTTCGGATCGGCGACGACCAGCGCCGGCGAGGATGCACGCGCTTCTTCGATGGCCGGGTTGGCGAAGTGGGTCAGGCCCTTGAAGATCGGGATGTAGGTGATGGCCGCCAGCAGGCAGCCGGCCAGGATGATCTTCTTGCGGCCGATGCGGTCGGACAGCCAGCCGAAGAAGATGAAGAACGGCACGCCCAGCGCCAGCGCGGCCGCGATCAGCAGGTAGGAGGTGGTGGCATCGACCTTCAGCATGCTGCTGAGGAAGAACAGCGCGTAGAACTGGCCGCCGTACCAGACCACGGCCTGGCCGGCCGCCGCACCGAGCAGGACCAGCAGCATCAGCTTCAGGTTGCCGCCCTTCAGGCTGTCACGGAACGGCGTCTTGGAACCCTTGCCCTCGGACTTCATCTGCTGGAACAGCGGCGACTCGCTCAGCTGCAGGCGGATCCACACCGACACGCCCAGCAGCAGGATCGACACCAGGAACGGGATGCGCCAGCCCCAGGCTTCGAAGGCTTCATTGCCCAGGAAGTAGCGGCAGGCCAGGATGATCAGCAGCGACATGAACAGGCCGAGCGTGGCGGTGCACTGGATGAAGCTGGTATACAGGCCGCGCTTGTCGTCCGGCGCGTGCTCGGCCACGTAGGTGGCGGCACCGCCGTACTCGCCGCCCATCGCCAGACCCTGGGCCAGGCGCAGGATGATCAGGATCACCGGTGCGGCGAAACCGATCGAGGCATAGTTGGGCAGCACGCCGACCAGGAAGGTCGAGATGCCCATGATCAGGATGGTGACCAGGAAGGTGTACTTGCGGCCGATGCGGTCGCCGAGGCTGCCGAAGAAGGCCGCGCCGAACGGACGCACGAAGAAGCCGGCAGCAAACGCCAGCAGGGCGAAGATCATGCCCGTGGTTTCATTGACGCCACTGAAGAACTGCTTGGCGATGATGGCCGCGAGCGAGCCGTACAGGAAGAAGTCATACCACTCGAAGACCGTGCCGAGGCTCGAGGCGAAGATGACCTTCTTGTGGCCCTTGGTCAGGGTGCCCGCTTTATGTGCGGTGCTGGGTGTACTGGACATGGGACGCTTCCCCTCCGAAGCAATCGTTGTTGGTGGGTGCCGACCGTTGGTCGGCACTCAATTCGGTAGATGCCGACCTTGGCCGGCACCCCATCTCGGTAGGTGCCGACCTTGGCCGGCACCCCATCTCGGTAGATGCCGACCTTGGCCGGCACCCATCTCGGTAGGTGCCGGCCGCTGGCCGGCACGCTCTTAGAAGCTGTACTTCGTGGTGAACTGCAATCGGGTGATGTCACCCTTGTTGCCGTTCTCCACTTCGCGACGGCCGTACATCAGTTCGGCGCCGATATCGACCTTGGGCAGCGGCGAATAGAAGATGTTGCCGCGGATGCTCTGCACGCTCTTGGTCACCAGCGGGCCCAGGATGCTGTCGTTGTCGTAGTCGCTGCGCGCATAGATCAGGTTGGTGCGCAGCTTCGGTGAGAACGCATGCCGCCAGCCCACGTAGCCGGCCAGCACGCCGGTCGGGTTGAGCTCGTCGCGGGCCACGTCGTAGGCGCTGTCGGCGGTGATGCCCAGACCGATGTAGCGGGCGATGCCTTCGCCGCCGGTCAGCTGGTAGTGCAGCGAATCGCTGTCGCCCATCACCCATTTGCCGCCCAGGGTCAGGCCGCCAGCCACCTTGTCGGCCTTGGCGCCGGTGGCCTGGTTGTCGACCTTCAGCTGACGGACGATGCCGCCGACACCGAAGGTGCCCCAGTCACCCTTCCAGCCATAGCGAAGGGTCAGGTCAGGCAGGCTGCCACGGTCGGAGTTGGCGCTGGTGTTGGTCCAGGCGCCGGTGACCGGGTTGCGGGTACCGGTGAGGGTGGTGGTTTCCGGGTTTTCCAGCGCGACGCTGAAGCCACCCTGGGTGTAGCGCACCTGGGCCTGGCGCACGAAGATCACGCCGTCGGTGGGGCCGACGAAGTCGACCGCTTCGGGCAGCGCGGCCGCGTCCATGAAGTTGGACCAGGTCTGGCCGGCCATCCAGTTGTTCCAGTACATGTAGGCGTGGCGCAGGGTCACACCATAGGTATTGGTGGCGGTCTGGTTGCCCAGCGAGTTGCCGAAGAAGTCCATCTCGAAGAACGCACCGGCCTTGTTGCCCGACTCGCTCACGTTGTCGATGCCCAGGTTGAAGCGCGAGAACTTGGCGTGGGCATTGAAGTCGGTGCCCGAACGCTTGCCGCTGCCGCCGGCGCCTTCCACCGGGGTCTGGCCCGGCAGATACAGCGAGCGGCCGGTGGCGTCGTCGGCCAGCTGGCCATCGCTGGTCTGGGTGGCCAGGAAGTCGGCCTTGATGAAGCCGCCGATCTTGACCGTGGTGCCCGGCGCGGCGCCCGGGGTGATGGTGGTGACCTGGATCGGCTGCTTGCCTGCCGGCACAGAGGCGACCGGCTTCTGCTCGGCCTGCACCGTGCGCACTTCGGTCACCGCCTGCTGGGTCTGGCTGATCTGGGTCTGTTGTTGTTGCTGCGAAGACAGCAGCAGCTGGACCTGGCGTTCCAGTTCGGCAACGCGTGCTTCCAGCGCTTTCTCTTTGGCGGTCTCAGCGAACGCCATGCCCGGTGCGACCAGGGCGACCAACAGGCAGGCCGCCAAAGGTGTGCGCACGGCTTTCAACGTACGGTGGCTCATGTTGCCCTCTCTCCCAAGTGGCAAGGTGATGCCGCGCGTGGGGCACGGTCGAGCCGAGACTGCGGGGCGATTATGTATAGCGGCTATTCGCCATTGGTCGAACCCGGCCCTGCTGGGCGCTCACTTTCGACCATGGTCTAACCAGAGTGGTGACGCGGCCGGGGGTGGATGGGGCAAACTGAAGGGGATCGGTCGCTGCGATGCTGCGACCGCACATACAAAGTCAACGTGCAAGTGAGGGTGCCATGGCTGATATCTACCCCGTCGATCCGCAATTCGCCGCCAAGGCACGCATCGACAAGACGTCGTACGAACAGCAGTACCAGGCTTCGGTGACCGACCCGGATGGTTTCTGGGGCAAGGCCGCCGAGCGCCTGCAGTGGATGCGCAAGCCGACCAGGATCAAGAACGTCAGCTACGACCTGTCCGACTTCCACATCAAGTGGTTCGAAGATGGCGAGCTCAATGCCAGCGTGAACTGCCTGGATCGCCAGCTGGAAACGCGCGGCGACAAGACCGCCCTGCTGTTCGAGCCCGATGGCCCGGATGCACCGGCCCAGCACGTGACCTACCGCGAGCTGTACGAGCGCACCTGCCGCCTCGGCAATGCGCTGCGCAACCTGGGCGTCAAGAAGGGCGACCGCGTCACCATCTACCTGCCGATGATCGTCGACGCCGCCGTGGCCATGCTGGCCTGCGCGCGCATCGGTGCGATCCACTCGGTGGTGTTCGGTGGCTTCGCGCCGAACTCGATCGCCGACCGCGTCAGCGACTGCCAGAGCAAGCTGATCATCACCGCCGACGAGGGCCTGCGCGGTGGCCGCAGGATTCCGCTGAAGGCCAACGTCGATGCCGCGCTGAAGCTGCCGGGCACCAATACCGTGGAAACCGTGCTGGTGGTGCGCCACACCGGCGGTGCGGTGGACATGCAGGCCCCGCGCGACCGCTGGTTCCACGATGTGGTGGACAGCCAGCCGGCCACCTGCGAACCGGAACGCATGAACGCGGAAGACCCGCTGTTCATCCTCTACACCTCCGGTTCCACCGGCAAGCCGAAGGGCGTGCTGCACACCACCGGCGGTTACCTGCTGTACGCGGCCTACACCCATGAAGCGGTGTTCGACCTGCGCGAGGACGACATCTACTGGTGCACCGCCGACGTCGGCTGGGTCACCGGCCACAGCTACATCGTGTACGGGCCGCTGGCCAACGGCGCGACCTCGCTGATGTTCGAAGGCGTGCCGAACTACCCGGACACGTCGCGCTTCTGGAACGTCATCGACAAGCACAAGGTGACCATCTTCTACACCGCCCCGACCGCCATCCGTGCGCTGATGCGCGAAGGCGAGGAGCCGGTGAAGAAGACCTCGCGCGCCTCGCTGCGCCTGCTCGGCAGCGTCGGCGAGCCGATCAACCCGGAAGCCTGGCGCTGGTACTACGAGGTGGTCGGCGACAGCCGCTGCCCGATCGTCGATACCTGGTGGCAGACCGAGACCGGCGGCATCCTGATCTCGCCGCTGGCCGGCGCGATGGACCTCAAGCCGGGTTCGGCCACCCTGCCCTTCTTCGGCGTGCAGCCGGCGCTGGTCAATGCCGATGGCGAGATCCAGGACGGCCCGACCGAGGGCAACCTGATCATCCGTGATTCCTGGCCGGGCCAGATGCGCACGGTGTACGGCGACCACCAGCGTTTCATCGATACCTATTTCCGCACCTACCCGGGCAGCTACTTCACCGGCGACGGTTGCCGACGCGACGAGGACGGCTATTACTGGATCACCGGCCGCGTCGATGACGTGATCAACGTGTCGGGCCACCGCATCGGCACCGCCGAAGTGGAAAGCGCGCTGGTCTCGCACCCGAAGGTGGCCGAAGCGGCCGTGGTCGGCTTCCCGCACGACGTGAAGGGCCAGGGCATCTACGCCTACGTCACCCTGGTGGCCGAAGAGGCACCGAGCGACGAGCTGCACAAGGAGCTGATCGCTTGGGTGCGCAAGGAGATCGGCCCGATCGCCACGCCCGACCACCTGCAGTGGGCACCGGGCCTGCCGAAGACCCGCTCGGGCAAGATCATGCGCCGCATCCTGCGCAAGATCGCCGAGAACGCGCCGGACCAGCTCGGCGACACCTCGACCCTGGCTGATCCGTCGGTGGTGGCGTCACTGGTGGACGAGCGCAAGGTGCGCTGATGTACGACCGGGGTCGGATCCCTTTCCGCAAGGAAAGGGCTCTGACCCCATCTGCTTTCCCCCACGGTTCCCCCCGACCATGACCACCCTCCTGATTGCCGATGACCACCCGCTGTTCCGCGAAGCCCTGCGCGGCGCCGTGCAGCGGGTCATCCCCGGCGTGCAGCTGTTCGAGGCAGACAGCGTGGAAGCGCTGTATGCGCTGGCCGACCAGCACAACGACGCCGACCTGGTCCTGATGGACCTCAACATGCCCGGTGCGCAGGGTTTCAACGCGCTGGTGCACATGCGCTCGCTGCATCCGCACCTGCCGGTGGTAGTGGTGTCCGCGCGCGAAGAGGCGACGGTGATGCGCCGCGCGCTCGACCACGGCGCGCTGGGCTTCATTCCGAAGTCTGCGGATTCGGACACCATCGGCCACGCACTGGGCACCATCCTCGATGGCGAGACCTGGGCGCCGCCGGAAGCGCACAACGTGCCGCCCACCGAGCGCGAGGAACGCGAAGTCGGCCAGCGACTGCGCGAGCTCACCCCGCAGCAGTTCCGCGTGCTGCAGATGCTGGGCGCAGGCCGCTTGAACAAGCAGATCGCTTACGACCTCAACGTCTCCGAAGCGACGATCAAGGCCCACGTCACCGCCATCCTGCGCAAGCTGGGCGTGACCAACCGCACCCAGGCCGTGCTGATGGCCGGCAAGCTGGCGATCGACGACGACGCCATCGTGCTGCCGCCGGAAGAAGATTGAGGTAGTGCCGGCCGCTGGCCGGCAATCGCCTTCAGCCCCTGAAATCACCCGAAACCGCTTCGGTAGGTGCCAAGCTTGCTTGACACGCTCTCGCCGTTGCGCATGCCGGCCAGCGGCCGGCAATACCCGGCACCGTTGCGCTCGCGATATAGCCATCGCTATACAAACCAGCCCTGCCTGCGCGTTTCGCTGGAAATGCGCCACGCGCGAATCGCGATGCTAAGCTTCGCGTCCCCTTGGGGAGTAGCCGGATTCCTTCGCAGGAATCGTCCACGTCAACATACTCGGCCGGTGCGCCGTGGCGTGGACAACCATGATGGTTGGCGAGACCAGCGGCCCGCGCGCGCAACGTCAGGTTGGGCGCGAGCGCAGGCCGTGCGTCCGTCCTAGCCCGACCTCAGCAGCTGCCCATGTCCCCCATTTCGATCCTCCTGATCGGCTTTGCCATGTCCACCGATGCCTTCGCTGCGGCGATCGGCAAGGGTGCGGCCATGCGCAAGCCGGTGTTCCGCGATGCACTACGGGCCGGCATCATCTTCGGCGTCATCGAGGCGATCACGCCCATCATCGGCTGGCTGCTCGGCCGCGCCGCGCTGCAGTACGTCGAAGCCTTCGACCACTGGATCGCCTTCGGCCTGCTCGGCGCACTGGGCATCCACATGATCTACAACGGCCTGCGCCCGGAAAGTGTCGACGAGGACGAAGACCCCTCCCAGCACCATGGCTTCTTGAAGCTGGCGTTGACCGGTTTCGCCACCAGCATCGACGCGATGGCGGTAGGCATCGGCCTGGCCTTCATGGACGTGCATATCGGCGTGATGGCTGCGGTCATCGGCCTGTGCACGCTGACCATGGTCACCGCCGGCATCATGCTCGGCCGCGTGCTGGGCAGCATGGTCGGCAAGCGTGCCGAGATCATCGGTGGCGTGATCCTGGTGATCATCGGTGCGGCGATCCTGTACGAGCACCTGCACGGCGTGGGGTAACGCTTCCGCGATTACGTGGTTGCCGGCCAGCGGCCGGCACTACTGCGCGTCGCGCAGCGCGCCGAGGAAGGCGCGCAGCGAGGCCGGCTTGATCGGCTTGGTCAGCACGCGGTAGCCGCGTTCGCGCGCCATCCGCTTCAGCTCGTCGCGGCCATCGGCGGTCAGCAGCGCACCCGGCAGCGGGTAACCGGCGGCTTCGCGCAGGGCCACCAGCGCGTCCAGGCCATCCATGCGGTCGTGCAGGTGGTAGTCGACCAGCATCACCTGTGGTCGTTCGGCCACATTCTCCAACGCCTGATCCACCGTCGATGCCGTGATCACCTGCACCTGCCAACGGCCGAGCAGTGCGCGCATGCCGTCGAGGATCTCCTCGTCGTTGTCCACGCACAGCACGCGCAGGCCCGCCAGCGAATCGCTGCGCACCGGCGCGGCGACGGCCTGTACCGGCGCGGCCAGTTCGGTGTAGCCCGGCAGCGGTGCGACCCGCGGCAGGATGATCGAGAACATCGATCCCTTGCCGACCCGGCTGCGCGCATTGAGGCGATGGTCAAGCAGACGCGAGATGCGCTGGCAGATCGACAGGCCCAGCCCCAACCCCTGCTCACCCCAATCGAACGGTTGCTGGTAGCGGTGGAACTCGTCGAAGATCTGCCGCATGTGGTGCTCGGGAATACCGGGGCCGGTATCCCACACCTGCAGTTCCACCTCGTCGCCACGCTGACGCACGGCCAGCACGATGCGTCCCTGGCGCGTGTAGCGCAGCGCATTGGCCAGGAAGTTCTGCAGCACGCGGCGCAGCAGGCGGCGGTCACTGCGCACCCATGCCGGGCGTGCGAACAGGTCCAGGCGCAGGCCACGGCCGGCGGCGACCGGGGTGTACTGCGCAGCCAGTTCGCGCATCAGCGCGCTCACGTCGAATTCGCCGATCACCGGGTGCAGGCCGCCGGCGTCCAGGCGCGATACGTCCAGCAGGCCATCGAGCAGTTCTTCAGCCGCGCGCAGCGATGCATCCACGCGCTCGGCCAGGTGCTTCTGCTCATCGCTCACGTGATCGCTGTCGCGCAGCGCGGAAGCGAACAGGCGTGCGGCGTTCAGTGGCTGCAGCACGTCATGGCTGATCGCCGCCAGGAAGCGGGTCTTCGACTGCTGCGCGACCTCGGCCTCATGCGAACGCTCTGCCACGCGCTGTTCCAGCGTCTCGTTGGCTTCCAGCAGGGCCTTTTCCGCGTGCTTGTAGTCGGTGATGTCGTTGTAGCTGGTCACGTAACCGCCGCCGGGCAGCGCCTGGCCACGCATCTCGATCACCTTGCCGTCGCTGCGGGTGCGCTCGAACACGTGCGGCGAACCGGCGCGCATGTAGCCGATGCGGCGGTTGATCTGCACTTCAATATCGCCTTCGCCCAGCTCGCCGCGCTCGGCGTTGTAGCGGATCAGGTCGGCCACCGGACGACCTACGTAGAGCATGCCGTCGGGGTAGCCGAACATGTCCTGGTAACGACGATTCCATGCGGTCAGCCGCATGTCCGGATCGACCACGCTGACCCCGGCGCTGATGTTCTCCAGCGTGGTCGACAGGATCTCGCGGTTGAAGCGCAGTTCCTGCCCGGCTTCGTCCAGCACCGCCACCACTTCGCCCAGGTCCATGCCCGAGCCGCGCAGCAGGCTGGTCAGCAGCAGGCGCGCCGAGGCCGCACCAATCGACGCGGCCAGCAGGCGTTCGGTGAACTGCACCCACGGCCGGTCGGCCGGCGCCGAGGATTGCAGCTCGCGGCCCAGCGACTGTGCCTGCTCGAAGAACGAACGCCGCGCATGGCGCTCGCCGACCACGCGCGAGGCAAGTGCCAGCAGGTCGCCCACGTGCACATGACCGGGCCAGCCACCGGCCACCGACGGGCGCTCGGCATACGGGTCGAGGAACGGCGCGGCGCGCAGCCGCTCGTCCACACCGGGCCGCCAGCGTGCGGACACCAGCATCATCGTCGCCGCATTGACCAGCAGCGACCAGAACGTGCCATGGGTCAGCGGGTCCCAGCCGGTCATGCCGAACAGCTGCTGCGGGCGCAGCCACTCGATGCCGAACGGGCCGTGCTGCACCCAGCCAGCATCGACCCAGCCGGCCATGGTCATCGCCGGCAGCAGCAGTGTGTACAGCCAAGTGGCGAAGCCCAGCAGCATGCCTACCTCGACACCACGCCGGCTCGCGCCGCGCCAGTACAGACCGCCGATCAGCCCGGGCGCGAACTGCGCCACCGCCGCGAACGCCATCAGGCCGTACGAGGCCAACGTGCTGTCGTTGCTGCTGGTGCGGTAGTAGCTGTACGCCATCAGCGCCAGCAGCAGGATCGCCAGGCGGCGGATCCACAGCACGCGCGAGGCAACGTCGGCGGCTTCCTGATGGTCGCCACTGCGACGCAGCAGCACCGGCATCACCAGATCGTTGCTGACCATGGTGGCCAGCGCGATGGACGAGACGATGACCATGCCGGTGGCGGCGGAGAAGCCGCCCACATAGGCGATCAGCGCCAGCGCGTTGCGGCCTTCGGCCAGCGGCAGGGCCAGCACCATCGAGTCGTCGGCGACGCTGCCGCCGGTGCCGAACAGGGTCACGCCGGCGGTGGCGATCGGCAGCACCATGCCGGAGATCAGCACCAGGTAGCCACCGAACATCCAGCGCGCGCGGCGTACATCGCGCACGTCACCGCACTCGACCACGGCCACGTGGAACTGGCGTGGCAGGCAGATGATGGCCAGGAAGCTGAGCAGGGTCTGCGAGATGAAGCCCACCGGCGGCAGGCCGGTGAACAGCGTATGCACCGACTCGACCACCGCGTCGGTGCGGTTGCTCAGCCACAGGTAGGCGAACACGCCCACGGCCAGCATCGCCAGCAGCTTGATCACCGATTCGAAGGCGATCGCCAGCATCATGCCGTGGTGGTGCTCGGTGGCGTCGACCTGGCGGGTGCCGAACAGGGTGGCGAACAGCGCCATCAGCAGCGCCACGTACAGCGCCGGATCGGTGAAGAAGCCGGTCGGGCCGCTGTTGCCGGTCAGCACCTGCAGGCTCATCGCCACCGCTTTGTACTGCAGGGCCAGGTACGGGATGATGCCGATCAGGGCGATGATCGCCACCAGTGCCGCCAACCGCCGCGAGCGGCCGAAGCGCGAGGAGATGAAATCGGCGATGGAGACCACGTTCTGGCTGCGCGCGATCAGCGCCAGGCGCTCGATGATGCGCCAGCCGAACAACAGCAGCAGCAACGGACCGATATAGATCGGCAGGTAGCCCACGCCGTTGCGCACGGCGGTGCCGACCGCGCCGTAGAAGGTCCACGACGAGCAGTACACGGCCAGCGCCAGGCTGTACACCACCGGCCGCAGCCACGGCCGGTCGGGATACATCGGCCGGCGGTCACCCCACCACGCCACGCCGAACAGCAGCGCGGCATAGGCAACCGAGACCAGCAGCAGGATCCAGCTGGAGACCACGCGTGCGTTTCCGTCGGAACAGGGGCCAGTAGATCACGACCGTTGGTCGTGAGGGTAGGTCATGGCGGTGGGTCACGACCGTTGGCCCGTCTGGTGGGTCACGACCGTTGGTCGTGACGGGGACATCCGTGCCCACTGACAGTGGGCACCTACCGGGAAGCAATGGGCACCCACCAGGAAGCGGTGGGCACCTGCCAGGTTCCGGCGTTATTGGGCCGGCACGCCCATTTCCTTCAGCAGCTCTGGCGCCGGGTAGACCTTGGCCAGCAGCCAGCGCAGGTAGCGCATGTCCACGTGCACGGCGCGCTTGTAGCGCGGGTCGAACCACCAGCTGGCGCTGACCGATTCCCAGTTGCTGTCGAAGTTCAGGCCGATCAGTTCACCCTTGGCGTTGAGCACCGGCGAGCCGGAGTTGCCGCCGGTGGTATCCAGGTTGGTCAGGAAGTTGACCGTCTGGGTCTTCAGCGCCGGGTCGGCGGTGCTGCCGAAGTCACCCTTGGCAATCGCCGCCAGCAGCGGCTTGGGTGCATCGAACGGATAGGCGTTGGTGTTCTTCTCGACGATGCCGGCCACGGTGGTCACCGGCGAGTAGGTCACGCCATCGCGCGGGTGCAGCGCCTCCACCTTGCCGTAGCTGATGCGCAGGGTGCGGTTGGCATCCGGGTACACGGCGCGGCCCTGCTTGGCACGCCAGGCGAACAGCGCCTGCATGTAGGCCGGGCGCAGGCGCAGCTGCTCGCCTTCGCGGGTCTTGCTCTCGTTCTCGATGCGCAGCTGCGCGGCCACCAGCGGGCCGGCCACGGCGATCAGCGGATCGGCGGCCAGCGCCTTGCCTTCACGTGCGGCGGCGAAGCGCGACAGGCGCTGCGCCTCGTCACCCAGCTGGGTGCCCGCATACAGGGTGTCCAGCGCCTTGGCCAGCTGCTGCGGGGTACGGCCGAAGGCCGCGTCGAACTCGGCCACGCGCTGCGCGTCCGGCAGCTGCTGGTAGCGGGTCAGCAGGGTGGTCAGCAGCGCCTTCTCGACCTCCGGTGCGTAACGGCGCTGGACCTGCTTGAGCACGCCTTCGATCATCGCCTGGTCGCGCTGCTGGTAGCCGCTTTCGCGCTGCGCGTCCGGCTTGGCCGATTCGATGCGCAGGCGCTCCAGCAGCAACGCCGAACGCAGCAGCTGGCTCTGCGCGGCCATCTGGTCCAGCAGCAGGTCACGCTCGCCCACCGCCGCGCCCTGCGACAGGTTGGCCAGCAGCGCCTTGATGTCGCCCTGGTACCTGCGGTCGGTGGCCGCCAGCATCGCCGTCTCGTCGGCGGCACGCTGGGCCTTCGCGTCGCTGCGCAGCAGGCCTTCCAGCTCACCGGCAGCGCGCTTGCGGTTGTTCTTCAGCGACTGCAGCTGCGAGGCGTAGCGGGTGCGCGCCTGGGCATCCTTGGCGCTGGCCGCCTCGATGGTGTCGATCATCTGCTGGAACACCGACACGCGGCGCGGCAGCACGGTATCGATCTGGCCAGCGAATTCGGCCGCGGTACGATGGCGGTAGGTGATGCCCGGGTAACCGGCCAGCATCGCGTAGTCGCCTTCCTTCGGGCCTTCCACCGACATCTGCAGGTGTGCCGGGGCCTGGTAGGGCACGTTGTCCTTGCTGTAGGCGGCCGGCTTGCCGTCCTTGCCCACGTAGGCGCGCAGCAGGGTGAAGTCGCCGGTGTGGCGCGGCCACATGAAGTTGTCGATCTCGTCGCCGTAGTTGCCGATCGCACGCGGCGGCGCGTACACCAGGCGCACGTCGCTCAGTTCCAGCTGGGCGATGCGGTAGAAGTCGGTGCCGTAGTACATGTTGGCCACCGAGCAGCGCACGCTGCCGTCCTTCTCGCACTCGGCCACGATCTGCTTGCTGGCCGCATCGACGGCATCGAAGTAGGCGCGGCCGGTCTTGCCACGCGCCTGCGCCAGTACCTGGTCGGTCACCTTGTCGAAGCCGACGGTGACCAGCACGCGGAAGTCCGGGTTGGCCGGGCGCTCGTCGCCACGGTCCCTGGCGATGAAGCCACCAGTGATCAGGTCGTGCTCGGGCGAGCTGTTGTACTGGATCACGCCCATCGCCACGTGGTGGTTGGTCAGCAGCAGGCCGTCGGCGGACACGAACGAACCGGTGCCGCCACCGGCACGCACCACGGCGCTCAGCGGCGGCGCAGTGACGTTGGCCAGGTCGGCCGGATTGCCCTTGAAACCTGCGGCCTGCAGCGGCTTGGCCAGTTCCGGCAGCTGCGTCGGCATCCACATGCCTTCATCGGCGTGGGCACCGGCGGCGAGGGTCAGGCCCAGGGCCAGGGCGGTGGGAAGGGCTTTGCGTGATGACATGAGGCAATCCGGTACGACAGAACAGCCCGGGACCATAGCCCGTGGGGCGCTGTCGGGCAACGCCCGATGGTCAGGGGGTCGGGGCCACTCCTACAATCGCGGTTCCCTGCACAACGGACGTCAGCAGATGATTGTTGGAATCGACCTGGGCACGACGCACTCGCTCATCGGTGTGCATTCGTCGGATGGACCGCGCCTGTTCCCCAATGCCCATGGCGAGCTGTTGACCCCGTCGGTAGTCAGTCTCGACGGCGACATCGTGCTGGTGGGTGCTCCCGCTCGCGATCGCCTGATCAGCCATCCTGATCAGAGCGTGGCCCATTTCAAACGCTGGATGGGCAGCAACCGTGAAACCCGGCTGGGCGATCGCGTATTCCGTCCCGAGGAGCTTTCGGCGCTGGTGCTGCGTTCATTGCTGGCCGATGCGGAAGCCGTGCTCGGGCAGAAAGTGGAAGAAGCGGTCATCAGCGTGCCTGCGTATTTTTCCGACGCCCAGCGCAAGGCCACCCGCGCCGCCGGCGAACTGGCTGGCATCCGGGTCGAGCGCCTGATCAACGAACCCACCGCCGCCGCGCTGTCCTATGGCCTGCAGCAGCGCGAGGAGGATGCTCGGGTGCTGGTACTGGACCTTGGCGGTGGCACCTTCGATGTCTCCATCCTGGAGCTGTTCGAAGGTGTGGTGGAAGTCCATGCCAGCGCCGGCGACAACTTCCTTGGCGGAGAAGACTTCCTGCGGGTGCTCGAGCAGGCGTTGCTGGCCGAACAGGGCCTGCGGGCGGCCATGATCGCCCCGGGCGAACGTGCACAGCTGCTGCGCCGGCTGGAACTGTTCAAGCGCGAACTGAGCCAACAGGGCAGCGGCCACCTGCAGTTCAACCTGGAAGGCCGCGAATTGGACTGGCAGCTGGATGAGGCACGCTACGCGCAGTTGTGCGACCCCCTGCTACAGCGCATGCGTGCGCCCATCGAACGGGCCATCCGTGATGCCCGCCTGAAGCCGGAGGCGCTGGACGACATCGTGCTGGTGGGCGGTGCCGTCCGCATGCCGATGATCAGCCGGCTGGTGACCCGCATGTTCGGTCGCCTGCCATTGCGGCATGTCAACCCGGACCAGGCCATCGCCATGGGCGCGGCCGTGGCGGCCGGCCTTAAAGCGCGCGACCAGTCACTGCGCGAAACCGTGCTGACCGATGTCTGCCCCTATACGTTGGGCATACAGGTGTGCCGTCGCGATGCATCCGGCCAGGAGCGCGGCGGCTACTTCCATCCGATCATCCAGCGCAACAGCGTGGTGCCGGTCAGCCGCGAGGACGATTTCTGCCCAATCAACGATGCACAGACACAGCTGGTACTGGACATCTACCAGGGCGAAAGCCCCACCGTGGACCGCAACATCAAACTGGGTGAAATCCGCATTCCGTTGAAGGGAAAGGGCCCGGCCCAGGCAAAAAGCGTGACTGCCCGCTTCACCTACGACGTCAACGGATTGCTGCAGGTGGAGGTGACCGAACATGCCAGCGGGACCCGGCATGAGCTGATTCTGGAACAGAACCCCGGCTTGCTGTCACCGGACGAGATCCAGCAGCGGCTCGCGGCACTGCAGTCATTGAAAGTGCATCCGCGCGACGATCAACCGAACCTGGCCGTAGTGGCCCGACTGGGTCGGCTTTACGAAGAGTGCCTCGACCAGCGCGATACCCTGCAGAGATGGCTGTCGCAGTTCCATGCTGCGCTGGAGAGCCAGGACCTGGCCCGTATCGAACGCCACCGCGAGGAATTGACCCACGCCATGGATTCGCTGGAGATCGATGCATGAGGCGGGGGCTGGACGTCCTCGAACTGGACGAGGATGCTGACGAGCGGGCGATCAAGCGAGCCTACGCCAGGCTGTTGCGGGTAACCCGGCCTGACGATGATCCGGTTGCGTTCCAGCACCTGCATGAGGCTTACCAGTCTGCGGTGTCATGGGCGAAACAACGCGCTCAGCCCCTCGACATCGATCAGGACAAGCACGCCTTGCCGCCGATGCAGGATCCATCGCTGGAACCGGCGTCGCGTGCACATATCGATGCGATACACGCAGCGATCGCGCTGGATCACCAGCTGGAGCAGGAACGCGGGCCATACGGCCATGACCCTGTCCGGATCGTGCAGACCACACCGATGCCGCCAGCCGACACCGGGTTGGACAAGGTGGTAGAGCCGTCGCAGAGCGATCCGCACGGGCCTGACGCGTTACCAACGGCGCACGCCCTGGCACCGCAGCCCACGCTCGCCCCTGCTGGCGACGGCGAGCGATCGCCACTGCGTTCAGTGGATCAGATGGTCGCGGCCATCCTGATCCGACTGGCTGCAGCTGCCCGGGGCAGCGACGATGACACGACCGTGCCCGCGCTGGAAACCTGGCTGCAGGCTCAACCCGAGCTATGGTCCCTGCATGACAAGCCGCTCATCGCGGCGTCCCTGCTGGAGCAACTGCGCGAGGCGTCCCCGCCTCTGCCGCGGGAGGTGGTCGAGCACGTGGCCAGCAGCTTCGGCTGGGATGATATCGGCAACGGACTCGATGCCGAGGATCTGCAGCGGATCGTGCGTCGCTGCGATCAGGCCTGGATGCTCACGGATGCGGGCCGGCAGCGCCTGGCGTGGCATGTTTCGCGGCTGGACACCTCCATCGTGCGCCCGGATATGCGCCCGGTACTGGACCGGTTGCGCCGCCCGCGCAGCCGCTGGCGCAACCTGCTGGAGTCGCTGCCGTGGTCGCGGCCCGACATCACGGTGCTGACGTTGGCGGCACTGCGTTACTGGCCCGATCGTGAGCTGCCGCCAGGCCTGTCCGCCACGCAGGTGGCGTTCTGGAGTCGCTTCGGCAGCCGTCAGGATCCTCTGCGTTCGCAGGTGGCCGCCCTTCGGGCCTGGTTGGCCGGCCTGCTGTGCGGCACGATCTGCCTGGTCGGCGTGATCAACAGCTGGCCACTGGCCTCCACCGAGGGCGGCATGACCGGCGGTGCGAAGGCCGCGCTCAGCCTCGCGATCGGCACGCTGCTGATTCCATTCGGCTGGTACCTGATCTGCGGATTACGGATGCTGATCAGCTGGCAGGTGAACCCGGTTGCGGCTGGAAGCTGGCGGCAGGTCGCCTCGCTTCCAGTTACTGTCGTTGTCGGTGCCGGCCTTCTGCTGCTGTTCCAGCATGAGTCGTTCCCGGATATGTCTGGGATCCTGTTGGCTCGTGGACTGGTGTTCGCGCTCTGGTTGGTGGCATTCATCGGTACCACCACGCAGCGCCAGCGGCTCGGTATGGCCGACCATGGCGCCCTGGACCGCGTCAGCATGATTCCCGGCCTGATTTTTCCCTGGTTGGGGCTGGTGATCGTGCTGGGCTATTGGGCCCGCACCCAGGTGCTGCGGCGCAGATCGCCGCAATGATGCATCCATGTGCGGCGGGTTACTTCTCCCGCCGCCAGTTGATCGACCCCCGGTTTTCCACCGTGCTCGACTCCACTTCCACGTCGAATCCGCGACGCAGCAGGTACTTCAGCGTGATCACCGAACCGGCACCGACCAGCGACACGCCGTAGCCGACGTACAGCTTGGGCGAGATGTACTTGCCAACACCGATCACCGAGCCGCCCAGCGCGCGCGACTGGCTCACGCCGGCATCGTCCAGGCCCAGCTTGGCGCCCAGCTGCGACGCCAGCAGGCCGCTGCCAGCCGAGAGCGCCGCCGAGGCCGCGTTGACCTGCTGGGCCTGGTCGCTGCTGGCACCGGTCAGGCTGCGGCCCAGCACCAGGTAGGCCAGTGCCTCGGACTGCGACATCGCCGGCTCGGACCACACGTCCGCGCGCGGCTGCTGCGCACGCCCGGTCACGTCGATGCCGGCGGTGACATCACCGATCCGGCGCTCGGCACGGATGTTGATGCGCGGGTCGGACACCGCGTTGTAGTTCCAGGTGAGGTTGCCACGGGTGATGGTCAGGTCCTGCCCGTATGCCTTGTAGCGACCACTCACTTCCAGGCCACCATTGGCGGTCATTTCGCGGCCAGGCTTGGCCCAGACCTGCATCTTGCCGGTCAGCGCGCCCTTCAGGCCGAAGCCGGTCATCTTGACCTTGTCGCCAAGGCTGACGGTCAGGTCCATGTCCAGCGGCGAGGTGCGCGACTCTTCCGGGTCGGCCGGGTCCAGCACCACCACGTCCTCGGACACCGAGGTGCCACGATCCAGGCGTTCGAGATCGATGTCGGCCTCGGGCACGTGCACGGTGCCGCGCAGCTCCATCGCCGCCTTGGCCAGGGTGAAGTCGAGGTTGGGGTTGGCGACGATGCGCAGCTCGCTGGTGTTGGACAGCAGCACGTTCTCGCCGTGGATCTTCAGCTGCAGCGGCTGTGCATCACCAAACCACGACAGGCCACCATCGACATAAAGCGTGCCCTGGCCCGAGTTGGCCTGCGCGGTGATCTTTGCCGAACCGTCGGGCTGGGCCACGAAGCTGCCCTTGCCCTGGTCGAAGGTCAGGCCCAGCGCGGGGAATTCGCCCTTGAAGTTGCTCAGCTGCGCGTCGCCGCCCAGCGACGGCTGCCCGCGCGTACCGCGCAGGCTGACGTGGCCTTCGATCAGGCCGGTCGGGCGCACGATGTCCGGCGAGAACAGCTCCAGCCAGTACAGCCGCGACATGTTGAGGTAGAGCTCGCCGTTCAGCGGCGCACTGGCCTCCCAGCCGGTCTGCATCCTGGCATCGACGAAGCCGTTGCCCTGGAAGCCCATGCCCAGGTAGCCCTTGATGCTGGCCGGGGTCATGTCGAGCTTGAGCGAGAACTGGTCATAACGCACCAGCTCGCCGCGGGTGGTATCCCCCACGGTGTTGCGGTTCTCGCCCAGGCGCACGCCGCCTTCCTTCGAGCGCACCTCTACATGGCCTTCCCAGGCATTGCCGCGCGGGCGGATCTGCGCGTCCAGGCTGACATCGCCACGCAGGTAGATGCGGCGGCCGGACTGCGGCGGCAGCCACGGCTGCACCAGCGCCAGCGGCAGCGCATCACTGCGCACCACCAGGCCCTCACGCGGCCAGTTGGCCTGTGCGCACAGCGCGCCGCTGCTGGCCGCGGCCAGACAGGCTTCGGACAGGGTGTAGGTGCTGCCGTTGATCGCGAACGCCGCCGGTGCACGCAACGACCAGGCATCGCCCTTCACCGGTGCGATGCGCAGCGACGCCAGTTCGCCGCGCCACTGCGCGCCCTGCTGGCGGACGCTGCCCTGCAGCTCGATCGCGCCCATCTCGTTGCGGGTCTGCGCGGCCAGACGCAGGTTGGAGACACTGCCCTGCGCATCCACGTTCAAGCGTTCCAGCAGCATGCCGGCGTTGACCTGCTGGCCCTGCACCGCCAGCGTGCCGCTGTCGCCGCGCCATGGCAGGTGGCCCTTGATGCTCACGCTCTCGGCGCCGTAGCCGTCCCAGTTGAGGTTGTTGCCCACCAGGTCGGCGGTGATGTCCGGCGCATCGCGCGGGCCCTTCACCTGTACCTGTCCACGCAGGCCGCCATCGGCGCCGGGCAGCAGATCGCTCAGCTGCAGCGGTTCGAAACGCGCGTCGATGTCGAGGCGATCACCCACCTTGCCCGACGCGGTCACCCGGCTGCTGCCCAGCGACAGCTTCAGATCGCCCTGGCCCTGCGCGCCCTGCAGCGCGAACTTGCCCTGTGCGTCGAGATTGCGCTGGCGCAGTATGCCCTTCAGCGACGGCAGGTCGACGGTGGCTTCCAGCGTGCCGGCCGTGCCCGGCGGCGCGTTTGCCGGCGGCGGCAGCTGGCGGCCCTTGGAGGCCAGGTTGCCGGACAGGCGGCCGTTCCAGCCCGGCACGAAATAGCCGGGGTCGAAGTCCTTCAGCGTGGCCTTGGCATCCCAGTCCAGCTGCGGTGCCCACGCCGCCTGGCCTTCCACCTGCAGCTGCCCACCCGGCGTCTGCGCCTGCAGCTGGTGGATCGACGCGGCCTGGTCATTGCCGCGTACGTCGAACTGCAGCTGTGCCTTCTGCTTTTCGCGTTCGACATCGGCACGGCCGATCGCGGCCCACGCCTTCAAGGTACCGGCCAGGCCGAAGCGCGCTTCCTTCAGGGTGACCGGCACCGGTGCGCTGCCGGCCGTGTTCGGATCGGGCGCCGGCACGTAGGTCAGGTCATGGGCGACCACCGAGAAATTGAGTTTCTGCTGGTCTTCCTGGCTGAAGTCGGCGGTGCCTTCCAGCCGTGCCTCACCGCCAAGCCCTTTCACCAGCAGGGGCGACACCTTCAGCACCTGGTCCTGCAGCGACACCACCGACGGTGCCAGCTCCAGCTCCTGATCACCCTGCTTCACCTTGCCACGCAGGTTGGCGTTGCCGCCCTTGCCAGCCGCGGTGAAGTCCAGTGCGAGTGGTGCGATCGCCGAGCTGGCCAGTGCCGGCGACAGCAGCGCCAGATCCAGTTCGTCGCTGCGGATGCTGGCGCTCCAGCTCGGATCGGTGCGGCCATCGAACACCAGCATCGCGCGCAGCGGCTTCGGCGCGCGCCCGGCTACGGCCACTTCCATGTGCGCCAGGTCACCGCGTGCCACCAGCCCCACCGTCGCTGCGGTACGGCCACGCGGGGCCGGCAACACTGCGGTGACGGTCACGTCGGTGTCGTAGTCCTTGGCCGGGATGTAGCGGCCCTGGGCGGTGAAATTGCCCATGTCGCTGTCCACGACCAGTTTGTGCGCCTGGAACTCGCCGTTGGCGATCTCGATGCCACCCCGCACACGGCTGATGTCGATCACCGGCTCGTTGGCCTGGCTGATGCGGAAGCCGTCGATGGCAATGGCATCGGCCTGGATCGCCAGCGGCATTTCGATCTGCGGCAGCGAATCGGGCCACGACGGCAGCTTGAACGGCTCGTCACTCTTGGCCAGGTTCAGCGTGGCGTTGGTCAGCTCCAGCTTGTCCAGCAGCAGCTTGCGGCCCAGCAGCGGACGCAGGTCCGGCTCCAGGTGCGCGCGCTCGGCGTGGAAATGGATGTCGTCGTAGCGGAAGTCGACGTTGTACAGGGTCAGCGGACCGGCCACCGGACCGTCCACCTTGTCCCAGGTGAAGCTGGCGCCCACCGGCAGCCGCGCCACCACCTGTGCCAACAGCACATCGCGGCCGGCCACGGTCTGCAGCAGCCAGTACACCGCCAGCAACGCCAGCAGCACCAGGCCGATCACGCCCACGCCGGACCACGCCCAGAAGCGGCGGCGGCGGTAGAAACGCACGCGCGGCGGCGGCGTGTTCGGGGTGGGTGCGGGCGTGCTCACAGGTCCGCTCCGATGTTGAGGTAAAGCTGGAACTGCGAATCCGGATTGTTCAGGCCATGCGCGATATCCACGCGCACCGGGCCCACCGGCGATTTCCAGCGCACGCCGAAGCCGACGCCGGTGTGCAGATCAATGGTGTTGTCGAATGCGCTGCCGGTATCGACGAACACCGCCGCGCCCCACGGGCCGCCATTGAAGTAGTGCTCGTACTCGGCCGAGCCGATCACCAGGTTCTTGGCGCCCAGCGCGTATTTGTCGGGTTTGGGTGTGCGCGGGCCGACTTCGCGGTAGGCGTAACCGCGGATGCTGCGGTCACCGCCCGCGAAGTAGCGCAGGCTCGGCGGCATCGCCACCAGATCGCTGGTCCAGGTGGTACCCCCCTCGCCGCGCAGGATCAGGCGGTTGCTTTCACCCACCGGGATGTACCAGCGCAGCACGGCGTTGGCCTGCACGAAGCTGGTGTCCGAGCCGGCACCTTCAACGCCGGCACGCATCGTCGCAGTACCGCTGATGCCCTTGCGCGGGAACATCTCGTCGTCGACGTTGACGTAGTCGGCAACCATCTGCGGGTACACCAGCGTCGAGGTGTTGTAGACGGCATCGGTGAATTCAGTGCCGGAGGCATAGCGCCAACGCTCGCGCAGTGCGTTGATCGAGGCGATCGCGGTCCAGTGCTCGTTGATCTCGCCGCTGCGGCTGGCGATCAGCTTGAAGTTGCGCAGGTCGATGTAATCGGTCTGCTCGTCATACGCACTGGCGGCGAAGGTGTACCAGCCGTCAAGCCAGTTGAAGGCGGGGATGCGGTAGCTGGTCACCAGGCTCTTGCGCTTCTGCGCATAGTCCAGCTGCGTGTTCATCTTGTGGCCGCGGTTGTTCAGGAACCGCCGCTCGATGCCGCCGCGCACACCCGGGCCACTCTCGCTGCCGTAGCTCAGACCCGCGGTATAGATGGTGCGCTTGGCGCGGGTCAGCTTCACATCCACCGGCACTTCGCCGTTGGCATCGGCCTGGTCGGGCCGTGGCTGGATGTCGATCACGCTGAAGTAGTCCAGCTTGGTCAGCGACTCGCGCAGCCGGTCCAGCTTGCCCTCGTGGAAGTAACTGCCCTGCTCCCAGTACACCAGCGGGTCGAACAGCTTGTCGACGAAGTAATCCTGCTCGAAACGCACCGGCCCCATGTTGTAGCGGCGGCCGCTGTCCCAGGTCAGGTCGATGTCGGCTGCGTTGTCGGCGCGGGTGATCTGCACCTGGCGCTGGGTGTAGTCGGCATCGAAGTAGCCACGCTCGGCCAGGCGACGGGTGATGGTGATCTTGCTGGCTTCGTACTGCGTGTGCTCGAAGCGCTGGCCCTTGCGGGGCTTGAATGCGGCCAGGTCGTCCTGCAGGTACTGGTCATACATCGCCGGCCCGGTGATGTCGATGTGCTCACGGCGCACGGTCACCGGGGTGCCCTTGTCGACATGGATCAGCACCCGCACATGCTCGTCCTCGCGCGGCGCCTCGACCTTGATCACCGGGTTGTAGTACCCGAAGGGTTCCAGTGCCTGGCGGGTCTGCCGCTCGGCCTGTGACAGCAGGTACTCCAGGCGCGATTCGCCCTGTTCCTTGCCGATCGTGTCGTACAGCGACAGCGATTCCTGGATGTTCTCGATGATCGCGGCGTCGTCGCCCTTGTCCAATCCCTTGATGTCCACCTTGTCGATGGTGCCGCGCGCGTGGGCCACGGAGGTGGCGGCCAGCGACAGGACCATCAGCGGCAGGGCGTATTTCTTTGGCTGCATGCGGCACAGCATACCGACCGAAGGTGACGATGCGAAATGCATCACGTCATTCGGGATCGGTTGTTAAGTGGCGGTCAAAATACGCGCCTTTGTGGCGATCCTCGTGATCGCAGGCGAGGATGCCGGCATCCTGCGCGATGCCGGCAATGATCCCGATGGACATCCACCGACGGCGATCCGGTAGTGCCGGCCGCTGGCCGGCAATCCACAGGTCGATGCGATGCGCGGTGGCAATGCCGGCCAGCAGCCGGCACTACCGATACGGGCATCAGCTCGACAGATGCTCGATCGCTGCCACCTTGCCCAAGCGCTCGCCCAGCATCGTCAGCAGCGCCAGGCGGTTGCCACGCAGCGCCGGATCTTCCGCATTGACCATCACGCCATCGAAGAACGCGTCGACCTGCGGGCGCAGGCGGGCCAGGCGCGCCAGCACCGCCACGTAATCCTTCTGATGCAGGCTGGCGCCGGTGTCATCGATGGCCGCGGTGACCGCTTCAGCCAGCGCGCGCTCAGCGTCTTCCTGCAGCAGCGCCGGGTCGATCTGGGCCGGAATGTCGCCTTCAGCCTTGCGGAGGATATTGCGGATGCGCTTGTTGGCCGCAGCCAGCGCCTCGGCTTCCGGCAGCGCGGCGAAGGTGCCGATCGCGTCCAGGCGGCGGTCGAAGTCATACAGCGAGACAGGCTTCAGTTCGGCCACCGCATTGAAGTGCGTGGCTGGCACGTTCTTGTCGCCGTAGTAACCCTTCAGGCGGTCGAGGATGAAGTCGTACAGCTCGCCGACGTCGGCCTGCACGTTGCGTGCGGCCAGGCCGGCGTTGGCGCTGGCCAGCAGTGCGCGCAGGTCCAGCTCGAAGCCGCTTTCGATGATCGTGCGCGCCAGGCCCAGCGCATTGCGGCGCAGCGCGAACGGGTCCTTGTTGCCGGTCGGCTTCAGGCCTGCGGCGAAGCCGCCGGCCAGGGTGTCCACGCGTTCGGCAATGGCCAGTACCTTGCCCAGCGGCGACAGCGCGATGTCATCACCGCCGAAGCGCGGCTGGTAGGCCTCGTCGATGGCCAGCGCCACCTCGGCCGATTCGCCACCGGCCACGGCGTAGTGGCGGCCGGCGATGCCCTGCAGCTCCGGGAACTCGTTGACCATGCGCGACTGCAGGTCGTTCTTGGCCAGTTCGGCAGCCCGCCTGGCCTGCGCGGCATCGGCGCCAACCTGGGGTGCGATCACTTCGGCCAATGCAGCCACGCGCGCCACCTTGTCGGCCACGCTGCCCAGCTTGGCCTGGTAGGTCACCGTCTTCAGCCCCTCACCCATCGACACCAGGCCCTGCTTCAGGTCCTCGTCGAAGAAGAACTTGGCATCGGCGAAACGCGGACGGATCACCCGCTCGTAGCCCTTGGCCACTTCGGCCACGTTCTTCGATTCGATGTTGGCGATGCCGATGAACTTCTCGGTCAGCGTGCCTGCGGCATCCAGCACCGGGAAGAACTTCTGGTTGATCTCCATCGTCTCGATCAGCGCTTCCTGCGGCACCGCCAGGAACGCGGGCTCGAAGCTGCACAGCACCGCCGACGGCCATTCGACCAGGTTCACCACCTGCTCCAGGTTGTCGTCGGTGATGCGGGCGCTGCCACCGGCCTTGGCCGCAGCGGCCTCGACCTCGGCGACGATGCGCGCGCGGCGCTCGCTCGGGTCGACCAGCACGAACGCGGCGCGCAGCGCTTCAACGTAGTCCTGCGGCTGCGCCAGCGACACCGCCTGGTCATGGTGGAAGCGATGGCCACGGCTGACGCGGCCGGCCTGCAGACCGAACAGTTCGGCCTCGACCACGTTGGCGCCGTGCAGCAGCACCAGCCAGTGCGCCGGGCGCGCGAAGCCCCAGGCGTGGTCGCCCCAGCGCATCGGCTTGGGAATCGGCATCGCCGCGATCGCCTCGCGCAGGATCTCCGGCAGCAGGCTGGCGGTGCTCGCGCCCGGGGTCACCGCGCGGTGCACGAAGCGCTCGCCCTTGTTGTCGGTGGTCTTCTCCAGCGCGGTCCAGTCGATCCCGGCCTTGGCGGCGAAGCCCTGCAACGCCTTGGTCGGCTGGCCTTCGGCGTCCAGCGCGATGTTCAGGTACGGGCCCAGCACTTCGCTGTGCTGCTCCGGCTGTTCCAGGCCGACGCCCGGCAGCAGCACGGCCAGTCGGCGCGGGGTCGACAGCGGGCGCGCATCGCCCAGTTCCAGCGCGACGCCGCGCTTGCGCAGGCCTTCGACGACACCGTCGAAGAACGCCTGGGCCAGGCCCGGCAGCGCCTTGACCGGCAGTTCCTCGGTGCCCAGTTCGATCAGCAGGGGGGACAGTTGGCTCATCGGTTCGATCCTGTGGTGGGGGCGCAGCGCGCAACGCGTCCGGCGCCCCGGGTAGTTGATGAAAAGCGGGTCGGTGCGGGAGGGCCGTCAGGCCTTCTTCGCACCCGGGAAGCCCAGCTTCTCGCGCTGCTCGTAGTACGCCTTGGCCACCGCCTGGGCCAGCGAGCGCACGCGCAGGATGTAGCGCTGGCGCTCGGTCACGCTGATCGCACGGCGCGCATCCAGCAGGTTGAAGGTGTGGCTGGCCTTCATCACCTGCTCGTAGGCCGGCAGCGGCAGGTTCACTTCCACCAGCTTCTGCGCCTCACGCTCGCAGGCGTCGAAACGGTGGAACATTTCTTCCACGTCGGCGTATTCGAAGTTGTAGGTGCTCTGCTCCACCTCGTTCTGGTGGTAGACGTCACCGTAGGTCACCGGCTGGCCGTCCGGGCCGTAGGTCCAGATCAGGTCGTAGACGTTGTCGCAGTTCTGCAGGTACATGCACAGGCGCTCGAGACCGTAGGTGATCTCGCCCAGCACCGGGCGGCATTCCAGGCCACCGGCCTGCTGGAAGTAGGTGAACTGGGTCACTTCCATGCCGTTGAGCCAGACTTCCCAGCCCAGGCCCCACGCGCCCAGCGTCGGCGATTCCCAGTTGTCCTCGACGAAGCGCAGGTCGTGCACCAGCGGATCGATGCCCAGTGCCTTCAGCGAATCCAGGTACAGCTGCTGGATATTGTCCGGCGCCGGCTTCATCGCCACCTGGTACTGGTAGTAGCGCTGCAGGCGGTTCGGGTTCTCACCGTAACGGCCATCGGTCGGGCGCCGCGACGGCTGCACGTAGGCCGCATTCCAGCCTTCCGGACCGATCGCACGCAGGAAGGTGGCCGGGTGGAAGGTACCGGCGCCCACCTCCAGGTCGAGCGGCTGGATGAGCACGCAGCCCTGCTGGGCCCAGAACTGGTTCAGGGTCTGGATCAGGCCCTGGAAGGTGATCGGAACGGTCGGGGTCGCGGACATGCGTACGAGTCTTGGCCGGCAAGGGGGTGCGCTAGTATAACGGCCGACCTGCGGGGCATTCCGTACCCGGGAGGAGCAGGCAGATGGAACATCGGCTGCCGGCAGGCACGCCCGGCGAGGCGGACGGCGTACCGCTGCCCTGGGGACGGCTGCATTTCGAGCAGATTGCCGCGGCCCTGACCGCCGATGGCCTGGTGGCCGAGCAGGACCGCGAGCGCATGCGGTTTTCCGCACAGGGCGCGCGCAACGCCAGTGAAGTGCATCCGCTGGTGCTGCTGTCCAACCTCAAGCTGGCCGCCACCGGCGGCGGCGAACTGACCCTGGAACGCCTGACCGAGTGGCTGGCGCAGCGCACCGGCAGCCGTTACCTGCGCATCGACCCGACCCGAGTGGACGTCGCTGCGGTGACCGCGCTGGTGTCGCATGCCTACGCCCGCCGCCACCGCTTCCTGCCGCTGGCGGTGGATGCCGAGCGCGTGCTGGTAGCCACCAGCGAGCCGCTGGTGCAGGAATGGCGTCGTGACCTGCAGCACCTGACCCGCCGCCGCATCGAGCTGGCGGTGGTCAACCCGCTGGACCTGCACCGTTACACCATGGAGTTCTACGGGGTGACCCGCTCGGTACGCGGCGCCCGTGGCGACGTGCGTGGCGAGGCCAGCACCACCCTGCCCAGCTTCGAGCAGCTGGTGGAGCTGGGCCGCACCGGCGACGTCAATGCCGACGACCAGCACATCGTGCACATCGTCGACTGGCTGCTGCAGTACGCCTATGAGCAACGCGCCTCGGACATCCACCTGGAACCGCGCCGCGAGATGGGGCGCATGCGCTTCCGCATCGACGGCGTGCTGCACAAGGTGTTCGAGGTGCCACCGGCGGTGATGACCGCCGTGGTCAGCCGTATCAAGGTGCTTGGCCGGATGGACCTGGCCGAGCGCCGGCGCCCGCAGGACGGCCGCATCAAGACCCGCTCGCCGGGTGGCCGCGAGGTCGAGATGCGCCTGTCGACCATGCCCACCGCCTTCGGCGAGAAGTGCGTGATGCGCATCTTCGACCCGGATGCCGCGTTCAAGAGCATCGACCAGCTCGGTTTCAGCCCGCAGGAGGCCGCCGGCTGGAATGCGCTGGTCGAGCGCCCGCACGGCATCGTGCTGGTCACCGGCCCGACCGGCTCGGGCAAGACCACCACCCTGTATTCCACGCTGAAGCGGCTGGCCACGCCGGACGTGAACGTGTGCACGGTGGAGGATCCGATCGAGATGATCGCGCCCGAGTTCAACCAGATGCAGGTGCAGGCCAACATCGACCTGGACTTCGCCAGCGGCGTGCGCACCCTGCTGCGGCAGGACCCGGACATCATCATGATCGGCGAGATCCGCGACCTGGAGACCGCACAGATGGCGGTGCAGGCCTCGCTGACCGGCCACCTGGTGCTGTCCACCCTGCATACCAACGACGCGCCCTCGGCGGTCACCCGCCTGCTCGACCTGGGCGTGCCGCATTACCTGCTGGCCAGCACCCTCAACGGCATCCTCGCCCAGCGCCTGGTGCGCACGCTGTGCCCGCACTGCAAGCAGCCGCACAGCCTCGGCGCGGCCGATTGGGCGGTGCTGGCTGATAGCCATGCTGCATATCCAGATGCCGCCACGCCCTGTCGGCCGGTCGGTTGCCTGGAATGCCGGCGCACCGGATTCCTCGGCCGCATCGGCCTGTATGAGTTGCTGCCATTGGGTTCGCGGCTGCGCGGGCAGATCCGCGCCGACATGGACCTGGCCGGTTTCACCCGTGCCGCGCGGGCTGAAGGGCTGCGAACCCTGCGCCAGGCCGGGCTTGAAAAGGTGGCGCAGGGGCTGACTACAATCGAGGAAGTCCTGTCAGTGCTGCCGCCCCCGGATGAACCCAGCCCCGTTCCTGATCCTTGAAACCGGCCGACCGGTGCCGTCATTGCGCCGCTACGGGCGCTTTCCGCACTGGATCCGCGTCGCCGCCGGGCTGGAAGAACACGAGACGGTGGTGGTCGATGTCGAGCACGGTGGCGCCCTGCCCGACCCTCATGCCTTCGCCGGCGTGCTGGTGACCGGCTCGGCCGCCTTCGTCACCGACCATGCCGACTGGAGCGAGCGCAGCGCCGCGTGGCTGCGCCAGACCGCCCACGACGACCTGCCGGTATTCGGCATCTGCTACGGCCATCAGCTGCTGGCACATGCGCTGGGTGGCGAGGTGGCCTACAACCCGGCCGGCCGCGAGTCCGGCACGATCGAACTGGAACTGCAGCCGCAGGCCGCGCAGGACCCGCTGTTCCAGGGCCTGCCGCAGCACTTTGCCGCCCATGCCACCCATCTGCAGACCGTGCTGCGCGCGCCCGATGGTGCCGAGGTGCTGGCCCGTTCACCGCTGGATGGCTGCCATGCCTTCCGCTGGGGCCGCCAGGCCTGGGGCGTGCAGTTCCATCCGGAGTTCGCCACCCACCACATGCGTGGCTACGTGCGTGCCCGCGCCGACTGCATCGGCCGCCACGGCGGCTGCGCCCGCAGCATCGAGCGCGCGGTCAGTGCCGCGCCGCTGGCCCGCCAGCTGTTGCGCCGCTTCGTCCGCCAGGCACGGCTGTCTTCAGCCCAGCCGGTGGCAAAACAGGGATAATCGGCGGCACGGGCAGCCGCCCGGCCCCCTCCTGTCCTTCCCGGATGTCCATGAAAGAGATTCGCAAGCTGCCGGCTTCGGCGGGCGCCCAGTGGTTGCTGGATACGTTCTCCCTGTACCGGCGTGCGCCGCTGCAGCTGGCCCGGATCGGCCTGACCTGGCTGCTGGTGAGCTGGGTGGTCACCTTGTTGTCGACGCTGATTCCTGGCGCTGCCGGCATGGCCGTGCAGCTTATGACGCTGGCCATTTCGCCGATCATGTTCGGCGGCATGCTGTATGCCGTGGGCGAGATCGATGAAGGCCGCCCGGGCCTGGCCTCGCACCTGCTGCAGCCGATCCGCGACCACCGCGTCAGCCACCTGCTGGTGCCGCTGGCGATCCAGGTGCTGGCGGTGCTGCTGCTGGGCGCGCTGCTGTTCCTGATGATCGGCCGCGAGGGCTTCACCGCCTTCAGCGAGGTCATGACCAAGATGGAAGAGATCAGCCGCAGTGGCCAGCAGATCAAGCCGGATGACGCGGCCGCGCTGGTTGCCAACCTGCCGGCCAAGCGCATCGCGCTGTGGATGCTGCTGGTGTTCCTGAGTGCGGTCGCGCTGTCGCTGGCGATGTTCACCCAGCCGGCGCTGGTGGTGTTCGACAAGCAGAGCGGCATGCACGCGCTGCGCCTGAGCCTCCAGGGCTGCATCGAGAACATCGGCGCGATGATCGTGTTCGCCGCGCTCGGCCTGATCGCCGCGTTCTGCATGTACATCCTGTTCGTGATCGTGATCCAGATCGCGATGCTGATCGGCGGCCCGCTGGCCGCCGCCTTCATCGCCCAGCTGGTACTGACCACGGTGCTGATGCCGCTGTATGTCGGCGCGGTCTACGCTGCGTGGAAGCAGATGTTCGTGCACCGCGGCAGCCGCGCGGCGCCGCCGATCCCGACCACGCCGACCTCCAGCGACGTGTTCCACGCCTGACCAGAACGCAGGTAGATCCACGCCATGCGTGGATAGAAAAGGGGACGGAGGGGATTAAGTCGTTAAAGGCAAAAACGACTTAATCCCCTCCGTCCCCTTTTTGTCTTTCAGGCGGCGGGCTTCTTCACTACCGACGACGGCACCAGCCAGCGTGCGGCGTGGATACCCAGCTCGTACAGCAGGCACATCGGAATCGCCAGCATCAGCTGCGACACCACGTCCGGCGGGGTCAGCACCGCCGCCAGCACGAAGATGCCGACGATCGCGTAGCCGCGGCCTTCCTTGAACTGCTGCGGCGTCACCCAGCCCAGCAACACCAGGATCACCATCGCCACCGGCAGTTCGAAACTGCCACCAAAGGCGAAGAAGATCGCCAGCACGAAGTCCAGATAGGCATTCGCATCCGGTGTGATTGCGATCACGTCCGGGCTGAAGGTGGTGAGGAAGTGGAACACCGCCGGCAGCACCAGGAAATACGCAAAGGCGCAACCGGTGTAGAACAGCAGCACCGATGACACCAGCAGCGGCACCGCCAGGCGCTTCTCGCGTGCATACAGACCGGGCGCGACGAACGCCCACAGCTGGTACAGCAGCCACGGTACCGCCACGAACAACGCGACGAAGAAGGTCAGCTTCAGCGGTGCGAAGAAGGCACCGGCCGGGTTGGTGGCGATCATCGTCTGCCCGTTCGGCAGCTGCGAGACCAGCGGTTCGGCCAGCGCGTTGTAGAGCTTCTGGGTGAACGGCAGCAGCGCCAGCAGCACCACGCCCAGGCCCAGCAATGCGCGCACCAGCCGGCCGCGCAGTTCCACCAGGTGTTCTACCAGCGAGCTCTCGCCGAAATCCTGTTCACTCATGGGTGGCGCTCCGTGCTCTGCGCCGGCGGCGGCGTACCAGCTTCAGCGGGCGCGGCCGAAACCGGCTCGGCGGCACCACCGTCCTGCGCTGGTTCAACGGCATCGGGCGCGGCGCTCATGTGCGGCGGCAGATCCGCGGGCGCCGGTGCACGGACGTGCTGCACCAGGTCATCGCCCTGCTGCTGCGCCTGCTGGGCTTCGCGACGGATCGCTTCACCGCTGGCGCGCAGCTGGTTCTCGGTGTCCTGCATGCCCTGGCGCACATCCTGCATCTGCCGCTTGATGTCCTCTGCCTGCAGTTCGCGCTCCAGTTCCTGTTTCACCGAATCCCATTGATTGCGGGCGCGACGCACCCACAGGCCGGCGAAGCGGGCCGCCTTGGGCAGGCGCTCGGGACCGAGCACCACCAGGGCGACCACTGCAATCACCAGCAGTTCGCTGAAGCCGATATCGAACACCGCAACCGCTCCGGATCAGCGAGCGTTACGGTCGTGCTCGTCCTGCGCGGTGCGCGACGCGTCCTGGCTGCGCGACTCATCGCCCAGCTGCGCGTTCGGCTTGTCCTCGTCGCGCATGCCCTTCTTGAATTCCTTGACCGCCGAACCGAGGTCCTTGGCGCCGCTGGTCAGGCGCTTGGTGCCGAACACCAGCAGGACGATGGCCAGCACGACCAACCAATGCCAGATGCTGAAACTGCCCATAAAGACGCTCGTTACGTTAGTGATCAGGCTGTCGAGCATAGCGCACCGGCTGTCAGCCGGCGCGCGTGACGAAAGTCAGTTTCCGCCCAGCGTTTCCGTACGGATCTCGCCGTCATTCACCGGCTGGAAGCCCTGCTGCTGCGGCGGCGGGGTCTGCGGCACGTTCTGCAGCGGCGCGGTGGTGGCCTCAGCCGGCGCAGCCGGTGCTGCCTGAACAGGCGCCGGAGCAGCTGCCGGGGCGGCAGCCGGGCGCGGCGCGCTGCCGCCGTTGCCGCTGCGGTTGTTGCGCGCCGCGTAGGTGGCCTCTTCCAGGCGATCGCGGAAGGCGACCACATCCATCGACGGCGAACCGGCGGCGCGGCCTTCGAAGATCATCCGCGGCGTGGTGTTGCTGCCGTAGGCGTCCAGATTGGCGGCATCGTCGATCTGCAGCACCGCGCCATCCAGCGCGACGCCGGCAAACAGGCCGCGGGCGCGCGACCAGGACCAGATCTCGGCCTTCAGCTGGCCGTCGGTGGCCGCGGCGGCGTTGCGGCCCACCGGACCGGCGGCGACGCCAGCGTCGGCACCCAGCGTGAACTTGCCGTTGACCAGGTTGTCCAGGCTGCGGTCGTTGCGGAACACCAGCACCACATCGGAGGACTGCACGCCGGCCTGGAAGCCGATGCTGCCGCCGGTGAGCTTCACGAACACCGGGTTGGACCAGGCGCCGTTGGGCATGCGCACCGACATCAGGCCGTGGCCACGACGGCCGCCAATGACCAGACCGGCCTTGATCGTGTCGGGAATGACGATGACCGCGCGGCCTTCGTCCAGCAATTTATCCGGAATGCCCTGTTCAGGGATTTCCTGGATTTCAGCCAGCACGCGCACGGCATTGCGCGCACGCTGGTCTTCCTGCGGCCCGGCCATGGCCTGGCTGGACAGCAGGCTGGCGGCGATCAGCAGGGCTTGGATCGGGCGACGCATGGCAGGCTCCAGAAGTCAGTCCATAGGAAGATATAGCAAGTGACTGAAATTAGTAGCGTTGTCATGAATCCCCAATGAGCGTTCCCTGCTCACATTGATGCGCGCTATGCCCGCAATCCGAACCCTGCATCCCGGCGCGACACCGGATCGGCGACAATACCGCCCATGCTCGACGCACCCGATACCGCCGTGCTGGCGGTCAACCTAGGCACGCCCGAGACGCCGACGGCCCCCGCCGTACGCCGTTACCTGGCTGAATTCCTGTCCGACCGCCGCGTGGTCGCGATCCCGCCACTGCTGTGGCAGCCGCTGCTGCGCGGACTGATCCTGCCCCTGCGCAGCAGTCGT
Source organism: Stenotrophomonas sp. YJH_SMC_25 (assembly GCF_059369595.1). Lineage (NCBI taxonomy): Bacteria > Pseudomonadati > Pseudomonadota > Gammaproteobacteria > Lysobacterales > Lysobacteraceae > Stenotrophomonas > Stenotrophomonas sp. YJH_SMC_25. The sequence continues at coordinate 4,630 of NZ_JCAFSV010000012.1, read as the reverse complement.
TCGGCGGCCAAGTACGCCCAGGTCTGGCTGCCCGACGGCTCACCGCTGATGGTGCATACGCGCCAGCTGGCGCAGGCCATGCAGGCCCTGTTGCCGACCCTGACAGTGCGTCATGCGATGCGTTACGGCGAACCCGCGCTGGCCAGCGAGCTCGACCGCCTGGCAGCCGACGGTGCGCGCCGCATCGTGGTGCTGCCGCTGTATCCGCAGTACTCCACCACCACCACTGCCTCGGTCGAAGACCGCGTCGATGCCTGGCAGCGCCGCAATCCTGGCGTGACCGTCAGCCTGGTGCGCGACTATTCGGTCGATCCGGGCTGGGTCGAGGCCGTGGCCGGCTCGATCCGTCGCTACTGGGAACAGCACGGTCGCGGCCAGATGCTGATGTTCTCCTTCCACGGCATCCCGCAGCGCCTGGCCGATGCCGGCGATCCGTATCCGCAGCGCTGCGAGGCCAGCGCACAGGCCATCGCCAAGGCGCTGGAACTGGGCAGGGACGAGTGGCAGATGGGTTACCAGTCGCGTTTCGGCCGCGAGCGCTGGCTGCAGCCGTATGCCGAGCCCAGCCTGTGGGCGCTGGCCGAATCCGGCGTGAAGCAGATCGACGTGGTGTGCCCCGGCTTCGCCACCGACTGCCTGGAGACGCTGGAAGAAGTCGCGCTGGGGTTCACCGAAACACTGGCCGAGCGCGGCGCGACGATGCGCTACATCCCCTGCCTCAACGCCGAACCGGAGCACGCACGCGCGCTTGCGCGGCTGGCCGTGGCCTCGCTGGCATGAGTCTGCAACCGTTTGAACTGGAGGTCGGTGGCGCGCGCGTCGCCGGCCTGCGCAACCACGGCGATGGCCCGCGCGTGCTGGCCCTGCACGGCTGGCTCGACAACGCGGCCAGCTTCGTGCCGCTGGCGCCGCATCTGTCGTCGCTGCAGCTGGTTGCCATCGACCTGCCCGGTCATGGCCACAGCGCGCATCTGCCGGCCGGTGCCAGCTACACCACGGCCGCCGCGATCTGCCACGTGCTCGACGTCGCCGATGCACTGGGCTGGGACCGCTTCAACCTGCTCGGCCATTCGATGGGTGCCGGCATCGCCAGCCTCACCGCCTCGGTCAGTGATCGCGTCGAGCGCCTGGTGGCGATCGAAGCGCTCGGCGGCCTGCGCGGCCCCGAGGAAGAAACCGCCAACCGCCTGCGCGAGCATGTGAATGCCACGCGCGCACTGGCACGCAAGCAGCTGCGCGTGTTCCCCGACCTCGCCGCGCCGATCCGCGCACGGATGATGACCAACCAGCTCAGCGAGCACTGTGCACGGTTGCTGGTCGAGCGCGGCGTGGAACCGGTCGAGGGTGGCTACCGCTGGTGCAGCGATCCGCGCCTGATGCTGCCCACTGCGATCCGTCTCAGCGAAGGCCAGATCGACAACCTGCTGCAGGCCATCGCCTGCCCGACGCAGGTGATCTATGCCACGCCAGCGCAGTCCTACTACCCCGAGCCGATGCGCAGCGATCGCCTGCAGCACCTGCGCGATGGGCGGTTGGCAGTGTTTCCCGGCAACCATCACCTGCACATGGAAGATCCGGAACAGATCGCAGGCGTGATCCTGCGCTTCTTCAGCAACGACAACGCGGGCTGAGCAAAGGTATCCGCGCGCTTCACTCTGCGCGTCTGCGGCCGATACATCAGTTGCGGGCCCCTGCGTCCGCAGCACGCAGGTCCGGTCGGGCCTGCGGCGTGTGTCTGGTTCTGCAAGGAAGTCCGCATGCCTGCTCCATTGCACCGTCACCCACAGGATGTGGCCGCGGTGTCCCGTCTCCGCGTCGCTGATCGCGTCGCATTCCCCGAATTCCCGGCTCGCGCCCTGGTCACGCACTCCTGCGTGCGCCGCGGCGTGGCCGTTGTCGTCTGCTGATCCAGGAGTCGCCGATGTCCGTTGCATCCTCCCGTCCCCCCGATACCGCCCGCCTGCCGCACCTGCCGCACCTGCAGCAGCTCGCGCACCGCGCTGACCGCCGCCTGCTGATCGGCAGCGCGGTACTGGCCCTGGCTGGCCTGGCGCTGGCCCTGCGCGGCCCGCAGGTGCAGGCTGCCGCGTTGGCGGCCGTCGCCGTGCTGCCAGCCGCGTGGTTGGGCGGGGCCCAGGCGGGCCGGGCCGTCGCCCGCAACGGTCTGGCGTTGCTGTTGTCGCTGCAGCTGGCTGTGTTGTGCGCGATCATCAGCCTGTCACCGGCATTGCCGATTGCCCTGCTGCTGGGCGTGCTGCTGGGCCATCGCGATCGCCTTCCGGTGTGGCTGGCCGGTGGCGTCGGTACCCTCGCCCTGCTGGCACCGCTACAGGGCGGTGCCGCGCTGTGGCCGACGCTGCTGCAGGCCGGCATGCTCGCGGGCCTGACCCTGTTCCTCGGCCAGGTCGCACTGCGCCTTCGGCAGCAGACCGAGGCCCTCGGCCACGGCCCGCGTCGGCTTGCCGCGCTCGCACGCGATATCGCCACCGGTGCCGATCTTGGCGCGCATGCCGATACCGGCGCCTATGCGCCGGGTTCACTGGCCCACGCCCTGGCCGACACTGCACGCCACGTGCAGGCCCAGCGTGGGCGCGAAGCCGCGTCACATGCCGAGAACGCGCAGATCCGCCAGGCCCTCGATGCCTCGCGCACCGCGATGATGATCGCCGACAACGACCATGTGATCCGCTACGTGAACCGCTCGGTGGTGGCACTGCTGCGCAACCAGCAGGCGACGTTGCGACAGGCCTTCCCCGATTTCGACGCCGAGCGCCTGGTCGGCAGCAGCATCCATCGTTTCCACGCCAACCCGGACCGCATCCGCGCGATCCTCAACGGCCTGCAGGTAGCGCACAACGGCAAGGTACAGATCGGCCCGGTGCACTTCGCGCAGGTGGTCACGCCGGTGTTCGACGCGCAGGGCGTGCGCCTGGGCTTCGCCGTGGAATGGCATGACCGCACCCATGAGCTCGCGCTGGAGAATGCCGTGGCCGGCATCGTCGCAGCGGCAGCGGCCGGTGACCTCGACCAGCGCCTGCAGGCCACTGAAGGCGCCAGCTTCCTCGATGGCCTGACCGGTGGCATCAACCAGCTGCTCGATACGCTCGGCAGCACCGTCAACGAAGTGCGGCAGATGCTCTCGGCACTGGCCAACGGCGATCTGGATCGGCGCATGCACGGCGAGTATCACGGCGCCTTCGCTGCCATCCAGCGCGATGCCAACGCCACGGCCGGGCAGTTGGCACGCATGGTCGGCCGCATCCAGGAATGCGCGGCGTCGATCAGTACCGCCGCCAGCGAGATTGCCGCTGGCAACGGCGCGTTGTCCGAGCGCAGCGAGCGCCAGGCCGCGCACCTGCAGGAGACCGCAGCATCGATGGAGGAACTGACCGCCACCGTGCGCCAGAACGCCGCCCATGCGCGTGAGGCCAGTGCGTTGGCGGCCTCCACGCAGAGCGCTGCCAGTGACGGCAACACGGCCATGCAGCGGGTGGTGGATACCATGCAGGCCATCGAAGGTGCCTCGAAGCGGATCGGCGACATCACCGGCGTCATCGACGGCATTGCCTTCCAGACCAATATCCTGGCGTTGAACGCAGCGGTGGAGGCGGCACGCGCCGGCGAGCAGGGCCGAGGCTTTGCCGTGGTGGCCAGCGAGGTGCGCGTGCTGGCGCAGCGTTCGGCGGCGGCCGCACAGGAGATCAGGAAGCTGATCGACGAAGCGGGCCGGCAGGTGGGCGAAGGTGCCCAGCTGGTGGCCGATGCCGGCCAGCGCATGCAGGGAATTGTCGGCGGCGTGGAGGATGTCAGCCACCTGATGCGCGAGATATCCGCGGCGTCGCAGGAGCAGTCGGTCGGTATCGAGCAGATCAACCAGACCGTGGTGCAGATGGATCAGGCCACGCAGCAGAATGCGGCGCTGGTGGAAGAAGCCACCGCTGCCGCACGCGAGCTGCAGAACCAGGCCGGCACGTTGACCGAAGCAGTCTCGGTATTCCGCCAGCAGGAACCGCTCGAGGTCTCGCGGGTCGCCTGATCCTGGCCTTCCATTCGAGTCTGATCAGGACGGCGCCCGCAGGGCGCCGTCTTTTTATGCGTGACCTGCCCCTGGTAGTGCCGGCCGCTGGCCGGCAACCGATTGCTGTGTGGGCCTGCTGTTGGTAGCGGCCAACCTTGGTTGGCGCCGCTGTTCCTCGCAGGGGGTATCCACGCATGGCGTGGATCTACCGGGCGATGTAATGCCATCGGGTTGCCGGCCAGCGGCCGGCACTACCCGGTGTTTACCGCGCACAAAGTTGCCGGCCGCTGGCCGGCAAACGACCGCTGTGCGCGCCTGCTGGTAGCGGCCAACCTTGGTTGGCGCCTTGGCTCCTCGCAGAGGGCATCCACGCATGGCGTGGATCTACCGGGTGATGCAATGCCATCGGGTGCCGGCCAGCGGCCGGCACTACCTGCATTTTCTGCGCACAAAGAAAAACCCCGCTGCGTAAGCAGCGGGGTTTTGGGTGTAAACCCTGGCGATGACCTACTCTCGCATGGCTTGAGCCACACTACCATCGGCGCAGCTGCGTTTCACTTCCGAGTTCGGGATGGGATCGGGTGGTTCCACAGCGCTAATTTCACCAGGGAG
>NZ_JCAFSV010000011.1:0-136073 GCF_059369595.1 Stenotrophomonas sp. YJH_SMC_25 | reverse complement strand
CGCATCAAACCGAAACTGAAAGGTCTGAGCCCGGTAGAGTACCGGGAGCGGGCCCAATCGGCCGCCTGATCCCGTCCAAGTCTCGGGGGTCACTTCACCATGGGGGCTCGATGGCGCCATCCATGGCGCCAACGGTCCTGCCCACCCACACCGCCGCACCCCCGACAGGTTCCCAATGACTGATCGAACATCCACATCATTCATCGTCGAGATCCGTCAGACACCGAAATTGATCGAATGAGATTCGACAGATCGCGGAAAACTGTCGAAGGCGGGGTGGGTCCGGTGACAGGGGCGTGAGCCGCATGGATGCGGCGACCGAGCTTACATGGACGTACTTGCAGCGCCCCCTGCCACCGGACCCACCCCGCCTCCCACAGGAACCCGGCCTTTGACGTTGCGTCAGCCTCTGCGGGTGCAGGGCGCAGCCCTGCAGAGAGAACCCCTACCTGAACAGGTCTTTTTGCGTGAAGTCTCAAACATCGTTTAGACTTGCGCAGTCTGCAGCGGCCGTCCGTTTCCCTCCGGGATCGCCGGCGACCAGGGTCCGCCCTCTTCGCCCGCCCCCACTCCGACGCCGTTCGTCACGCATTCCAGCCTGCGCTTCGTGCCGGCTGCACCCAATTCTCGCAGCGCGGTTCACGGGAACGCTCCGAGTCAGCCGATCAGTTTGATCTGCCCCCGTCTGTCCGTTCGGACAGGCGTTTCTTGTACTTGGAGCAAACTCAATGTCTTTTGAATCGCTGGGCCTGGCGCCCTTCCTGCTGCGTGCGCTTGCCGAGCAGGGCTACGAAAACCCGACCCCGATCCAGCAGCAGGCGATCCCGCTGGCACTGGCCGGTCGTGACCTGCTGGCCGGCGCACAGACCGGCACCGGCAAGACCGCCGCCTTCGGCCTGCCGCTGCTGCAGCACCTGGGCACCGCCTCGCAGGAAGTGCGCAGCGGCCCGCGCAAGCCGCGCGCGCTGATCCTGGCCCCGACCCGCGAACTGGCCACCCAGGTGCACGACAGCCTGCGCGGCTACAGCAAGTACCTGCGCATTCCCAGCGCCTGTATCTACGGCGGCGTCGGCATGGGCAACCAGCTGGACATCCTGCGCCGCGGTGTGGACCTGCTGGTGGCCTGCCCGGGCCGCCTGATCGACCACCTGGAGCGTCGCAGCATCGACCTGTCCGGCATTGAACTGCTGGTGCTGGACGAAGCCGACCGCATGCTCGACATGGGCTTCCTGCCGTCGATCAAGCGCATCCTGGCCAAGCTGCCGAAGCAGAACCGGCAGACCCTGCTGTTCTCGGCCACCTTCGAGGACAACATCCGCCAGCTGGCGCTGGAGTTCATGCGCAACCCGGAACAGATCCAGGTGACGCCGAAGAACACCGTGGCCGAAACCATCACCCACCGCGTGCACCCGGTCGATGCCGGTCGCAAGCGCGACCTGCTGCTGCACCTGCTGGCGCAGGACAGCCGCGAGCAGACCCTGGTGTTCGCCCGCACCAAGCACGGCAGCGACAAGCTGGCCTCGTTCCTGGAAAAGTCGGGCATCAAGACCGCGGCGATCCACGGCAACAAGAGCCAGGGGCAGCGCCTGCGTGCACTGGGTGACTTCAAGGCCGGCCGCGTGACCGTGCTGGTGGCGACCGATATCGCTGCGCGCGGCATTGACATCAACGAGCTGCCGAAGGTGATCAACTTCGACCTGCCGATGGTGGCCGAGGACTACGTGCACCGCATCGGCCGTACCGGCCGCAACGGCGCGACCGGCCAGGCGATTTCGCTGGTGGCACAGGATGAAGTGAAGCTGCTGCGTGCGATCGTGCGCCTGCTGGGCCGCGACATGGACATCCGCGATGTACCGGGCTTTGAGCTGCAGGTGCCGATCCGCTGGGGCAACAGTGCGCCGGGCAAGGCCGAGCACGATACCGGCGAGCGCGCACCGCGCAAGAGCCATGCGCGCCGTCCGCACGGTGATGCGCCGCGCCACGCGCACGCAGGCCCGAAGAAGGCCGGCGGTGGCCGCCGCGAAGGCGGTGGCAATGGCCAGCAGCGTGCAGGCGCCGGCCAGGGCCAGCGCCGTGGCGGTGGTGGCAATGGTGGCGGCCGTGGTCGTGGCCAGGGTGGCGGCGGTGGTCGCGCTGGCTGATCCCAGCTGACATCGAGGGTGCTTCCCGCTGCGCGGGGGCTATCGAGGGACGGCGCTGACGCGCCGTCCTTTTTTGTTGCGGGCTACCGGGTGATAAAGCACGCGGTGGCAGTACCGAGGGCGAATGGGCATGGGGGCAGCGCAGAACACGCTGTAAATACGTCCATGTAAGCTCGATGGCGCCATCCATGGCGCCAACGGTTCTGCGCTGCCCCCATGCCCATCCGCTTCAAGCATTGCCTGCGCCTTCTTGTCCCGCCGGGTAGCCGGGAGAAGAAAGATCAAATTCAAATTCAAATTCAAATTCAAAGGCAAAAGCCGAAGTCGCAATTCCTGGCTTTGCTTTTGCTTTTGTATTTGCCCTTGCTCCCGCCTTGGGGTCTGATGCGTCCGCGCCCTCAGGAAACTGTCATGGGAGGCAGGGGGCCTCAGCCAGGACCGTTGGCGCCAAGGATGGCGCCATCGAGCCCCCATGGATGGGTTTACGGCGTGTCTTGGCTGAGGCCCCCTGCCTCCCAAGCACAACAGAAACTCGGCGCCAAACACATCAACCCCGCGCTTTACTCGGATTCACCAGATTCCCGAAGAAGATCGCGTTGATCAGCAGTCGGTCCGTTCCGTGCCAGTACTTGCGGTGTGCCGGGTCATCGGCAAACAGCAACACGTTGCCCTGCCCCTGCGCCGACACCAGCAGCCACGCACTACCCGCCACCCGCGTGCGGTTGCGCTCGGACAGATAGCCATTCACCCGCGGCGGCGCGTCGATGCGCACCACCGTGGAGAACGGGTTCGCGCTCGGCTGCAGCGTCACCGTGTTCTCCTTGTTGATCGCCAGCTGCCGGCGCGGCACGCCGAACGCCAACGGATGGCTGGCATCCACATCGGCACTGAGGATGTTGCCGCTGACCCGCTCGATCGCGGCAATGTCGCGCTGATCGCCGAACGCACGGCGGCTTTCGTCAGCAGCGTCTTCTTCCTTGCCGAGCTTTTCGCCGTCGGCCAGCTTCTGCTCGATCGCCCACTTCGAGGCACTGCCGTAGGTCACCAGTGAACCTCCGGCCTGCACCCAGCGCTTCAGTGCAGCCACCGCCGTGGCATCGACGCCCGTGTAGGTGCCACCGGACAGCACGATCGTGGTGTAGCGGTCCAGCGGTACCTTGCCCAGCTGCTGCGGATCCAGCTTGCTGGCTGGCAACTGCAGCTGCTGGTCGAGCAGGAACCACGCCGATCCGATTTCGGTGGCGGCCACGCCCTCGCCCATCACCAGTGCCACCGCAGGCTTGCGCAGCGCCTTGACGCCGTCACTGCCGAGGTCGATGCCTTCGCGGCTCCGGCCGCTGGACAGCGCGTGGACCTGTACGCCCGCCTCGCGCGCGGCGGATGTCACTGTCTCGAGCAGCGCCGCGCCCTGCAGCGATTGCCCGGCAACCGGAATGACCAGGCTGCCGGCGGCGAAGCTGATGTCGCCCTGCGCGGTCGCGGTGGTGAACGGCTGGAATGCCGCGCGTGCATTCACGCCCTTGCCCTGCAGCGCGGCCAGCGCGCGCCCGGCGTTGTAGTCGCGCCAGTCGATGGCGTAGGCGAATCCGGCCTCGCCGCCCAGCACCGCGCCCTGCTCCGCCGGCAGCGCGGTTACGCGCGCACCGCCTTCGATGCGGCTGCGGCTGCCCGCGAAGGCCACACCGTAGGCCGGTGCGATCGCATAGCTGGTGCTGCCGTAGAACACATCACCCTTGATCGGCGGCGTCTCGGCAAAGATCGAATGCACCAGGCGGAACTGCGCCTGCTGCACCGGCACCACGTAGGCGCTGCCGGCATCGAAGCGCTGCCCATCGACAGTGACTGCACGGTCCAGTGCGCGCACCTCGATCCGGTGCAGCAGCAGCAGTTCCAGCAGGCGACGGGTCAGGGCCGGGTCATGCGCATCGCCGAACACGAAGCTCTTCACCGGCTGCTGCGCAGCCTGCTTCAGCGCGCTCTGGAAGAACTGCTTCTGCAGGTCGAACAGGCCGCTGCGCTCGGCCACTGCGCCACGCACCGTGCCCAGCCCGGTGGCGACCTGGTTGCGGATGGTGAACGGGAACGTCAGCAGGCCATTCACCGATTCCTGCACGCGGCCGCGCGAGCTGGCCTGCTCGACGGTAACGCCGACAGCGCCATGGAAGTCCGGATAGGTGGAACCGTACACCGGCGAGAAGTTGTCGAAATTCTCGCCGGTGTAGTACAGCGACCCCAGCGCATCCAGCGCCTGCGCGTGGTACTTGGCGAGGGTCTTGTTGAATTCATACGACGCCGCCGGAATCAGCGGACTGTGCATGCTCTTCGGCGAGGGCTCGAAGTAGTAGGTGCTGTCCTTGCCCATTTCGTGGAAGTCGATCTGCACGTTCGGGTACCACTGGTGGAACACCTCCACCTTCGGCCTTGAGTCCTGCTGGGTGAGGGCCAGCCAGTCGCGGTTGAGATCGGTGAAGTAGTGGTTGGTACGACCCTGCGGGAAAGGCTCGACGTGTTCCTTGTCGGCGGGGTCGGCAGAAGCCGGGTCGGACGCCCAGGCGTTGTGCCAGTTGGCAGCACGGTCACGACCATCCGGATTCTGCGCTGGATCGAACAGCACCACCGCCTGCTGCAGCCATTGCTGGGTTTCTGCGTTGCGGTTGGCCACCAGGTAGTACGCCGTCAGCATCGCTGCCTCGGCACTGGAGGTCTCGTTGCCGTGGACGCTGTAGCCCAGCCACACCACCACCGGCCTGTCACCGGCGGCGCTGCGCGGCTGCGCCGGATCGGCCAGGGTCGCGTGCTGCTGGCGGATCTGTTCCAGCCGCGCATGATTGCCTGCAGCGGTGACGGTGGCGATCAACAGCGGGCGGCCTTCATAGCTGCGGCCGATCTCGCGCACGCTGATCTTGTCCGAGCGTTTCGCCAGTTCCTGGAAGTACGCCACCAGCTGGTCGTGCCGGGTGTAACGGCTGCCGATCGGGTAGCCGAGGAACTGCTCCGGCGTCGGCACCGCTGCATCAAACGCCGCTGCGTCAGTGACCTGCGGAAAGAAGTACGCGCTCTGTGCCTGCGCCGGCTGCGGCAAGGACAGTGCGGTAGCGGCGGCAAGCAGCAACGGAAGAACGGCACGGCGATGCAAGGACACGGTGACTCCCCTGGAACACAACGGCAGACGATCGCGCGGCCGGTCCCCCCAGGTGACCGGCCGCGGCGGATGGATCAGAAGCGGTAATCGAAGCCCAGCGTGAAGTAGCGGCCACGCAGGTCGTACTGGCTGAAGTCGTACGGCGCGCGGATGCCCGGGAACGAGGCGTCGTACGGCGGCGTCTTGTCGGCCAGGTTCTGCACCTTGGCATACACGGTCAGCTTGTCGATGCCGGTGTAGGCCAGGTACAGGTCGTACTGGCTGTAGCTGCCGACGCGCTGCTGCACGGCTTTGGCGGCGGTGCTGGCCTCCTGGCGGTAGCTGCTGGTGTAGTACCAGGTCACGGCTGCGTTGAAATCACCGTACTTCCAGTCCAGCGTGGTGGTGGCCTTGTCCTTGGGCAGGGTCGCGCCCAGGTTGCTGCCGGCGTAGTCGACCAGCGGCCCACCGACCACGGTCGGGCGACGGTAGTCGCGCACGTGGGTGTAGGCCGAGGACACGGTGAAGTCACCCAGTGCCGCGGTCGGGATGCGCTGGCGCAGCTCGACATCGATGCCCGAGGTCTTCAGCTCGCTCAGGTTCTGGTAGCGGTTGTAGACCGCCTGCAGCTTGCCACGCTCATCGCGCTGCACGGCGCCGGCCACGTTGTCGTTGACCAGGGTCTGGGTGTTGTTGGTGCCGACCAGGTTGTCCAGCTGGATGCGGTAGTAGTCCACGCTCAGGTTGGTGTTGGCCCACGGCGACAGCACCACACCGAAGTTGACGCTCCTGGTGCGCTCCGGCTTCAGTTCGTTGTTGCCGACGGTGAAGAAGGTTGGGTTCTGGCGCGAGCCCGGCACGTCCGGATCACGCGGGTCGACCACGCTTCCGTAGGCGATGCTGGTGCTGTTGGAGTTTTCCGACAGCGACGGTGCACGGAAGCCCTTCGACGCCGACGCACGCACCAGCAGGACATCCAGCGGCTGCCAGCGCAGGCCGATCTTCGGCGAGAACGCATCGCCGAAATCATCGTAGTGATCAGCGCGCGCGGCGGCGGACAGCTCCAGCGTCGAGGCCAGCGGCACGTTCACTTCGGCGTAGGTCGCACTGACCTGGCGCTTGCCGTGCACTTCAGCAATGGCCGGGCGCACCTGCAGGCCGGCATCGATCTGCCACGGGTTGTTGGAGTCGAGCTTTTCGCGGCGCCACTCGGCACCCGCAGCGAAGCCGATCTCGCCGGCCCAGGTATGGCCCAGGCTGCCGGAAATCTTCGCATCGATGCCCTGCAGCTTGGATTCGGCCGGACGCAGCGTGGCGATGTTGATCGAATCACGCACCGACTGCGGCGTGGCTGCCGGGTTGAGCAGGTTGTAGCTGCCCGTGGCCAGCGCATCGGCCAGCGCCCAGCGGTTGGCGAAGCCACCGGACACGCTCTCGCGCTCGCTGCTGCGTGCACCGAACGCGGCCACTTCCCAGTCCCACGACGCGGTGGTGCCACGCAGGCCGAACACGCCGCGGTAGGCAGTGGAACGGTTGGTCTTGATCGTGCCGCCCAGGTCGAAGAAGGTGTACTCGATCGGGATCGCGCGGCCGTACGGGTTGTACGGATTGTTGGCCGGCAGCAGCGACGACACCGGCTCTGCCAGGCCGCTGTTCGCGTTCAGTGCGAAGCGGCCGCTCTCCAGAGTGAAGAACGGGCTGCTGCCGAACCACGCGGCACTCTTGATCTGGCTGTACAGCACTTCGCCGAACGCTTCGACGTTGTCGTTCAGGCGGAAGGTACCGTTGGCGTAGGCCTGGTAGCGCTTGGTCGAGGGGATCAGCGTGGTGAACGGTGCCTGGTTGAAGCCGCAGGTGTCGCCGGCCAGGCCGTCGATCGGTGCGCTGGCCACGCGGGTGGTGCCGGTCGGGCAGTTACCGTTGGCATCGAGCATCGGCACCGAGACGCCGTTGACCAGGTAGCGCGCGCCCTTGGCCGACCAGCCGTTCCAGCGGCCACCCGGCTTGTCGGTGTAGATGCCGCTCCTGGTCAGGTTGCGTTCGTCCTGGTCCAGGCGCTGGCGGTTGTACCCCTGCAGGCTGAAGAGGATGTTGTAGCCATCGGTGTCGAGATCACCCAGGCCGCCGACGAACTTCAGGTTCTGCTCGTGCAGGCCGCCCTGGTCGGCACCGCCGAAGCTGCCGCCGATCTCGGCGCCTTCGAAGTTCTGCCGGGTGATGATGTTGACCACGCCGGCCACGGCGTCGGAGCCGTACACCGCCGAGGCGCCGTCCTTGAGCACCTCAATGCGCTCGACCGCGACCAGCGGCAGCGCATTGAGATCGACGAAGGTGTCGGACAGGCCACCGGCCGGGAAGCCGTAGTTGGCCAAGCGACGGCCGTTGAGCAGCACCAGCGTGTTTTTCTGCGACAGGCCACGCAGGCCGATGCCGGCCGAGCCGGACGCCCAACCATTGTTGGTGGTTTCGTTGCTGGCGTTGCCGGTGTTGGCCGAGATCGAACGCAGCACATCGGCCACGGTGGCCTTGCCGGTCTGTTCCAGCTGCTGGCGGCCGATCACCTGCACCGGGTTGGAGGCCTCGGTATCGGTGCGCTTGATGTTGGAACCGGTGACGCGCACGGCGGCCAGGGTACTGGCTTCGCCACTGGCATCGGCGGAGGTTTCGGCGGCGGCGGACAAAGGCGCGGCCAGAGCGACGGCCAGGGCCGCCACGAGCAGGGTGTGCTTGGGCATGACGATGTGGGGGAGGTGGAAAGGGCGACGTAGTTCCGCAGTAGTCCATGCCTGGCCGGGGTCCGGCCAATAACATCTCTTCATACGGATATAAGAGAAACTATCATCTCTTCATCCGGATGGAAAGAGTTACTTCACGAAAGCCCAACATCCGCTCAGGATGGCCGGCCACCTGCGGCGTACAATCGCGCCATGGAAATCTTCAAAGTCTTCATGCTCGAGGCGGCGCACCGCCTCCCCAACGTGCCGCCGGGGCACAAGTGCGCGCGCCTGCATGGCCACTCGTTCCGGGTGGAACTGAAGGTCGAGGGCGAGCCGGGGGCGCAGACCGGCTGGATCATGGACTTCGGCGACGTGAAGGCGGCCTTCCAGCCGATCTACGACCGCCTGGACCATCACTACCTCAATGACATCCCCGGCCTGGAGAACCCGACCAGCGAGAACCTGGCGGTGTGGATCTGGAACGAACTCAAGCCCAGCCTGCCGGCGCTGAGCGAGATCACCGTGCACGAAACCTGCACCTCCGGCTGTCGCTACCGCGGCCCGACGGCCTGATCAACCCATTGATCTGAAAGGTGTTTCAAAGGCGCCTTGGGCGCCTTTGTTATTTTTGTTGCATTGCCGCATCAACGGCGTATGCTGCAATGCATCAAGCCACTCCCTGATGCCCCATGGCCGCCGCCTTCAGCGATCGCTTCAGTGATGCCACCCGCCAGCTCGCCGCCGCAGCAACCCGCGCGAACCGGTTGGCGTTGGAGAACGCGGAAAGCATGTTCGGCGTGCAGCTGAAGGCGATGGAGCGCAACCTGACCGCGACCGGCGGCTGGTTGGGTGAACTGGCCCGTAGTGACGACACGGCCGGGATGCTCAACAAGGGCGCACAGCTGTGGCAGGACAACCTGCAGCGGCTGGGCCAGGCCCAGCAGGACGTGGTCGGTCTCGGCCTGCAGGCCGGCAAGGCCTGGTCCGAACTGGTGCAGGGCTACAACGAATCAACGGCGGACGCGAACAACCACTGACGCGACGCAACGCTCATTGCGTGGGTCCCTCCCCCACGCAATCCGGACCCGGCAGATCCCTCCCTCTGCCGGGTCTTTTTTTGCCTGGCGTCTGCATTGAAGAGCGCTTCCTCGTCTGGATTCCCCGCGAACTGACGGGCCCCGCCGGGACAGGCAGGGCCCTGGGCAAATGTCCCCCGGCGCCGGCCGTTGGCCGTCACCTTCTCCTTTACTTTGCCCAAACCCCTGCCCGCCCCGACGAGGCTCGGCGTGCGGTGAGGAAAGCGCAGCACGCGCGGCCGCCTTTCAAGGAAGCGCCGACAAACTCCGAACGCCGGGCGGATGCCCTTGCGTACGAAGTAAAGGGGGAGGTGACGGCCAACGGCCGGCGCCGGAGGACATTCGTACGCAAGGGCATCCGCACGGCGCCACGCAGAATGAATCCGCCACACGCGTGTCTTCGTCCCGATTCCCCGCGAACTGACGGGCCCCGCCGAGACAAGCAGGGGCCTGGGCAAATGTCCCCCGGCGCCGGCCGTTGGCCGTCCCCTCCTCCTTTACTTTGCCCAACCCCCTGCCCGCCCCCGACGAGGCTCGGCTTGCGGCAGGAAAGGAAAAGCGCAGCGCTCGCGGCGCCTTTCAACGAGGCGTCGACGAACTCCGAACGCAGGGCGTAGGCCCTTGCGTACGAAGTAAAGGGGGAGGTGACGGCCAACGGCCGGCGCCGGAGGACATTCGTACGCAAGGGCCTACGCCCTGCGCCACGCAGAACAAACCGCGAAGGAATCTCAACGCCCGCGATTGACGTGCCAGTGCTGGTGCCACGCCTGGAACATCAGCACGTTCCACAGGTGCGTGTGCCACTTGCGTTCGCCACGCAGGAACGCTTCCCAGATGCCGCGCACGCGTGCCGCATCGAAGCAGCCCTGGTTGCGCAGCAGCTGCGGGTCCAGCAGTGCCTCCGCCCAGTCGCGCAGCGGGCCCGCCAACCAGCGCGCCATCGGCGGTCCGAAGCCGCGCTTGGGGCGATACACCAGCGGCTCGGGCAGGTAGCGCGCCAGCAGGTGCTTGAGGATCCGCTTGTGCTCACCGTCGTGGTACTTCAGGTGCTGCGGCAGGCGCCAGGCCAACCGCACCACCTCCATGTCCAGCAGCGGCGCGCGCGTCTCCACGCCCGCCGCCATGCCCGCACGATCGACCTTGGCGAGAATGCCCTCGGCCAGGTCCATGCGGAAATCCAGCAGCTGGATGCGGGCCTCGGCCGGCAGCGCCGTGTCCTGCTGCTGGAAGATCGTCATCGGCTCGCGTGCACCCAGCACCACCTGCGCCGGCTGCCGCCAGCGCGTCACGCGCTGCAGGTAGTGACCTTCCACGTCGTTGGCGGCGACTTCCGCCACCAGTGCGCGCCAGCCGCCCAGGCGGCCGCGCTCGACATTCATGCGGTTGCCGCTGCGCCGCGCCAGATCACGCACCCAGTCCGGCAGGCCACCGCACAGGCGCGCATTGCGCAGCGCGCGGCCATAGCTGGGGTGGCCGAAGAACAGTTCATCGCCACCGTCGCCGGTGAGGGCCACCGGCTTGCGCGCGCCCAGCAGTTCACTGGCCAGCAGGGTCGGCAGCTGCGAGGCATCGGCGAACGGTTCGCACCAGACCTGCGGCAGCCGCTGCAGCAGATCCAGGCCTTGTCGCGCATCCATCCGGTGCAGATGATGCTGCACGCCCAGATGCCGCGCGACCTGCGAGGCCCAATCGCTCTCGTCATGGCCGGGATCATCGAAGCCAACCGTCCACGCTTCGATCGGAAGCGTCGACTGTGCCTGCATCATCGCCGTCACCAGCGAGGAATCGGTGCCGCCGGACAGGAACGCACCGCAGGCCAGCGGCGAATGCATGCGTGCGGCGATGGCCTTCTGCAACGCAGTTTCCAGCTGGTCGGTCGCCTGCTCCAGGCTCGGCGCCGGCAGCAGCGGTTCCTGCAGTGCGCTCTGCATCGCATCGCGTGCGCACCAGTAGCGTGAACCACCCTGTGCGGCCTGGCTGGAGCCGCCAGCCGCATGGTCATTCAGATCGACGCGCAGCATCGCGCCTGCCACCAGCTTGTGGATGCCGCGGTAGATGGTGTGCGGTGCCGGCACGTAGTCATGGCGCAGCAGCAGGCTCAGCGCATCCTGGTCGATGCTCGGGGCGAAACCGGCAAAGGCCTGGAGTGCCTTCATTTCCGAGGCGAACAGGAACCGGCCCTGGTACCAGCCGTAGTACAGCGGCCGCTCGCCAACCGGGTCGCGGGCCAGCCACAGTTCGCGCGACTCGCGGTCCCATACGCTGAAACCGAACGCGCCCTCGATGCGGGAAAGCGCCCGTTCCACGCCCCATTCGATGATCGCCTGCAGCAGCAGCCGCGCATCGCTGCAGCTGCGTGGCAGATCGCGCAGCTGCGACTGCAGGTCGGCCCGGTTGTACAACCGGCCATCCAGGCACAGCACGTAACGGCCACAGTCCGAACTCAGGGGCTGCAACGGCGTATCGGTTGGCGCCCGGCAGTGGCCCAGCGCCAGGCCGGCCTCGGCGTCGGTCCAGTAGCCGATGCGCCCCCGGCCGCGCTGCTGCAGGGCGCGCAGCATTGGCGCCAGCTGCTGCAGCAGGTGTTCGTCCTCGGCGGGCGGCAGCCAGGCCCCGACCACGCCGCTCATCGGGCACCTCCGCAGCGGCAGCGGCGGGACGGGTTCAGCAGGCAGGCGGCGGCGGGCGACATGGGAGCGACACGCGGAGCGGAGGAGACTCCATGCTCGGCCCGCCCCCGGCCCTGCGTCAGTCGCTTTGCTGTCAGCGATGGTCACCGTGCGTATCACGAAGGTAACGTTTTGTAACAGCATCAGGCTATGCTGGACGCCAAGTTGTTGCCAGGCCTGAGGCCCGGCCCGTGCGCCAGCAACCCCGGCTGAATGGCGCCCGCCCCCGGGACCCGGGCGGCCCGAAGGCTGGGATAGCATCGCCGCGCTCGTGCCGTGGCGGTACGTGTGCGTCCACGGAGGCCTTGAAAATGCTGGATATCGTACTGGTCGAAGACGATGCCCGCCTGGGTACGATGGTCAGCGACTATCTGCAGCGGCATGGCTATCAGGTGGCCCACGAGCGCAGCGGTGAGCGTGCGGTGGCCCGGATCCTGGCCGACAAGCCCGCCCTGGTCCTGCTCGATGTCGGCCTGCCCGACCAGGATGGTTTCGAAGTGTGTCGGCAGATCCGCCCCCACTATGACGGCATCATCTGCGTGCTGACCGCCCGCACCGACAACATCGACCAGGTGCTGGGACTGGAACTGGGCGCCGATGATTACATCGGCAAGCCGATCGAACCACGGGTGCTGCTGGCCCGCCTGCGCGCCCACCTGCGCCGCCACCGCCGGGTCGAACCACGCGACGGCAGCCTCCGCTTCGGCGAGCTGAGCATCGACCCGTCCACCCGCAACGTGCACCTGCAGGGCGCGCTGCTGGAGCTCACCACTGCCGAGTTCGACCTGCTGTTCCTGCTGGCCAGCAATGCCGGCCAGATCCTGGACCGCGATGCGCTGCTGCGCGGCCTGCGCGGGATCGCCTTCGACGGCCTGGACCGTTCGATCGATGCACGCATCTCGCGCCTGCGCCGCAAGCTGGGCGACAACCCTGAACAACCGGAGCGGATCAAGACCGTGCGGGGCCGCGGCTACCTGTTCAGCCGCTCGGCATGGGGATGAAGCGCACGCCCTCGGCGATGCGCGGCCACGCCTTCCATTTCCTGCGCTACGGCATCGGCTTCCTGGTCGCCCACCTGCTGCTGATCGTGCTGGGCCTGTGGGCCTGGGATGCGCTGCTGGAAGACCGCACCGAAGCCGGACTGCTGGCCGAGATGCGCGGCACCCATGCCCTGCTGCAGCACCGCTTCGCCGAAACCCCGCGCGAGCAGTGGCCGACGCTGGCGCGCGAACTGGACGCCGACTTCGCCTATGCCCTGCGCATGGTGCCGTTGGCAGAGGCGATGAAGGCGCTGCCGGCCAGCCAGCGCCCCCCCTTCAGCAACGGCCGGGTGCAGATCGACCTGGAGCACATGCGCAGCCTGCAGCGGATCGGCGACAGCGACTACGCGGTGATGCTTGGGCCGTTGGACGAAGCGCTGCCTGACGAGGGCTGGCAGGACAGCGAAGTGTCAGGCGTGGCGATCCTGCTGCTGATCCTGATGGTGGCCGTGGCGCTGCCGATGTACGTGATGGTCTACCGCCTGTGGCGCGACGTCTCGCAGCTGGCCCAGGCCGCGCGGCAGATGCGCGACGGACAGCTGGACACGCGCGCCCCGCGCGCCGGCACTGCGCTGGTGCGGCCGCTGGCCAATGCCTTCAATCACATGGCCGAGCAGCTGCAGCAGTTGCTGGAAAGCCAGCGCGTGCTGGCCCAGGCAGTGGCGCACGAAGTCCGCACGCCGCTGGCGCGGATGCGTTTCGGCCTGGCCGACCTGGAGGACACCGCGCTGGACGAGATCCAGCGTGATGCCTTGGGCGGCCTGCGCACTGATGTCGATCGGCTGCAGCACCTCACCGATGCCGGCGTCGAGTACGCCGCGCTCGGCCGCTGCCATCAGCTGACCCGCCAGCGCCTGCAGCTGGCGGCACTGGTACGTGGCGTGGTGGCCCAGTTCGCACCGCTGCCGATGCCGGTACAGCAGATGCTGTCGCCGGCGGGCCTGGTCAACGTCAACCGGCACATGCTGGAACTGGCATTGCGCAATCTGCTCGGCAATGCCCTGCGCTATGCGCGGCGGCAGATCCGTATCGCCAGCACGGTCAACGACGGCTGGCTGTGCCTGCAGGTGGAGGACGATGGCCCCGGCATCGCACCCGAACTGCGCGGCCAGGTGCTGCAACCCTATGTGCGGCTGGATCCGGGTAGCCCCGGTTTCGGCCTCGGACTGGCGCTGGTGCAGGTGGTGGCCGACAAGCATGGCGGCCAGGTCGAAGTAACCGATTCGGAGCTGGGTGGTGCCTGCATCCGACTGCACCTGCCGCTGGAAAGCGGCGCTGCCGTGGAGTGCGATGCGGCCTGCTAGGCCGCTGGTTCCGCACGCGGCAACGCAAACGCGAACAACGCGCCGCGCTCGCTGTCACGCAGTTCGATGCGACGGCCGTGCAACTGCACGATGCGCTGCACGATCAGCAGGCCCAACCCGCCGTTCTCTCCACGTCGCGCGCCCAGCGCGGCCGGTGCCTGGAACAGCTGAGTGCGCAGTGCAGGGGCAACACCAGGTCCATCATCGGCCACGCTCACCTCCACGCTGTCCGGCGTCGCGCGCAGGCACACCTCGATCCGCCCACCGTCGGGCGCATGCCGCAGCGCGTTGTCGAGCAGGTTGGTCAGCACCCGCTCGACCAGGCCCAGATCGGCGCGCACCAGCGGCAGGCCGGGCGGGAAGTCCGCGTGCAGGTACTGGTTGCGAGCCTGCGCCGCCAGCTCGAATTTCTGCAGCACGTCCTGCAGCAGCTCCGGCAATGCGAACACCTCCCACTCCAGGCGCACTTCGCCATGCTCCAGCCGCGCCAGCTCGAACAGCGCACGCGCAAGCCGGCCAACCTTGGCGCTCTGCGCCAGCGCGATACCGAGGTAGCGGCGACGCTCGTCCGGCGACAGCGTGGCGTCCTTCAGCGCCAGCGTTTCCAGATAGCCGTGCAGCGACGACAACGGCGTGCGCAGGTCGTGCGAGATGTTGGCGACCAGCTCGCGGCGCTGCAGGTCCTGCTGGCGCAGCTGCTGCCACTGCTCGCCCAGCCGCTGCGCCATCTGCGCGTGTGCGTGCTCGAGGATCACCAGTTCGTCGCGCTCACCGGCGCGCAACGGCTCCGGCGGCGGCAACGGCGTGGGTGCGTCGATGTCAAAGGCCTGGATGCGCCGGGTCAGCCGCCGCAGCGGGCGCGTCACCCAGTAGAAGGCCACCAGCCCGGCCAGCAGGCCCAGGCTGCCGACCAGCATCACCGACCACAGCGTGGTGTTCCACTGGCTGCCGGCGGCAAGGTCGTCGGACAGCATCTGACGGTGTTCGCCGACCAGCACCACGTACACATAACCGGCCTGGCGACCCTGCACGATCAGCGGCGCGGCACTGAACACCTTGCGGCCGTCCGTGCTGCGCGGGTCATCGCCCAGGATCGGCAACGGCGCACCGGCCAGCAGCCGGCGCAGCGGTGCCACGTCCACCCGGTTGCGCACCAGATGGCCTGTCGGCGCATCGTGGCCGAGGATGCGGCCCTGGTCGTCCAGCAGGTAGACCTCGACGCTGGGGTTGACCGCCATCAGCTGGCCGAACAGCGCGCGCACCGCGGCATCACGCATGCCGCTGGTGTCCATCAGTTCGCTGCGCTGGGCAATGTGCTCGGCCAGGCCCAGCGACAACCGCTGCACCACTTCCTGCTCGTGGCGGGTGTTGGCGCGCATCTGCAGCGCCAGCAGCGCCATGCAGCACATCAGCATCAGCGCAGCGATCACCGCCGCCAGCTTCTGCCACAGGTTCGGCTTGATCATGCCGCCGCCCCGGCAGGATCGACCAGCTTGTAGCCACGGCCCCACACCGTCAGCAGCCGCCGTGGATTGGCCGGGTCCGGCTCGATCTTGCTGCGCAGGCGATTGATGTGGGTGTTGACCGTGTGCTCGTAGCCATCGTGCTGGTAGCCCCAGACCTGGTTGAGCAGCTCCATGCGCGCGAACACCTGATCCGGATGACGGGCGAAGAACAGCAGCAGGTCGAACTCGCGCGGGGTCAGCTCCAGCGCATTGCCATCCACCGACGCGGTGCGCGCGACCGGGTCCAGCTGCAGACCACCCAGCTCGATCGCGCCGGCATCGATGCGCGCGCTCTGCGCCATCGCCTCGGCCCGGCGCAGCAGCGCACGCACGCGGGCCACCAGTTCCGGCATCGAGAAGGGCTTGGCCAGGTAATCATCCGCCCCCAGTTCCAGGCCGACGATGCGCTGCGTTTCGCTGCCACGCGCACTGATGATGATGATCGGCACATAGCGCGCCATCGCGCGTGCACGCTGGCACACCTGCAGGCCGTCCACGCCGGGCAGCATCACGTCCAGCACCAGCGCATCCCATGGCCCTTCCTGCTCGAGCAGGCGCAGGCCGGCATCGCCGCTGGCGGCATGGGCGACGTCGTAGCCCTCATCGCCCAGATGCATGCGCAGCAGGTCGGCGATGTGGGCATCGTCTTCAACGATCAGCACGCGTTTGGTGGACATCGGCAGCTCGGGGCCAGTGGGGAGGCTGGCTGCATTGTGGCGCGGGATGGACGCCGATACCTCACGAAAAATTGAATCCTGCGTGAGGATTCGTTGACCCGGGCGGGCGCAGCATGGCCCCGTCGCCCCTTCCCGGAGTCCGCCATGTCCCTTACCCGACGCCATCTGCTGGGCCTGGGCGGTGTTGCCACCGCCGCCGGCCTGCTCGGCCTGGGGGCCTGCAGCCGTGCCGCCCCGGCCGCCGCTGAAGCGCGCCCGTCGCGACAGTTCGAGGTCATGCGCAGCGATGCCGACTGGCGCCAGCGCCTGACCCCGGCGCAGTACGCAGTGCTGCGCCAGCAGGCGACCGAGCGCCCGTACAGCAGCCCGCTCAACAAGGAACACCGGCAGGGCACGTTTGCCTGCGCCGGCTGTGCGCTGCCGCTGTTCTCCTCCTCCACCAAGTTCGAGAGCGGCACCGGCTGGCCCAGCTTCTGGGCGCCACTGCACAACGCCATCGGCGAAGACCGCGACGTCACCTTCGGCATGCTGCGGGTGGAGGTGCACTGCCGCCGCTGCGGTGGCCACCTCGGTCATGTGTTCAACGACGGGCCTCGCCCAACCGGACTTCGCTACTGCATGAACGGCGCGGCGATGGTGTTCGTTCCCGGTGCCGCTGAGGGCGGTACCGCCGATGGCTGGCGGGTGCCGGTCGGTTCTTCCCCTGCTTCCGGAGCCTGACGATGCTGCTGTTGCTGCTTGCCTACCTGGGGGGCGCGCTGACCCTGCTGAGTCCCTGCATCCTGCCGGTGCTGCCGTTCGTGTTCGCCCGTGCCGACCGCCCCTTCCTGCGCAGCACGCTGCCGCTGCTGCTGGGCATGGCACTCACCTTCACCGTGGTCGCCAGCCTGGCTGCGGTGGGCAGCCAATGGGTGGCACAGGCCAACCAGGTCGGACGCTGGATCGCCCTGCTGCTGATGGCGCTGTTCGCACTGGCATTGCTCTGGCCACGACTGGCCGACCATCTGCTGGCGCCGTTCCAGCGCGTGGGTGCCCGCTTGAGCGCGCGTGCCGATGCGACCGACGCAGCGGGGCGTGGCGGTGCGTGGACCTCGCTGCTGATCGGCATCGCCACCGGCCTGCTGTGGGCACCCTGCGCCGGGCCGATCCTCGGCCTGGTGCTGACCGGTGCCGCGCTGCACGGGGCAAGCGCCGGCACCAGCACGCTGCTGCTGGCCTACGCACTGGGCGCGATCACGGCGTTGGCCCTGGCCGTGTGGGTGGGCGGCCGCGTGTTCCGTGCGCTGCACGCGCGGCTTGGCCTTGGCGATGTGCTGCGCAAGGTGCTGGGCGTGGCCGCCTTGCTGGCGGTGGTGGCGATCGGCCTGGGCTGGGATACCGGCCTGCTGACCCGTCTTTCCACGGTCAGCACCGCGCGTATCGAGCAGGGCCTGCTGGATGCGGTACCCGGCGCGCAGCCGGCAGCTCCGCCGATGATGATGGCCGGTGCCAACGCCGCTGCCGATGCACCGCTGCCGGTGGAAGGCACCCTGCCCGCGCTGGACGGCGCCACCGGCTGGCTCAACAGCCCACCGCTGACGGCCCAGCAGCTGCGCGGCAAGGTGGTGCTGGTCGATTTCTGGACGTACTCGTGCATCAACTGCCTGCGCGCGATGCCGTTCGTGCACGAATGGGAGCGCCGTTACCGCGACCACGGCCTGGTGGTGATCGGCGTGCACACCCCGGAATTTGCCTTCGAGCGAGACCCGCGCAACGTGATGAAGGCGGTGCAGCAGCTGAAGGTCGAATACCCGGTGGCGCTGGACAACCAGTACACGATCTGGCGCGCGTTCAACAACCGCTACTGGCCGGCGCAGTACTTCGTCGATGCGCAGGGCAACATCCGCGGCCACCAGTTCGGCGAGGGCAACTATGCGCGCTCGGAACAGGTGATCCGTCGCTTGCTGACCGAGGCCGGCCAGACGAACCTGCCACCGCCGGCCGATCCGGCCGCCGCCGATCTGAAGGGCGTGGCTGCGCAGGCCGACATGGGCAATCTGCGCTCGCCGGAAACCTATCTGGGCCACGCCCGTGCCGAGCAGTTCGCCTCGCCCGGTGGGCAGCGCAGCGACACCGCGTTCGACTACACGTTGCCGGCCAGCCTGGCGTTGAACCAGTGGGGCCTGTCCGGACGCTGGACCGTTACCGACGAGGCTGCGCAGCTGCAGCAGGCCGGTGGCCGCATCGCCTTCCAGTTCCATGCGCGCGACCTGCACCTGGTGCTGGCACCGGGCCAGGAAGGAAAGCCGGTGCGCTTCCGCGTCCTGCTGGATGGCAAGCCATTGCCCGCCACCGATGCCGGCACTGATGTCGGCGCCGATGGCAGCGGCGTGGTCGACGAGCACCGCCTCTACCAGCTGGTGCGCCAACGCGGCACGGTCAGCCCGCAGCGCTTCGAGATCGAATTCCTCGATGCGGGCGTGCAGGCCTATGCCTTCACCTTCGGTTGAGCCGGGAGGACACGATGAAATTCTCCTTTGAACAGGGCATTGCCGCTGGCGTTGCCGGACTGGTGGCCACGGCACTCATCGCCGGCGTGCTGCTCGTTGACCATGGCGCCATCGCGGCACCGGTCGAAGCCAGCGCGCAGACCGGCGCGCTGCCAGCACCCAGCGGCGATGCCGCGTTCCGCGATGACGCCACCCACGCCAGCGTGGTGTTTGCCGGCGGTTGCTTCTGGGGCGTGCAGGGCGTGTTCCAGCATGTCAAAGGCGTGAGCAATGCGGTGTCCGGCTACATCGGTGGCAGCGCTGCCAATGCCCGCTATGAGCGGGTCAGCAGCGGTCAGACCGGTCATGCCGAAGCGGTGAAGGTCGACTACGACCCACGCCAGGTCAGCTATGGGCAGTTGATGCAGGTGTTCTTCTCGGTGGCGCACGACCCGACCCAGCTCAACCGTCAGGGGCCCGACCACGGCAGCCAGTACCGGTCGGCGATCTTCACTGACGACGCCCGCCAGCAGGCGGCCAGCCGCGCCTACATCGCCCAGCTCGGCCAGGCCGGCAGCTACCGCGCGCCGATCGTCACCCAGCTGGTCAGCGGCCAGCGCTTCTACCCGGCCGAGAGCTACCACCAGAACTACATGACCAACTACCCGCAGGCCGCCTACATCCGCTACTACGACGCGCCAAAGCTGGCCGCGCTGGGCAGGCAGTTCCCGGCGTTGTACCGGCGCGATGCAGCGCTGGTGCCGATGCGGTAACGACCTGGGTAGTGCCGGCCGCTGGCCGGCAACCGCACCGTTCCGCATCGAGGGATTGCCGGCCAGCGGCCGGCACTACCAAAAAAAGACGCACGGCCATCCAGCCGTGCGCTTGGAAAGTACCGGCCGTGCCCCGATCAGGCCCGGCCGACAACGACATGCTAGGCTCGCCGTCATCATGGGTACAGCACCAGATGGCGGGAAACTCGATGGATACAGATGATCAGAGCGCAATGATCCCCCCCCGCTACCAACGGCTGTCCGACGAACTGGCCGAGGCCATCCATGGCGGCCGGCTTCCGGTAGGCAGCCGCCTGCCCTCGCTGCGGCAGATGGCGTCGCAGCGCCGGCTCAGCCTGAACACGGTGATTGCCGCCTACCGCCAGCTGGAAGACGCTGGTCTGGTCATTCCGCGGCCCAAGGCCGGCTTCGAGGTCGCGCCGCGGCTGTCGGTGCCGGAACGTTCGCTGCGCGACACACCTTCTGCGCCCACCGCGCCGCTGCAGCAGGTACTGATGGCCCGCGTGCTGGAAGCACAGCGCCGCCCCGGCGTGATCGACCTGGCCTTTGCCGGCCCGCGCGGTCGCCAGTTCTACCCCGGCGCGCAGCTGGCCAAGCACACGGCGCAGGTACTGCGCCATGGCCAGCAGACCGTGGAGACCTATGCACGCCCCAACGGCTCGCCACGGCTGCTGGCGCAGATCGTGCGCCGCGGCCCGCGCATGGGCCTGCATACCCACAGCGAACGCCTGCTGCTGACCCACGGTGCGATGGAAGGGCTGCAGCTGGCGCTGCGTGCAGTCACCCAGCCCGGTGATGCGGTCGGCATCGAGGCGCCGTCCTACTTCAACCTCTACCCGTTGCTGGCCAACCTCGGCCTGCAGGCCATCGAACTGCCCACCCATCCGCAGCTCGGCCTGGATGTGGATGCGCTGGACGCGCTGCTGGAGCACACGCCGCTGGCCGCACTGGTGGTGATGCCGACCGTGCATAACCCGCTCGGCTGCACCATGCCGACCGCCGCCAAGCAACGCCTGGCCGAACTGGTCAACGCACGCCAGCTGCCGCTGATCGAAGATGCGGTGTATGCCGAGCTACAGTTCTGCGAACCGCCGGCACCGCTCCTGAAGGCCTTCGATCGCGATGGCTGGGTGATGGTGGTCGGCGGCTTTTCCAAGACGCTGGCGCCGGATTACCGCATCGGCTGGCTCGATGGCGGCCGCTTCGCCGAGCGCATCGCGCTGCTGAAATTCCAGTCCACCGGCGGCGAACCGCAGCTGCTGGGCGACGCGGTGGCGGCCTATCTGGAAGCGGGCAGCTACGAGCACCACCTGCATCGCATACGCCGCCTGTACCGCGAACAGGTCGGACGGCTGCGCCAGCTGGTGGCCGAACACTTCCCGGCCGGCACCCGCGCCACCGAACCGCAGGGTGGCTTCCTGCTGTGGCTGGAACTGCCCGGCGTGGACACGCGCGAGCTGTTCGAGCGTGCACTGCAGGAGGACATCGTGTTCATGCCCGGCCAGGTGTATTCACGCGGCGCGCGGTATCGCCATTGCCTGCGGCTGTCGTGCTGCCAGACGCTGGATGCACGCTTCATCGGCGCGGTGGAGCGGTTGGGTGCGATCGCGCGGGAGCTGGCGGGCGCAGCACGGTAGTGCCGGGCGCTGGCCGGCAACTGCACGCAGGTGGATACATCGAGGTTGCCGGCCAGCGGCCGGCACTACCCCAGGTCAATCGAGCAGATGCGTGCTCAGGATCTGGCCATCCGCTCCCGGCAGATGCGGCAGCCGCCCCCAGCACGGCATCGGCAGGCGCTGCTGCAGCGTTGCGATGTTCTCATCCTGGCGCTGCATCGCCGGGTCGATGTGGTTGCCGATCCAGCCCAGGCACTCCACGCCGCTGGCCTGCAACGACTGCGCGGTCAGACGCGCGTGGTTGACGCAGCCCAGCCGCATGCCCACCACCAGCAACACCGGCAACCGCAATGCGCGCACCAGGTCGAGCTGGTCGAGCGTGGCCGAGACCGGTGCCAGCCAACCGCCAACCCCCTCCACCACCACGACATCGGCCTGCGCGCGCAGCCGCTCGAACGCTGCCACGATCGGCGCCAGCTCCACCTGCACGCCGTCCTCGGCAGCGGCCAGCTCCGGTGCCAGCGGCTGGCGCAACGCATACGGGTTCAGATCGGCATAGTCCGGTACCGGCCAGCTGGCCGCCTGCAGCGCCAATGCGTCTTCGTTGCGCAGGCCCTGGCCCAGGTCTTCGCTGCCGCTGGCCACCGGCTTCATCCCCACCGCACGCAGGCCACGCCGGCGCAGCACATGCAGCAGCGCGGTGCTGGCCGCGGTCTTGCCGATCTCGGTATCGGTGCCGGTGACGAACAGGGCGGGCGGCAGCGTGGCGGGCAACGGCATCGACGGGCTCCAACAGGGCAACAGTGTGTGCATTATCGCTGGCCCGGCACGCTTGCTAGACTGCTGGCATGTTCGCCAATGCCTCGCTCACCGGCAGCAAGCCGGAACAATACGCCCAGCTGCTGGAACAGGCCCGTGGCCTGGTCTACGCCGAGTCCGACCGCATCGCCAACGCGGCCAACCTCTCGGCCCTGGTCTACCACGCCCTGCCCGACCTGAACTGGGTGGGCTTCTACCTGTACGACGGCAAGGAACTGGTGGTCGGCCCGTTCCAGGGCCTGCCGGCCTGCGTGCGCATCCCGCTGGACAAGGGCGTGTGCGGAGCCGCCGCCAGCCAGCGCGTGACCCAGCGTGTGGAGGACGTCGACGCCTTCCCCGGCCATATCGCCTGCGATTCGGCCTCGCGCTCGGAACTGGTGGTGCCGCTGCTGCGCGGCGATGAACTGATCGGCGTGTTCGATATCGACAGCCCGAAGGTCGGCCGCTTCGACGCAGAAGATCAGGCCGGCCTGGAAGCCATCGCCCGCGTGTTCGTCGAGGCGTTGGGATGAGCGCACCGAAGCTGCGCAACATCGGCCCGAAAAGTGCGGCGTGGCTGCGCCAGGTCGGCCTGCGCAGCCGCGACGACCTGGTCGCGATCGGAGCCGTCGGCGCCTTCGTCAAGGTCAAGCGCGCCGGCTTCAAGCCCAGCCTGAACCTGCTGTACTCGCTGGAAGGCGCGTTGCTGGACTGCCATTGGCAGGAGCTGAGCGAGCCACAGCGTGAAGCACTGGTGCAGGATTACGAAGCACGCATCGCTGCGCATCCGCTGAAGGCAGCCGGCCCGGCGTCGGGCCCGGTGCATGAGCAGCGCTTCGATGCCGACGATGACGCTGAGGACAGCGTGCCCGGGGGCGCGGACGAGGATTGAGGCCTCCGCGTTCCTGGGGATGCCGGCCAGCGGCCGGCACTACCAGTGTGATGCGGGATCGGTAGCGCCGGGCCATGCCCGGCGAGTGCGCTCAGGGCTGCTGCAGCTCCAGCAGCTCACCCACCAGCCCGATCTCGCCGCGCTCCAGCCACACCCGCAGGCGCGTGCCGTGGTCGATACGCAGCGCCCAGCACAGCGACATCGGCAGGCCGCAGACCTGCGACAGCACCATGCGCAACGGGCCGCCATGGCTGACCACCAGCGTCGGCACCGGATCGTCATCATCGAGCAGGCGATCCAGCGCGCGCGCGATGCGTCGCTCGAAGTGGCCCCAGCTCTCGCCATTGGGCGGCGGGAACGCGTGCGGGTCGGCATGGAAGGCCGCCAGTGCATCCTCCGGCAAGTCGAACAGCGACCGCCCGTCCCAATCGCCGAAGTCCAGCTCTTCCCATTCCTCGTCCGCTTCCACGTCCAGCCCACGCGGCGTGGCCAGGGCCATCGCCGTATGCAGCGCGCGCAACCGCGGTGAACTGATCACCCGCTCCCAGCGCTGCCCGGCATAGGCCTCGACCAGCTCCTGCGGCAGCCCGGCCAGCTGCGGTGGGTCGCTGCGGCCATCAAGGAACTCGTCACGGCCATTGCCGGCATGGCGGACCAGGTCGAGGATCATGCGCGCGTCCCGGACGGGCGACGCAGGTACAGCGGAAAACGGGCGGACATCGGCAACGGCACCACGGGATCGAGCAACCATTCTAAAGGCACAGCAAAGGCAGTCGCGCAGGCGCGACGCAACGGGACGGCCTGCGATGCCGTAGACTGCGCGCACTTCCAGGTGACCTGCGGCCATGGCCGGCAGGTTGAAACGGGAAGCCGGTGACGCGTGATTCCACGCCAGGCCGGCGCTGCCCCCGCAACGGTAAGCACGTCAGTTCCAGGCAACACCGCCACTGTGCCGCAGGCATGGGAAGGCGCCTGGACGGTGGCCTCGCGCCACCCGGCGGCAAGCCCGGAGACCGGCCCGGAAGCCTCAGGTCGCGATGCGGTGGGCATGGCGCTGGATGACCGTGGCGTGCGCTGCGGCATCGGCGCACGCCTGCCTTCGCGGCTCCTCCCCTTCGCCACGCGGGCGTGCGTGGCACCCGGAGTCCCCCATGAAGCTGCAGTCCCGAATGCTGTCCCTGGCCGTGCTGGCCGCCCTGCCCGCGCTGGCCCAGGCCGCCAATGACACCACCGCGCTCGACCAGATCCTGGTCACTGCCACCCGCACCCCGATCGCCCTGCAGGACAGCATCGCGCCGGCGCAGGTGATCGACCGCGCCCAGATCGAATCCAGCCAGGCCACTTCGCTGCAGGAACTGCTGCGCGGTCGCGCCGGCATCAACCTGGCCAATGCCGGCGGCCTCGGCAAGCAGAGCTCGCTGTTCCTGCGCGGTACCAATTCCGGCCACACCGTAGTGCTGGTGGACGGCGTGCGCATCAACAGCGCCGACCTCGGCCTGGCCATGTACCAGGACCTGCCGCTGGCGCAGATCGAGCGCGTGGAAATCGTGCGCGGCCCGCAGTCGAGCCTGTACGGCGCCGACGCCATCGGTGGCGTGATCCAGATCTTCACCCGCCGCAACCAGGGTGATTTCGCCCCGCACTTCCAGCTTGGCGGTGGCAGCAACGGCCTGCGTGAAGCCAGCGGTGGCATTGGCGGCGGTACCGAACGCGGCTGGTTCGGTGCGGATATCGCCTACCAGCATTCCGACGGCATCGATGCCTGCCGCGGCTCGGCCACGCTGTTCACCGGCTGCTTCGCCGACGAGCCCGACCGCGACGGCTACCGCAACCTGTCCAAGAGCCTGCGCGGTGGCTACACCTTCAACGAGCAGTGGAACGTGGAAGGCAGCGCCCTGCGCGCCGACGGCAGGAACCATTACGACGGTTACTACAACTATTCAGAAACCCGCCAGCAGGTGCTGGCCGGCAAGGTGCGCTACACCCCGTCCGAGCGCCTGGCATTCACCGCCAACGTCGGCCGCAGTGACAACGAGTCGGACAACTTTGGCGACTTCGGTGCACGTGGCAGCGCACAGACCCACCGCGACAGCGCCTCCCTGCAGGGCGATTTCGGCGTGGCCGAGGGCCAGCTGCTGAGCGCAGGCGTGGACTGGAGCGAAGACAACCTGGATGGCAGCAGCGCGGGTTACCTGGACGACCGCCGCCGCAACACCGGCGCATTCGTGCAGTACCAGGGCCGCTTCGGCCGCCACCAGCTGCAGGCCAGCGCACGCAGCGACGACAACCAGCAGTTCGGCAACCACGCCACCGGCAGCGTTGGCTGGGCGATGGAGCTGGGCCACGGCCTGCGCCTCAACGCCAGCTATGGCACGGCGTTCAAGGCACCGACCTTCAGCGATCTGTACGACCCGTGGAGCGGCGTGCCTACGTTGAACCCGGAGAAATCCAAGAGTGCCAACCTCGGCGTTTCGCAGCAGGGCCAGGGCTGGCACTGGGGCCTGGACGTGTATGAAACCCGCATCGATGACCTGATCACCTACGATGCGGCAACCTTCAAGATGCAGCAGGTGGAGAAGGCCCGCATCCGCGGTGCCGAGCTGACCGGTGGCGTGCTGCTGGCCGGCTTCGACATCAACGCGCAGCTGAGCTACACCGACCCGCGCAACCGCACCGGCGGCAGCACCCAGTTCGACAACTGGCTGCCACGCCGCGCGCAGCAGACCGCGCGCCTGGACATCGACCGTCGCTTCGGCGATTTCCGCGCCGGCCTGACCGTGCAGGGTGCCGGCAAGCGCTACGACGATGCCGCCAACACGGTGAAGGTGGGAGGCTACGGCACGCTGGACCTGCGCGCTGAGTACGCACTGACGCCATCGTGGTCGCTGCTGGCACGTGCCGCCAACGTCTTCGACCGTCGCTACGAAACGGTGGCATGGTTCAACCAGCCCGGCCGCGAGTACCAGTTGAGCGTGCGTTACCAGCCGAAGTGAGCGCAACGTTCATGGTAGTGCCGGCCACTGGCCGGCAACATCATGACCTTCGGCAACGCATTCCGGGTTGCCGGCCAGCGGCCGGCACTACCCCTCTGCTTCAGCCCCGCAACCCCGGCAGTTCACGCAGGTCGTCGATCACCGCCACCGCATGCGCGGTGGCCAGGTCCAGGCCGCGCGGATAGCCGTAGCGCACCAGCGCGATCGGCATGCTGGCCTCTTCGGCGGCGCGGTAGTCGGTCAACGAATCACCCACCATCAGGCAGGACTCCACCGGCAGCCCGAAGTGCGCGGCGATGTGCCGCAATGGCTCACCGCTGGGCTTGCGCTGCGGCAGCGAATCTCCCCCCAGTACCAGCGCGAATGCATCACCGATACCCAGGTGCTGCAGCAGCGGCGGCACCAGTGCTTCAGGCTTGTTGGTACAGATCGCCAGTGGCACGTTGCGCGCACGCAGTTGCGCCAGCGCTTCGCCCACGCCGTCGAACAGCCGCGGGCTGCGCAGCAGGCACTCACGGTAGTGCACCATGAACACCGGCATCACCTCGGCCAGGTCCACCTCGCGGCCGGCGGCCTGCACCGCCTGCTCGACCAGACGACGCACACCGTCACCGATCCAGCCCAGCACGGTGGCTTCCGGCACACGCGCCACGCCGATGTCCTCCAGCGTGCGGTTCAGCGCTTCGGCAATATCGGCAGCGCTGTCGACCAGCGTGCCATCGAGGTCGAACACGACCAGCGGATACGGATACGGCAAGGGACTGCACCTGCATGACGTGGGGCCGTCCATTGTACGCCGCAGTATTTTGGGCAGGCCTGCCTCAACCGATCCGGCGCGCACGCGTGGCCAGGAACGTGGGCAGGTAACGGTCGATCAGGAAGCGCGGCTGCGGCTGCCAGTCTTCCATGAAGCGATCGATGACGAAGCCGGCATCCAGCTGGCCACCGATCAGTTCGGTCAGGCTGTGGCCGAAGGTCAGCGCATCGCCCCGCGCCAGTTTCGCCTCGCGCTCGGCCGGTGGCAGGTCTTCCAGATCCGAATAGGGAATGGCGTACTGCGGCCGGATCAAGCCCTGTGCATCCAGCTGCGGATCGCGCGCGCCGACGAACAGCACCGGGTTGTAGAAGCTGGCCATCAGCATGCCATCGCGCGCCAGCACGCGGCGGCATTCGGTCCACACCGGGCGCACGTCGGGCACATACAGGTTGGAGATCGGGTGGAACACCACATCGAAGCTGTCGTTGGCGAAGGCGTGCAGATCGCGCATGTCGCCCTGCACCGTGCGCAGTTGCAGGCCATCACGCGCCGCCACCTGACGATCCTGCTCGAGCTGGCCATCGGACAGATCGAACACGGTCACCTCCGCCCCGGCCGCCGCCAGCACCGGGGCCTGCTGGCCACCGCCCGAGGCCAGGCAGAGGATGCGGCGGCCGCGCACATCCCCCAGCCAGTCCAGCGGCAGCGCGCGCGGGGTCAGGTGCACCTGCCAGCGGCCATCGCGCGCGGCGGCAATCGTTGAGCTTTCCACCGGGCGCGACCATTCGCGCACTTCGCTGGCCTGGCGGTCCCAGGCAGCACGGTTGTGGTCGATCAAGGCCTGTCCGTGGTTCATGTGTTCTCCTTGCCCGGTGGGCGCCAATCCAGATCCTGGAAGGCCGGGCTGGCGAAACACTCGGCCAGGAAGTCCAGGAATCGCCGCATGATAGCGGGCTGCTGGCGCCGTGATGCGTACACGGCATGAATGCCGAGTTCGTCCAGACTGAACTCGGGCAATAACTCGATCAGCTCGCCACTGCGCAGCAGTGGCGCCACCTGGTAGGTCGGCAGCATCGCGATGCCGGCGCCCGCACGCACCGCCTCCAGCAACAGCGACGCTTCGTTGGCGCTGATGTTGCCGCCCACCGCCACCGACAGCGAACGGCCATCGCGGTGCAGCTGCCACAGGCTCTTGCCCACGTAGTGATGGGTCAGGCAGTTGTGCCCGGCCAGGTGTTCCGGGGCGGTAGGCGTACCGCGCGCCTGCAGGTACGACGGCGTCGCGCACAGCACCGAGCGGCAGGTGGCCAGCCGTCGTGCGATCAGGCTGGGATCGATCTGGCGGGCGATGCGCACCGCAAGGTCCACCCGCTCTTCCACCAGGTTCACCATGCGGTCGACCAGCAGCAGCTCGATGCGCGCCGCCGGATGGCGTGCGACGAAACCGGCCACCGCACGCGCCAGGTGGCTCTGCCCGAACGACACGCTGGCGGTCACCCGCAGCGTGCCATGCGGTTCGGGATCGTCGCTGGCCAGCTCGCCCTGCAGTTCCTCGCCGATGGCCAGCATCTGCCGGAAGCGCGCCAGCGCCGCCTCGCCCGGGCCGGTCAGGCTGACCCGGCGCGTGGTCCGGTGCAGCAGGCGCGCGCCCAGCCAAGCCTCGACCTCGGCCAGGTAGCGGCTGACCATCGCCCGCGACATGTCCAGCACCTCGGCGGCGGCGGTGAGGCTGCCGCGCTCGGCCACCTCGACGAATACGGTCATGGCGGTCAGTCGGTCCATATGCTCGATCCATGCAACAAACAAGCGCGTTATACGCTGTTTTTCGAGCGACTGCAGCGGCCTAGAGTGGCCCCATTCCCACCCCACACCGCCCCACGGAGTCCTGCCATGAAGATCGCCCTCGTTGGTTCCACCGGCAACATCGGCCGCCAGATCGCCCGCCACGCGCTGGCCAACGGCCACGAACTCACCGTCATCGTGCGCAGCGCGCAGGATCTTCCGGCCGAACTGGCCGGTGCCCATCCGGTGATCGCCTCGCTGGATGACCAGGATGCCCTGGTCGCCGCCATCGCCGGCCACGACGTGCTGGCCAGCGCCTATGGCCCGCGTCCGGGCGATGACATCGGCCGCGTCGGCGAAGTGGCCGCGCAGCTGGCCGCCGCCGCGCGCAAGGCCGGTGTACCGCGCCTGGTGGTGGTCGGTGGCGCCGGCAGCCTGGAAGTCGCGCCGGGCGTGCAGCTGGTCGATACCCCCAACTTCCCGGAGGCCTACAAGCCGTACGCGCTGGCCCATCGTGAAGCCTTCAATCGCCTGCAGGCGGTGGACGACCTGGACTGGACCTTCTTCTCGCCGGCCGCCGAAATCGGCCCGGGCGAAGAGCGCGGCCAGTACCGCGTGCAGCCCAAGGCCTTCCTCGCTGATGCCAGCGGCCACAGCCGCATCAGCTACGCCGACTACGGCGCCGCGTTCGTCGCCGAGCTGGAAGCGCAGCAGTACCCGAAGCAGATCATCACCGCGGCGTACTGATCATGGCGTCCGCCGGGCATGGCCCGGCGCTACCCAGCTGTAGAGCCGAAGGCAACGGCAGGAGCCGTTGCCAGCGTCGCTTGCGACGGCCCGCAGAGGCCCGGGCAAGGACGCCCGGCATAGCCCACGTTCGGCTCCCCATTCGACACAAGGAATTTCCCATGCGCACCGCTGCCCTGCTGCTTCCCCTCGCCCTGGCCGCCAGCTTCACCAGTGCGCCGCTGCTGGCCGCAACGGCCACCGCGGCGCCCGCGGCAGCGACAAGATCCCAGCTGCACCTGCAGACCTTCCATCCCGGTCCGCAGGCGATGTTCTCGGTGTCCTCGGTGCTGATCGAAGGCCGCCGCGATGCGATCCTGGTCAACGCGCAGTTCGGCGCCAGCGATGCGCGCAAGCTGGTCGAGCTGATCCGCGCCAGCGGCAAGCAGCTGACAACGATCTACATCAGCCACGGTGATCCGGACTACTACTTCGGCCTGGCTACCCTGCAGGACGCGTTCCCGCAGGCACGCATCGTCGCCACTGCGCAGACCGTTGCCCACATCCAGCAGACCCAGGCCGGCAAGCTGGCCTACTGGGGGCCGAAGATGGGTGCCGACGTGCCGTCGCGCATCGTGGTGCCGCAGGTGCTGGATGGCGATGCCCTGCAGCTGGAAGGCCAGCGCCTGCCGCTGATCGGCCTGGATGGCCCGACCCCGGACCGCACAGTGCTGTGGGTGCCGTCGCTGCGCGCGATCGTCGGCGGCATTCCGGTGGTGGCCGGTGAACACGTGTGGATGGCCGACACGCAGACGCCGAAGTCGCATGCCGACTGGCTGCAGACCCTGCAGCAGTTGCAGGCGTTGAAGCCGAAGGTGGTGGTGCCGGGGCATTACGCGCCGGGTGCCGCACTAGATGCCAGTGCGCTGGTGTTCACGGCGGACTACATCCGCGCGTTCGATGCCGAGACGGCAAAGGCCAAGGACAGTGCGGCGCTGGTGAAGGCGATGCAGGCGCGTTATCCGAAGCTGGCGGGCGTGGCGTCGCTGGAACTGAGTGCGAAGGTGGCCAAGGGCGAGATGCAGTGGCCGTGAGGTAGGGAGTTTTCTTTTGCAGGGCTGCGCCCTGCACCCGCAGAGGCAACAGCAACAGCAACAGCTGGCTATCCGTGGGATGGCGGGGTGGGTCCGGTTGCGGGGGACGCTGCAAGTACGTCCATGTAAGCTCGATCGCCGCATCCATGCGGCTCACCCCCCGCAACCGGACCCACCCCGCCTTCGACAGTTTCCCGCTATCTGTCGGAACCTGCTGCTGATGGTGGGTGCCGACCGTTGGTCGGCACGGGGCCGGATCCCGTTGCTGCGCAACGGGCTCTGACCCCCCTGTTTGATGATTAGGCATCTGTGGGATTGATCATGTCGTGCTCGAACAATTCCCCCTGCACCACCGCCTCCTTTTCGCGGAAGCCACCCAGCCCGACGCCGACCAGGCGGTAACGGGTCTCCGCCGGCAGGTCGACGCGGGCGCGCAGCGACAGGGCGATGTCACGCAGCTCTTCCATCGATTCCGGCGGGCGCTCCGGGGTGAAGCTGCGGGTGAGGATGCGGAACTGCGCGGTCTTCAGTTTCAGCACCACGGTGTGGCCGATGCGCTCGGTCTTGCGCGTGGCGTTCCAGGTCTTCCCTGCCAGCTGCACGATCGCCTCGGTCAGGTCTTCCAGCAGCAGGTCTTCGGCGAAGGTGTCCTCCGAGGAGATCGACTGCACCTGCTGGTCCGGTTCCACCGGCCGCTCGTCGATGCCACGTGCGCGGTTGTACAGGCTGCGGCCGAAACTGCCGAATGCCTCTTCCAGATCGATCAAGGCCCACTGCCGCAGGTCGCCGCAGGTGGCGATGCCGCGCGCGGCCAGCTTGCCTTCCATGACCTTGCCGACGCCAGGCACGCGGTTCACCGGCAGCGGCGCCAGGAACGCATCCACGCGCTGCGGCGGAATCACGAACTGGCCGTCGGGCTTGCGCCAGTCCGAGGCGATCTTGGCCAGGAACTTGTTCGGCGCGATCCCGGCTGAAGCAGTCAGGTTCGTTTCCTCGCGGATCTGCGCGCGGATGGTGCGGGCGATGTCGGTGGCCAGTTCAATGCCACTCTTCGGCTCGGTCACGTCCAGATAGGCCTCGTCCAGCGACAGCGGCTCGACCAGGTCGGTATGGCGCAGGAAGATCGCGCGTACCTGCTGTGACACCGCCTTGTAACGCGCGAAGTCCGGCGGCACGAAGATCGCGTCCGGGCACAGGCGCTCGGCACGCACGGCGGGCATCGCCGAACGCACGCCGAACACGCGCGCCTCGTAGGACGCCGCACACACCACCGAGCGGGCACCACGCCATGCCACGACCACCGGCTTGCCGCGCAGTGACGGATCGTCGCGCTGCTCCACCGACGCGTAGAACGCGTCCATGTCAACGTGGATGATCTTGCGCAGTCGGGTCATGTCAGGCGGAAAGGGCGGGGGCGTGCCGAACGGGCCACACGCCGAAGTATGGTCGTTGCACATCAACAGGATGCGCGTATTCCCTTGAAAACACTACGGTTGCGTACGGTTGAAATGTTTGATCGGCGCAGTTTCCACGGGCATTCTCGGGCGCTTGTTTCCCTGTTCTTCGCTTCCAGGATTGTGCTTCATGACCCGTCTCCACGCGTTCAACCGCGAACAGCTGCTGGCCAGCGCACGCGGTGAACTGTTCGGCGCCGCCGCCGGCCGTTTGCCCAACGATCCGATGCTGATGTTCGACCGCATCACCGACATCCGCGAGGACGGCGGACCGCATGGCAAGGGCATGGTACGCGCCGAACTGGATATCCGCCCGGACCTGTGGTTCTTCGGCTGCCACTTCATCGGCGACCCGGTGATGCCCGGCTGCCTCGGCCTGGATGCCATGTGGCAGCTGACCGGCTTCTTCCTGACCTGGCTGGGCGCCCCCGGCAAGGGCCGCGCACTGGGCTGCGGCGAGGTGAAGTTCACCGGCCAGGTGCTGCCGGAGGCCAAGCTGGTGCGCTACGAGATCGACATCAGCCGCGTCATCAACCGCAAGCTGGTGATGGCCCAGTCGGACGCCCGCATGTATGTGGATGACCGCGAAATCTACAGCGCGCGCGACCTGCGCGTCGGCCTGTTCACCGAAACCGGGAGCTTCTGATGCGTCGCGTCGTCATCACCGGCATGGGCATCACGTCCTGCCTCGGCAATGATCTGGATACCGTTTCGGCCGCGCTGCGCGAAGGGCGCTCGGGCATCACCGCCCTGGCCGACCACGCCGAAGCGGGCCTGCGCAGCCAGGTCGGCGGTCGTGTCGACCTCGATCTGGAGGCGCTGATCGACCGCAAGCAGAAGCGCTTCATGAGCGATGCAGCGGCCTTCGCCTATCTGGCCATGCGCGATGCCATCGCCGATGCCGGGCTCAGCGCCGATCAGGTCAGCAGCCTGCGCACCGGCCTGATCGCCGGTTCCGGTGGCGGCTCCAGCGAATGGCAGATCGGCGCGGTCGACCTGCTGCGCGAACGTGGCGTGCGCAAGGTCGGCCCGTACATGGTGCCGCGCACGATGTGCTCGACGGTCTCGGCCTGCCTGGCTACGGCCTACCAGATCAAGGGCGTCAGCTATTCGCTGTCGGCCGCCTGCGCGACCTCGGCGCACTGCATCGGCGCGGCCGCGGACATGATCCGCCATGGCGCGCAGGACATCATGTTCGCCGGTGGCGGTGAAGACCTGCACTGGTCGATGAGCGTGATGTTCGATGCGATGGGCGCGCTGTCGACCAGCTTCAACGAAACCCCGGCCAGCGCCTCGCGTCCGTACGACAAGGACCGCGACGGCTTCGTCATCGCCGGTGGTGGCGGCATGCTGGTGCTGGAAGACTACGACCACGCCGTTGCGCGCGGCGCGCACATCCACGCCGAACTGATCGGCTATGGCGTGACCTCCGACGGCGCCGACATGGTCGCTCCGTCCGGCGAAGGCGCGGTGCGCTGCATGAAGATGGCGCTGCAGGGCGTCGATCGCCCGCTGGACTACCTCAACACCCACGGCACCTCCACGCCGCTGGGCGACGTCACCGAGCTCAATGCGATCCGCGAAGTGTTCGGCGATGCGGTGCCGCCGCTGTCCTCGACCAAGGCGCTGTCCGGCCATTCGCTCGGTGCGGCGAGCGTGCACGAGGCGATCTACTGCCTGCTGATGATGCGCGATGGCTTCGTTGCCGGTTCGGCCAACATCGGTGAGCTGGACCCGAAGGTGGAGAGCTTCCCGATCCTGCGCGAAAGCCGCGAGCAGAAGCTGGATACGGTGATGTCCAACAGCTTCGGCTTCGGTGGCACCAACGCCGCGCTGGTGTTCGGGCGGGTGTGATGTGGACAGGTGTGCCGACCAACGGTCGGCACCCACCAGGGCAGTAAAGAGTGCCAACCAAGGTTGGCACCCACCGGGGCATTGGGGTGTGCCGACCAACGGTCGGCACCTACCGGTTACCTCGGCAACAACGGCAGCAGCAGCGCGTGCGCGTCCACCAGCGAGCCGACGATGCGGTGGCCCAGTGCGCGTAGTTCTTCGTCAGGATGGACCAGGTCGGGCACCTGGATCACGGTCATGCCGGCCGCCAGCGCCGCACGCGTACCGGCCGGTGAGTCTTCCAGCGCCAGGCAGCGTTCCGGCGCCTGGCCCAGCCGCTGCGCGGCCAGCAGGTAGATATCCGGCGCCGGCTTCGGCCGCGCCACGTCGCCACTGGTGATCACCGCATCGAAATACGGCAGCAGGCCGGCAGCGGCCAGCTTGCGGTTGGCGCGCGGCTGCCGCGTGGTGGTTGCCACCGCACGCGGTACCGCGTGCGCCTTCAACAACTCCAGCAACTCCAGGATGCCCGGCCGCAACGGCAGGCCGGTCTGTGTGCGTGCTTCATACAGGTCGTGGCAGCGCGCGGCCACCGCCTCGATCACGCTGTCCTCGATGCCCTGCGCACGCAGCAGCGCGTGCGTGTCACGGTCACCGAGGCCGACCATGCGCAGGAACACCCCCTCGTCCAGGCCCAGTCCGAACTCGTCGGCGGCCTGGCTCCAGCAGGCCAGCGAAACCCGCTCGCTGTCGATCATCAGGCCGTCCATGTCGAAGATGACGGCGTCGGGGAGGAACGGCAGCGCAGCGATGGTGGTCATGGAGCGAACAGCGTATCCAGGTCGGTGGAGGTGAGCTGCCGCCATTGCCCTTCGTCCAGCCCCTGCAGATCCAGCCCGCCGACGCGGCTGCGGTGCAGGGCCTGCACGTGGTTGCCGGTGGCGGCGAACATGCGGCGTACCTGATGGTAGCGGCCTTCGTGCAGCACCAGGCGCGCGCGACGCGCATCCAGCACTTCCAGTTCAGCCGGCAGCAGGGGCGTCTTCTCGGACTCCAGCATCAGCGTCCCGCTGGCGAACAGCGCTACCTCGTCGCCGCGCAGGTCGTCGCTCAACTCGACCTCATAGACTTTCGGCAGCTTCGACTTCGGCGAGATGATCCGGTGCAGCAGGCCGCCATCGTCGGTCAGCAGCAGCAGGCCACTGGTCTCGCGGTCGAGGCGGCCCACCGTGGACAGCACCGGATCGCGATCGCGGAAGCGCGGCGGCAGCAGATCGTAGATCAGGCGGCCGGTGTCCTTGGTCGAGCAGGTGTAGCCGGCCGGCTTGTGCAGCGCGATCGACAGGCCCACCGGCGGGTCCAGCGGCTCGCCGTCGACACGGATCGCCTCGTGCGGCACCTGGTCGTCGGCATACAGCACCTCGCCGTCGGCGTCGGTGACGCGGCCTTCGCGGAACATCCACTGCACCTGCTTGCGGCTGCCATAGCCCAGGTTGGCGATGAGCTTGACCAGCTTCACTTGCCCTTCCCCTTCACCGCTTCCACCAGCTTGAAGCCATCACGCTCGGCTATCACGCGCACCGCGCCAAAGCTCTCGTTGAGCGTGTACTCGTACGGCAGGTGGCGGTTGGCCACTACGTACAGGCGTCCGCCCGGGCGCAACGCCTGCGCGGCCACGGCGATGAAGCGCTGGCCGATGTCCGGGCGATCGGCGCGCGACGGCGTGTGGAACGGCGGGTTGCTGATGATGACGTCGTAGCCCGGTTCGATACCCGCGGTGACGTCCTGCCACCGGAAGCGCAGCGGCAGCGGGCGCGGCGGCGGCGCCAGATTGAGTTCGGCCAGTGCCAGCGCACGCTGCTCGGCTTCGTACAGGTCCAGCGCGGTGATCTTCGGGCAGCGTTCCAGCAGCTCGCGCGACAGGTAGCCGTAGCCCGCGCCGAGGTCGGCGGCACGCCCGGCCAGGTCGGCCGGCAGGTGTTCGGCCAACAGCGCCGACGCCGGGTCGATGCGATCCCAGGCGAACACGCCCGGGCGGCTGAGGAAACGGCCGCCGACGATTGGCCGCACCGCATCCAGTGCCAACCAGCGCTTGGCCAGGTCGGCGTCGTGCTGGCCCTGCATCGGCGCGGTCCAGTACACGCGGCAGTGATTCTTGGTCAGGCTGCCGCCGAGGCCGGTCAGCTGCTTGAGGTCACCCTCGCCCGAGCGTGCGCCTTCGTTGTTGGACTGGCAGGCAACGATGCGGCCACCGTCGGCGACCAGCGCCAGCGCGCGGGCGAACAGCGCGCGGGCTTCTTCACGCTGGCGCGGCGGCAGCACCAGCACCAGCGGGTAGCGGCCCTTGCCGGCCACATCATCCAGCTGGCCGCTGACGGTCCAGCCGGCGGCCTGCTGCAGCGGCTGCGCGAACGGGGCGAAGCTCTGCTCGCAATGCACCTCGCGGTTGCCGGCCACTTCGCGCAGCGGCCAGCCGTCGCGGGCCCGCAGGAAAGCCACGGGGCCTTCCGGCCAGCGCAGGGCGCCTTGGGAGAACGGCAGGAACAGGGTCTGCAGGGGGGCGTCGTCGCTGGAGGCCATCGGCGCGGGTACTTCAAGCGTGAGGGCCGTCCATTGTACCGGCTTGACCGGGTCGGCCCCGGCAGCCGCTTTGCGAAACCCGAACGGGGCCTTGATCTGCCAGCAACATTGGAACGTTCAGGGTAGAGGCTCCCCCGGAAACCCAGGAGAACCTGCATGCGAGCCTTGTTCGTCGGTGGCGTGGTCGACAACAGTGAAATGGACCTGGAAGGCAGCCATCCGCCCGTGCATTACCCCGAGGACACCGGCGGCGGCCACTCGCGCTACCGGCTGCACCAGGTCGGTCATGGTGCCGACGGCAGCGTGGCCTATGCGGTGTATGGCGCGCCGGACCTGGCCGATGACGAGGTGGCGAGGGTTGCGGAGGAGCGGGCGTATGCACGCCGGTTCGAGGCGACGCCGACCCTGTTCGAGCACTGAGCGCAGCAGCCACGCATGGCGTGGCTCTACTGCAACCTCTGGTAGATCCACGCCAAGCGGGGATGGGCCCGGCAGGTTGCCGTCAAACCCTCGGCGGCAACCTGCGGATGCTGGCGATTTCATCCAGCCACACATGGTGCTGCTGCACCGGCGTGTCGTAGTCATCCAGGCGCAGCTGGCCGTTGCTGCCTTCATCACCAGCGACGTTGCGGTATTGCTGCACGGTTGGCCTCACGGCCACCGTGCCGAGCAGGCGGCGGCCATCGTGCAGAATCAGTTCCACCTGCGTTTCGCCATCCAGCTGCGGCAGCAGGGCTTCCAGGCGCGCGATCTGCGCCGGATCGGTGTGGATACGTGGAGCTATACGGGACATCGGCGACCTCCTGATTGTAGGGTCGCCGATCGGCCGTGAATGTTCAGTGCAGCGCGCTGTCCGCGCGCGGCACCTGCACCTTGCGTACGGCAGCCACCAGCTGCGCCACCGAGTACGGCTTGGCGACATGCTCCTGGAAGCCCGACGCCAGCGCGCGGCGGCGGTCATCGGCACGCGCCAGTGCAGTCACCGCCACCGCAGGCAAGGTTGCCGCGTCCACGCCCATGTCCTCGCGCAAGGTTCGCACCAGCCCATAGCCATCCATACCCGGCATGCCGATGTCGGTCAGCATCACGTGGTACTGCAGATGGCCGGTGTCGGCCAGCAGTGCCAGTGCCTCGCCGGCCGAGCTGGCCGCCGACACGCTGGCGCCCTGCTCTTCCAGCATGCGCCGCAGGTACTCCAGCACCTCCGGCTGGTCTTCCACCGCCAGCACATGCATGCCCCGCAGCGGATACGGTTCGACGATCACCGGCTCCAGGATCGGCCCGCTGATGACTTCGCGCAGCGGCCGGCGCTCGGCATCCGGCAGGTGCTGGGGCAGGCGCACGGTGAACGTGGCGCCGTGGCCATGGCCTTCGCTGGCGGCGGCGACGGTGCCGCCGTGCAGTTCGACCAGCTGCTGCACGATCGCCAGGCCCAGGCCGAGGCCGCCATGGCGGCGCGTGGTGGTGCCATCGGCCTGGCGGAAGCGGCTGAACAGGTGGTTGAGGAACTCCGGTGCGATGCCATCGCCGGTATCGCGCACCGTAATCACCCAGTGGGTGCCGTCGGCCTGCAGCTGAACGTCGATGCGGCCCTCGGCCGGGGTGAACTTGATCGCATTCGAGAGCAGGTTCCAGAACACCTGCTGCAGGCGCGTGGCATCGCCCAATACCAGGCTGGGCTGCTCGGGCAGCTGCAGGTGCACGTCCAGCGCCTTGCCTTCGGCCACCAGTTCCTGCGCGCCGATGGCTTCGCCAAGCAGCGTGCGCAGGTCCAGCACTTCCACCTCCAGCTGTACCTTGCCCAGCAGCATGCTGCTGAGGTCGAGCATGTCCGAGATCAGCCGCTTCTGCGCACCGGCGCTGTTGGCGATCACGTTCAGGCCCTTGTACAGCGGGCTGGTGTTGTCCACGCGCTGCAGCAGCAGCTCGCTCCAACCGAGGATGGTGGTCAGCGGCGTGCGCAGCTCGTGCGACAGCGTGGCCAGGAACTCGTCCTTCAGCCGCGCCATGTTCTCGGCGGCGCTGCGCGCGGCGCGTTCGGACTGCAGCAGTTCCTCGCGTGCCAGTTCGATCTCGCGGCGCTCGGTCACGTCCGGGCTGCTGCCAGCCAGGCCGATGAAGCGGCCCATGCGCGAGAAGCGCGGGCGCGCGTTCATCTCCAGCCAGCGCCACTGGCCGTCGGCGCGCCGCGCACGTACCAGCGCATGCATCGAACGCTGCGCCTTCAATGCTTCCTGCAGCTCGTACTCGAATACGGACGCATCGTCTGGATGTACCAGGCCGCGCCAGACATCTTCCGGAACGCGCGTTTCGTCGCCACCGAAAAACTCGCTGAAGGCGCTGTTGACGAAGCGGGCGTGGCCGCGCTCGTCGAGCACCCATACCGGCATCGGCAGGCCATCGGCCAGTGCGCTGAAGCGGGCTTCGCTTTCGCCCAGCTCCACTTCCATCTGCTTGCGCGCGGTGATGTCGAAGAACAGGATGCCGACCTTGTCTTCGCCCGGACGACCAACGCGCACCGCATCAACCGCGAACGAGCGGCCCAGGGCGCGCGCTTCCATCTCGAACTGGGCGGGGCGACCACTGCGGGCCACTTCACCGTAGATGCGGAACCAGTCTTCCTCGTGGTTCGGTTCCAACGCACTCATGCGCTGACCGCGTGCGTCCTTCAGGCCGGTATGGCGCTCGAAGGCGTCGTTGACCTCGATGAAACGATAGTCCACCGCGCGGTCGCCTTCGAACAGCACCTGGATCACGCAGAAACCGGCGTTGATGCGCTCAAGCACGCCATGATGCAGGTCGGGTTCGGGCGCCGGCACCATCATCGGTGGGCGCTCCACTAGGGGCGGCAGTGTGGACAAGGGCGTCTGGACGGGCCGGATTGGAGACACAGCATGTTCCAGAGAGCGTATTCACAGCGTCAAGCGCCGTCAGTCAGGGTTGACGACGATGAATTGGCGGTAACCCCCCTTGCATACGCCGCAGCCGGCCATTGCAGTGACCCGGCCACAGGATCACACTCGATCCGTGATCAACATCGTCCCCAGCGCGGGGACGCAGGAGACCGTCATGAAACGCGCACTCGTGATTGCCCTGCTGGCAGGCGCCCTGGTGGTGAGCGGCGCCAACGCTGCAGCGCGCAACGTAACCGGTACGGACGCGCCGCGTGCGTTGCAGGCCAATGGCCCGGTCAGCGTGAAATGGGAGGATCCGGCCACGTTCACCGAGATCCGCCAGAGCACCAACCGCTTCGAGGCCGAACGCGGTGACTGGGTACAGCAGCTGGCCCGCTACCTGCAGACCACCGCTGCCAAGCCGCTGCAGCCTGGGCAGACCCTCGATGTCACCCTGGTGGACATCAAG
This sequence comes from Stenotrophomonas sp. YJH_SMC_25, assembly GCF_059369595.1. Lineage (NCBI taxonomy): Bacteria > Pseudomonadati > Pseudomonadota > Gammaproteobacteria > Lysobacterales > Lysobacteraceae > Stenotrophomonas > Stenotrophomonas sp. YJH_SMC_25. Next base: position 96,673 of record NZ_JCAFSV010000011.1, on the reverse strand, counting down.
CGTGCCGGTGACTACGAGCCGTGGCACGGCCCGCGTGCGCGCGACATCCGCGTGATGCGTGATATCTACCCGCCCCGCATCACCCTGCAGTACACGTTGAAGGACGCCGACGGCCGTATTGTGAGCGAAGGCGACGCCCGCCTGAGCGACTCCGGCTACCTGCAGGGCAGTGGGTTGCTGACCAACAGCGATCCGCTGCGCTACGAGAAGCGCCTGATTGATGACTGGGTGAAGCGCCAGCTGGCCAGCCAGGCCACCGCTGCGCGCTAGGCCCCTCGGCAGGTGTCGACCCTGGTCGACACGCATTAGCCGACCAAGGTCGGCCGCTACCGGAGCCGCGCAGGGCGACCGCTGCGTGCCAGCCCCCCCGGTAGGTGTCGACCCTGGTCGACACGCATTACAGGGCGCCGACCGAGGTCGGCCGCCACCGAAGCCGAGCGTGGGCTCGGCGCTACACGTATACCTTCGCCACGCGCTTGACCGCGCACGGCAGCTGGTACGCGCTCACGCCGCAGCGCGGCGCCAGTTCCGCCAACGTCGGCGCACTGCCCCACAGTTCCACCACGCTGCCCACCGCGGCCTGCGGATGCGCCGTCAGGTCCACCGTCAGCATGTCCATCGACACGCGCCCGATCAGTGCGCCGGGCTGGCCATCGATCAATACCGGCGTGCCATTCGGGGCGAACTGCGGATAACCGTCGGCATAGCCCAGTGCAACCACACCCACGCGGGTGCGCGCCTTGGCCACGAAGCGCGCGCCATAACCCACCGGCTCACCCGCTTCGATCCAGCGTTCGGCGATCACTTTCGACTGCATCGTCATCACCGGGCGCAGGCGCTCGGTCAGCGTGGTGTCGTCCGGCAGCGGGTTTGCGCCATACAGCATCAGGCCCGGGCGCACCCAGTCGCTGCGCACGTCCGGCCAGCCCAGCAGCGCCGGCGAATTGCACACGCTGGTCTCGCCGTGCAGGCCGTCGATGGCGCGCGCGAAGGTCGCCGCCTGCTCGTGGGTGCGTTCGCTGTCCAGCTCGTCGGCGCGCGCCAGGTGGGTCATCAGCACGATGCGCTCGACCTGCGGCAGCGCTGACAGGCGCGCGTGCGCCGCGCGGAAGCTGTCCACGTCCAGGCCGAGGCGATGCATGCCGCTGTCCAGCTTCAGCCACACCGTCAACGGGCGCGGGCTGTCGAAGGCGGCGACGGCCTCCAGCTGCCACGGCGAACCCACGGCGAACCAGAAATCATGTTCGGCCACCAACGCCATGTCGCTGGGTTCGAAGATGCCTTCCAGCAGCAGGATCGGCGCACGGATGCCGGCCTGGCGCAGTTCCAGCGCCTCTTCGATGGTGGCCACGCCGAAGCCATCGGCCTCGCCTTCCAGCGCCTGCGCACAGCGCACCGCGCCATGCCCATAGGCATCGGCCTTGATGATCGCCAGGGCCTTGCCACCGCCCAGTTCACGGGCGAGCCGGTAATTGCTGCGCAGGGCGCCCAGATCGATCAGCGCGCGGGCAGGACGCATGTGCGGTTCTCTTGTTGCGGCGCGTGACCGTACTGGCCGTAGCGGAAAATATCCAGGCCTTCGGTGCTGATCTGCGGCTGGCGCGCGCTCATCAGGTCAGCCAGGTAGCGGCCCGAGCCGCAGGCCATGGTCCAGCCCAGGGTGCCGTGGCCGGTGTTGAGGTACAGGTTGCGGAACGGCGTGGCGCCGATCACCGGCGTACCGTCCGGCGTGGCCGGGCGCAGGCCGGTCCAGAACTGCGCGCGCGACAGGTCGCCGCCCTTCGGGTAGAGGGCGCTGACCACCAGCTCCAGGGTCTCGCGGCGGCGCTGCGACAGCGACAGGTCGAAGCCGGCCACTTCGGCCATGCCACCGACGCGGATGCGGTCGTCGAAGCGGGTGACCGCCACCTTGTAGCTCTCGTCGAGGATGGTCGAGGTCGGCGCCATCGCCGGGTCGGTGATCGGCAGGGTCAGCGAATAGCCCTTCAGCGGGTACACCGGCAGGCGCATGCCCAACGGTGCGACCAGCGCCGGCGAATAGCTGCCGAGCGCGACCACGAAGCGGTCGGCGGTTTCCAGCTTGCCGTCGATGCGCACGCCGGTGATGCGGTCGCCATCGAACTCCAGGCCGGTGATGTCCTGGTCGAAGCGGAACTCGACACCGGCATCCACGCACATCTGCGCCAGGCGACGGGTGAACAGCTGGCAGTCGCCGGTCTGGTCACGCGGCAGGCGCAGCGCGCCGACCAGGCCATCGACATGCGCCAGGGCCGGTTCCGCCTGGATGATGCCGGCGCGGTCCAGCACCTCGTACGGCACGCCGTACTGGGCCAGGATCTCGATGTCCTGCGCCGAGGCATCCAGCTGCTGCTGGGTGCGGAACAGCTGGGTGGTGCCCAGGTCGCGGCCTTCGAATTCGATGCCGATCTGCGCGCGCAGCTCGTTCAGGCAGTCGCGGCTGTACTCGGACATGCGCACCATGCGCGCCTTGTTGATCGCATAACGCTCGTGGCTGCAGTTGCGCAGCATCTGCCACAGCCAGCGGTACTGGGCCAGGTCCATGCCTGGTTTGATCGCCAGCGGCGCGTGCTTCTCGAACAGCCAGCCGATGGCCTTCTTCGGCACGCCCGGGGCCGCCCACGGCGAGGTGTAGCCGAATGACAGCTGGCCGGCATTGGCGAAGCTGGTTTCCAGCGCCGGGCCGGGTTGGCGGTCGATGACCGTGACTTCAAACCCGGCCTGTCGCAGGTACCAGGCACTGGTGGTACCGATCACGCCGCTGCCGAGAACTAGGACTCGCATGGGACTTCTCCAACCCGATCATTCCCTGCACTGGAGCGCACAGGGACCATAATTGGGGAAGTATAGACAGCCATTCCCAGTTGATTTGCCTGTTTTGAAATCAACCGGCAGGATGTTCTCCTGCAATTCATTCCCCAAGGTTGACGACCATGGCCACCCGTACCCGCGAACTGGACAAGATCGACCGCAAGATCCTGCGCATCCTGCAGGCCGAGGGCCGTATTTCCTTCACCGAACTGGGCGAGCGGGTCGGCCTGTCGACCACGCCGTGCACCGAGCGTGTGCGCCGGTTGGAGCGCGAAGGGGTCATAACCGGCTACCACGCCCACCTCGACCCGGCCGCAGTGAAGGCCAGCCTCCTGGTGTTCGTGGAAATCAGCCTGGCCTACAAGTCCGGCGACATTTTCGAGGAGTTCCGGCGCGCGGCGCTGAAGCTGCCCAACGTGCTGGAGTGCCATCTGGTGTCGGGCGACTTCGATTACCTGCTGAAAGCGCGGATCAGCGAAATGGCCTCCTACCGCAAGCTGCTCGGCAGCACGTTGCTGACACTGCCGCACGTGCGCGAGTCGAAAAGCTACATCGTGATGGAAGAAGTGAAGGAAACGCTGAGCTTGCCGATTCCGGATTGACGCGGTTGCGATCGGGGTCAGAGCCCGCGTTGCGGGATCCGACCCCGGTCGGGATTCGGCAAGGGGTCGGATCCCGCGCAGCGGGCTCTGACCCCGGTCATGGCAACAGTCAACGCTGCTGTGGATGTTTCTGCGAGCGCTGTTCCTGCTGCTTGCCGCCCTTGTGCGGCTGCTGCGGGTCCATCTGCTGTTGCTGTTGCTGCTGCGGGTTGCGGCCCTGCGGTTCCTTGCCGGGATGACGGTTCTGCTGGTTTTTCATGATCGCGATCCAGTGGACAAAGGACATGCGGCGGCGAAATGCCGGCGCACGGTCACGTTGGTCCCGGAACGGTTAATCGCAGGCGAAAAAGCAGTGATCTGCAGCAGGTTGTTTTCGCGCGTTCAGCCCGCACAGCCCGCAGCCGCTGCCCACCTGGATTGGCATTGGAGGTCAGCGCTTGATCTGCTGGCCATCGCCGGCCGGCACGCTGTCGTAATAGCGGCCGGTGCGCGAGTCGAACACGCGGTTCGGGCCGGCCGGGCGCACCCCGGGAACGATGCGGCCATTGCGGTCATAGACCTTGTCGGCCGGCTTCGGGACCGGCGCCGGCGCGACCTGGGCCGGACCGGTGGACTTGATCGGCTGCGTCGGCTGTGGCGAGGGCAGTACCTGCGGCTGCGGGCGCGCGGCCTGTGGTGGCGGCACCACCGGCTGCGGTGCCACGGTGGTCGCACTACGGGTGGCGGTCGGGCTCGACGATGTCGGTACCTGGGCCTGCGCGACCAAGGGCAGCAGGGCCATCAACAGCAGGGAAAGGGTCGATTTCATGGCACGCTCCGGCGTGGTTCGCATTCACCATGCGCCAGCGCCTGTGTGCCGCCCATGAACGGCCATCACACTTGCAAGCGGGCGCCAGCACCCCCACGTTTTCCGGCATCCCCAGGCCATCGACCCCACGGAGCGCCGCCATGACCGCCTTCGATCTGACGCCCCCCACTGCCACCCAGACCGAGGCGCTGGTCGCCGGCCTCAGCAGCGAGGAGCGCCGCGTGCTGCTGCAGCACGGCACCGAAGCGCCGTTCTGCGGGGTATTCCTCGACAACAAACGCGAGGGCGTCTACTGCTGCCGGCTGTGCGCGCTGCCGTTGTTCCGCTCCAGCACCAAGTTCGATTCCGGCACCGGCTGGCCCAGCTTCTTTGCTCCGTTCGATCCGGCGCACGTGCGCGAGATCCGCGATACCAGCCACGGCATGGTGCGCACCGAGATCACCTGCGCGCGCTGCGGCAGCCACCTCGGCCACGTATTCCCGGACGGTCCGCCGCCCACCTACGAGCGTCACTGCCTGAATTCCGTCTCACTTTCATTCACTGGCAATGGTGAGCCGTGGCCCGATCCACTGCAGCGTGGCGGTGCCGAGGCCGGCATGGCGGGCTGAAATACCCGCTGACCGATTTCACAGAATTCCCTCTTCAGAAAACCGGGCGACGGGCCGACAAGGAGATATCCCCTCTCCTTGCGTCGCCCCATGCTCATCATCGTTGGATTCCTGGTCGTCATCATCAGCGTGATCGGGGGCTACCTCGGTGCCCACGGCCGCCTGGGTGCCCTCTGGCAGCCCTACGAGCTGGTCATCATCGGCGGCGCCGCGCTCGGCGCCTTCCTGGTCGGTACCCCGGCCAAGACCGTCAAGCAGACCCTGCAGGCCATGGTGGGCGTGTTCAAGGGCCCGCGCTACAAGCAGCAGGACTACATCGATGTGCTCAGCCTGCTCTATGAACTGCTCAACAAGGCGCGCCGCGAAGGCTTCATGGCGCTGGAAGACCATGTCGAGCGCCCAGCCGAGAGCGCCCTGTTCGGCAACTACCCCAAGGTGCAGGCCGACCACCACCTGATCGACTTCATCACCGACTGCCTGCGCCTGATGATCGGCAGCAACATCGAGCCGCACGAGCTGGAACCGCTGCTGGAACTGGAGCTGGAAAAGCATCACGCCGAAGCCATGGCGCCGTCGCAGGTGCTGACCAAGGTCGCCGACGGATTGCCCGGTTTCGGCATCGTGGCGGCGGTGCTGGGCATCGTCATCACCATGGGCTCGATCGGCGGCGATATCGTCGAAGTGGGCGGCCATGTGGCCGGTGCGCTGGTCGGTACCTTCCTCGGCATCCTGCTGGGCTACGGCTTCGTCGGCCCGATGGCGGCGGCGATGGAAGCCCGCGCCGAACAGGACAGCCGCATCTACGAATCGGTCAAGACCGCCCTGCTGGCCTGCCTGCGCGGCTACAACCCGAAGATCGCGCTGGAATTTGCCCGCAAGACGCTGCCGTCGAACGTGCGCCCGGCCTTCTCCGATTTCGAGCAGCACCTGAAGACGGTCAAGTAAGCCATGGCCGAGAACAAGCCCACCGTCATCGTTCGCCGGGTCAAGAAGGCCGGCCACGCCGCCCACCACGGCGGCTCGTGGAAGGTGGCCTACGCCGACTTCGTGACCGCGATGATGGCGTTCTTCCTGGTGCTGTGGCTGATGGCCACCACCAACAAGAACGACCGTGCGGCCATTTCCGAGTACTTCCGCAACCCCAGCCCGCTGAGTGGGCAGAACGCCACGCCGGCGCCCGGCATGGCCGGCCCGGGCGGCGCCAGCACCTCGATGATCAAGCTGGGCGGTGCCACCGACATCTCGCGCGGCAACAGCAACGATCCCTTCCAGAACCAGAAGGAGGCCGTGCCGCAGCCGGTGGACCAGCAGCAGCGCGACAAGCAGCAGCTGGAAGCGCTGATGAAGGAGCTGCAGGAGGCGATCAGCAGGAGCCAGGCGCTGGAGCCGTTCAAGGACCAGCTGCTGCTGGACCTGACCCCGGAAGGCCTGCGCATCCAGATCGTGGACAAGCAGAACCGGCCCATGTTCGACCTTGGCAGCGCCACGCTGAAGCCGTACACGCAGCAGATCCTGCACGAACTGGCCGAGTACCTGAACCATGTGCCGAACCGGATCAGCCTGACCGGCCACACCGACATCACCGCCTATTCGGCCGCACGCGGCTATGGCAACTGGGAACTGAGCGCCGATCGTGCCAACGCCGCACGGCGCGCACTGGTGGACGGCGGCCTGGAGGACAGCAAGATCACCCGTGTGGTCGGCCTGTCCTCGTCGGTGCTGTTCGACAAGACCGACCCGCAGAACCCGATCAACCGCCGCATCAGCATCGTGGTGATGACCAAGGCCGCCGAGGAGGCCGCCCTGGCCGGTGCCGGCCCGCAGGTGGGGCTGTCGGCGCCCACCGCCGACCCGGACGTGCAGGCCGCGCAGGGCGAGGCAAAGTAGACGGTGGGTGCGGACCTTGGTCCGCACCCACCAGGGGCATCACCCGGCGCACCCGCTACAATGGCGGTCTTTCCGTTTCCAGGTGATCCCACCCCATGTCCCAGAACTCCAAGGCCAAGCGCGACAAGCGCAAGAAGCAGCAGGCCAAGCGCCCGTTCCTGCGCCTGAACGCCCAGCAGCAGGTGCAGAACCATGCCGTGCTGACCAACGAAGACGGCCAGGTGGTCGCGGCCATCGGCCTGCAGGGCCGTGAGTGGCTGCTGGCCATTGGCGGCCAGACCATGGGCAACGCCGAGAACCCGGTACCGATGCTGGCCATGCTCAAGCACCTGTCCAACGTGCAGGAGAAGGAAGGCCGCAAGGTCAACCTGGAGTACTCCGAACTGCTGCAGAAGCTGCTGGACACCCTGGCGGCCGAATCCGAGCAGACCGCCGACGAGTACCTGGACAAGCTGGTTGCCGAGTTCGAAGGCGTCGACGCTGCTGAAGGCGAGGAAGGCGAAGCCGCCGAGGGCAACGTGGCCGAAGAAGCCGCTGCCGAGGCCGCTCCGGCCGCTGACAGCGACAGCAAGCCGCAGGCCTGAACCGGCCGCGGCGGTGACGGTCTACGTCGATGACGCGGTGCATCCCTGGCGCGGACAGCGCTGGGCGCACCTGATGGCCGACACCCTGGCCGAGCTGCACGCGATGGCGGCGCAGCTCGGCATTCCCCCGCGGGCCTTCCAGAACAAGGCCAGCGGTGCCCACTACGATGTCACTTCCGAGCTGCGCGCACAGGCGATCGCGCTCGGTGCGCGGGCGATCTCACGGCACACCGACCGTGACCTTGTCAAAGCGGTGATTGCCAACGCCAAGGCGCAGTACCGGCCGTAGGCCACGTCGCGGGTTCGCCGGACACCAACCGGCACCGACCGGGTAGAGTCGACTGTCAGTCGACTGCTCTCCCATCCGGCCGCGAGAACCCCGCGCTGCGCGCGATGGTCGACCAGCGGTCGACTCTACCCCGTCGGGTCGTGCCGGGCGGATCGGCCCATCGCTCAGAACGGGTCGCTGCCCAGCCGGATTTCCACGTTCAGCAGCGAGCACAGCGCCAGCATTGCGTCGTCGTCGCGGGTCAGCGCCATCACGCCGGTGAAGCCGTCGCTGCCGGCATCCACGCTCCACAGCGTGTAGTTGTGCTCGCGCAGGCGGTCGAAGGCGGTGGACATCAGCTGCACGCCGTCCAGGTCTTCGGCGAAGTCCTCGTCATCCAGGTCGCCGCCCCAGTCCAGCTGCAGGTTGAAACGCGCCGACAGCTCGTTCACCGCCGACTGCAGCGATTCCAGGTCGTCGCGTTCCACCTCGAAACCGGACTGCCAGGCGATGGCCGTGAACAGGGCCGGCAGCCAGTCGCTGTCCGCTTCCAGCGGCTGCCCGTCCTCGGCCAGGTGCTCGCGCCAGCGGTTGAACTGCTGCAGGGCCAGTTCCTCGTCGCCCGGGTTGATCAGCACCAGCAGGTTCCAGACCCGTGCCTCGAAGCCATCTTCGTCGAAGTCGTGGATGTCTTCCTCGAAGTCGAAATAGTCGCTGTTGTCGGGCATGGCGGAACTTCCTCTGGGGCAGGCCGGCATTCTACGGTTTATCCTGTGCCGCTGAAGCCGGCCTTGGTGGCCGTCACTGTGAATGAAGCGATGAGCGATACCCCTCCCGACCACCTGGCGATCAACCCGGCCAGCCCCTTCCATGATGCGCAGGCGCTGGAGCGCGGCGTCGGCGTGCGTTTCAACGACGTCGAGCGTGACAACGTCGAGGAATACTCGGTCAGCGAAGGCTGGATCCGCGTGCAGGCCGGCAAGGCCCGCGACCGCCGCGGCAACCCGATGACCATCAAGGTCAAGGGCAAGGTCGAGGTGTATTTCCTGGACCAGAAGCCGGAATAAGCACGGCTCCCGGATCCTGGGGTCAGATCCCTTTCCTGCGGAAAGGGATCTGACCCCGATCAACGCGGACCGAGGTCCGCACCCACCCGGGGTACACGGTCATTCGCGCTTGCGCGATTCCAGCAGGTCCAGGTTGCGGATCAGGCGCCGCGAGATCTCATCGGAGATCACCCCGCGCCGGGTCAACCGGAACAGCTCCTCGCGCTCGGCATTGAGGCCGGCGCTGCGCAGCTGGCGGTAGCCCATTTCCATGCGCCGTACCTTCTCCGGGTCAACGTCGGGCCCATCACTGTCGCGCTCCAGGTGCCGCTGGTAGAGCAGGCTCACCCGCGAGGCGGCGTCGTTGTAGAGCTGCACGTTCTCGGTGTTCTGGTTCATCACCAGCTGCTGGCGCATGCGCTCGACCCCGGCCAGCGCGGCCTTCGACGACAGCCGGCGTGCCAGGTCCTCTTCCTTGCGCTCGCCCGAGTCAGCCGGCAGCTGCAGGCCCTTCAGCAGCTGTGGCAGCGCGATGCTGGCGCCCAGCAGCGAGAACAGGATCACCGATGCGGCCAGGAAGATCACCAGGTCACGCGCCGGGAACGCACTGCCGTCGGGCAGGAACAGCGGCAGGGTCAACACACCGGCCAGGGTGATCGCACCGCGCACGCCGGCCACCGAGGTCGCCACCACGATGCGCCAGTTCGGTGCCTCGCCCCGCTCCAGGCCGCGACGGCGCGCGCGCAGCAGGTTCCAGCGCAGCGACAACCACACCCACAACAGGCGCAGCACGACCAGTGCCAGATTGATCACCACCACATACACCAGCAGCCACCACGCACTCTGGTGGCCGGTCTCGTTCATGGTGGTGGTGGCGCGTTCGACGATGCCCGGCAGCTGCTCGCCCAGCAGCACGAACATGATGCCGTTGAAGCTGAACTGCAGCATGTTCCAGACCCCGGCGCGCTGCACGCGCATGCTGCCGGAGACGCGACCGGTCAGCTCGACATAGCTCATCGCGATACCGGCGGCGACCGCGGCGAGGATGCCCGAGGCATGGATCTCTTCGGCCAGCAGGTAGGCCGCGAACGGAATGAGCAGGTTGACCAGCATCGCCGCGCCGGGCTCTTCGCCGAAGCGGCGCCACAGCCAGCGCTGGAAGGTGGACACACCCAGCGTCACCGCCACGCCCACCGCCAATCCCGCCACCGCCACCCACACGAAGGTCAGCGAGGCCGTGGCCAGCGAGAAGGTGCCGGTCATCACCGCCGCCACCGCGAAGCGGAAGCAGACCAGGCCCGAGGCATCGTTCAGCAGCGACTCGCCTTCCAGGATGTGCATCAGGCGCTTGGGAATCGGCGCCTTCGAAGCGATCGCGCCCACCGCCACCGGGTCGGTCGGCGAGACGATGGCCGCCAGCGCGAAGCACACCGCCAGCGGCATCACCGGAATCAACCAGTGGATCAGGAAGCCGGCGCCGATGACGGTGAACACCACCAGGCCGAACGCCAGTTCGAGGATCGCGCCCTTGTCGCGGAACAGGCCCTGCTTGGGGATGCGCCAGCCATCGAGGAACAGCAGTGGCGGCAGGAACAGCAGGAAGAACACTTCCGGCTCCAGCGCGTGGCCACGGTTGAACACCCCGGCGATGACCGCACCCAGGCCGATCTGCACCAGCGGCAGCGGCAACGAGAACGGCAGGACGCGAACCAGGTAGCCGCTGGCGACAACGGCCACCAGCATCGCCAGGACGACTTCAATGGTATGCATGCTTCTTCCAGGAAGCGGCGCGTGGGGAGGCTTGGAGGCCAGCGCCGGAAACCCGGAAAAAACTACCACATGCGGCCATGGCCGCGACGGCCGGGGCCGCCGCGCGTCAGCCCCGGCTCATGCCCCGTCGAAGCGGTACAGATCCATGGCGAGGAAGCCGGCATCGATGCCTGCATCGATGCGGCGCGCACCGAAACCGCCCTCGCCGGCCGCGCCCATTGCAAAGAACAGCGGCAGCAGGTGCTCGTCGGTCGGGTGCGCGCGTTCGGCGAACGGCGCCTGCCGGCGGTAATCCAGCAGGGCCTGGCGGTCATCAGCGGCCAGGCGCTGCTCCACCCATTCGATGAAGGGCCGCACGTACGGCGCTTCCTTGCCGTCCTGGTAGTCGCCCCAGTCGTGCAGGTTGTGGGTGATGCTGCCGGAGCCGACCAGCAGCACGCCCTGTTCGCGCAGCGGCGCCAGCGCACGGCCCAGCGCGAACTGATGCTCGGGGCCGAGCAGCGGCTGGATCGACACCGGCACCACCGGGATGTCCGCCTGAGGGCGCAACAGCCGCAGCGGTACCCACGCGCCGTGGTCGAGGCCACGCTGCGGGTCGATGGCCACTGGCAGGCCTGCGGCGGCGATGCGGCCGGCCACTTCTTCGGCCAGTGCCGGATCACCCGGTGCCGGGTACTGCAGTTCGAACAGCGCGCGCGGGAAGCCACCGAAGTCGTGGATGGTCGGCGGCTGTGGATGCGCGCCAACCAGCGGCTGCCGGCCCAGCCAGTGCGCCGAAGCCATCACGATGGCGCGCGGCGTCGGCAGATCGCGCGCCAGCTCGGCCAGGCGCACGCCAACCTGGCCCGGCTGCAGGGCAGTCATCGGCGAACCATGGGAGATGTACAGCGAAGGCAGGCGGGACATGGAATTCTCCAGTTGCAGGATCAGGCGGCGATCAGCGCGAACGCAGGGTCCACTTGCCATCGCCGAGCAGGAACAGCACCACCAGCGCCAATGCCCAGAACGCCGGGTATTCCCAGCCGCCGCCGGCATTGGCGAAACCGAAGCCGTTGGCGCCGTGCACGGTGACGATGGTGCCCAGCAGCAGTGGCACGCCGACCAGGCCCACCCAGCGTGCGTAGATGCCCAGCAGCAGCGCGACGGTGATCACCAGTTCGACGCCGATGGTGAGGTAGCCGAGCACACCGGGCAGGCCCAGAGACTCGAAGAACGCCGCCGTACCGGCCGGGGTGAACACCAGCAGCTTGGTCAGTGCGTGGACCAGGAACAGCACGCCCAGAGCCAGGCGCAGCAGGGTGGCGCCATACGGCGCCAGCGGCGAAACAGGAGCGGTCGTGGTGTGCATCGGAAGGCACCTTGAAGGGAGTGGGCACAGGTTATTGCGCCTTCACTGGCCGATAAATACGATCGTTTGACCGTATTTATTTCACAAGGCGCAACAATGGACACCCTCGAGGCGATGCGCGTGTTCGTGGCGGTGGTCGAGCGCAACGGCTTCAGTGCCGCCGCCCAGGCCCTGGACATGTCCACCGCCGGCGTCACGCGCCAGGTCGCGGCGCTGGAAAAGCGCCTGTCCACCCGCCTGCTCCACCGCACCACGCGCCGGGTCAGCCCGACCAGTGCCGGCGCCGCCTACTACGCCCAGTGCGTGCGCCTGCTGGCCGAATTCGACGCGCTGGAGGCCAGTATCGGCGCGCAGGCGCTGGAGCCCTCGGGCACGCTGCGCATCAACGCACCGGTGAGCTGGGGCATTGCCCGCCTCGGCCCGCTGCTAGCCAGTTATCGCCAGCGCTTCCCGCAGGTGGAGTTGGACCTGGCGCTGTCCGACCGGCTGGTGGACATGGTCGAGGAAGGCTACGACGTGGCCATCCGCATCACCCGCGAGCCCGGTCCCACGCTGATCGCACGTCGCCTGGGCGAATCGCGGGTGAGCCTGTGCGCCGCGCCGGCCTACCTGGCCGCACACGGCACCCCGCAGACCCCGCAGGAGCTGCAGGCACACGCATGCCTGAGCTACAGCTACTGGGCCGCTGGCGACCATTGGCCACTGCAGGGACCGGGCGGCGAAGTGAAGGTCTCGGTAAGCAGCCTGCTGCACGCCAACAACGGCGACGTGCTGCGCGAAGCGGCGATCGCCGGCATGGGCGTGATCCTGCAACCGGACTTCCTGCTGGAAGACGCACTGGCCGATGGCCGTCTGGTGCGCGTCCTGCCCGAGTGGGAGGCCGCGCCGATCGGCATCTTCGCGGTCTACACCAGCCGCAGCCACCTGGCACCGAAGGTGCGCAGCTTCATCGACCACCTGGTGGAGGCCGGGGTGTAGCCGAGCCTGGCGTTTGCCGTAGTGCCGGCCGCTGGCCGGCAATCAGACACCTCCCGGTCCTGGGCGAATGCCGGCCAGCGGCCGGCACTACCACTTAGGCGGCGACCTCATCCAGCGCGTCGATGATCCGTTCCAGCGGTGCCGGCCGTCCCAGCAGGTAGCCCTGCACCTGGTCACAGCCGTGCGCAGCCAGCCAGTCCAGCTGTCCCGGCGTCTCCACGCCTTCGGCGATGATGGTCAGGCCCATGCTGTGGCCCAGCGACAGCAGTGCGCGGCAGATCGAGGCGTTGCGTGGATTGGTTTCCACGTCCGCCACGAAGCTGCGGTCGATCTTCAGGATGTCCAGCGGCAGGTGCTGCAGGTAGGACATGCTGGAATAGCCGGTGCCGAAGTCATCCAGCGACACGCTGATGCCCTGCTCGTGCAGGCGCTGCATGGTCTGCATCGCCTGCCCCGGCTTGCGCATCAGGCTGCTCTCGGTCAGTTCCACATGCAGCGCACCCCGCGCCAACCCGAACTCCTGCTGGGCGCGGGTGAACTCGGCCACCAGGTCGCTGTTGAAGAACTGCACGGCCGAGACGTTGACCGCAATCGGCAGCTCGCCCCACCCGGCCTCGACCAACCGCCGCTGCGCCTTCGCTGCCGCTCGGATCACCCAGCGGCCAAGTGCCAGGATCAGCCCGGTGTCCTCGCACAGCTGGATGAACTCATTGGGCGGAATGAAGCTGCCATCAGCCTGCGGCCAGCGCAGCAATGCCTCCAATGCCGCCGGGCTGCCATCGCTGGCATGCCGGATCGGCTGGAAGTACAGCTGGAACTCGTTGTCGATGGCCGCATGGATGCGCCCGGCCAGGCGCAACCGGTCGGCCAGCCGCGTGGTCACCGCTGCGTCGAACCAGACCACCACGTTGCCCTCAGCACGCGCCGCGTGCGCCGCCTGCGCGGCCATGCCGATCACCTGTTCGGCGCTGTGGCCGTCACCGGCCACATGCACCGCCACGCCGATGCGCGGCTCGAACTGGTGCAGTGAATCCTTGCCACGCATCGGCGCCGACACGATCTGCAGCAGGTCGTCCAGCACGCGCTGGGTATCGTGCTCCGAACCGATGGCGAACACGAAGTCCTCCGCCGGCTGGAACGCCAGCGTGCCGCAGCGTGCGCCCAACCCGCCCAGGCGGGTCGCCATCGACTGCAGCACGGCATCACCGATCTCACGGCCCAGCGTATCGGCCACCAGCTGCAGTCCGCGCAGTTGCACGAAGGCGATGGTATAGCCCTCGCCCTGCTCATCCAGCTGGTCGGTCAATGCACGCACGTTGAGCAGGCCGGTGGCCGGGTTGTGCCGTGCCTGGTAGGCCAGGTCGCGCTCGTAGGCCAGCCGTTCGCTCACATCCTCGGCCAGCACCAGGCACGCGGGCTGTCCGTCGAAATCGAGTTTGGACAGGTGTGCGCGCACCTCGAACACACTGCCGTCCTTGCGCCGGTGCAGGCGCACGGTTGCGTCGGGGGGATCGCCCACCTGCGCGCGCTGGATGGCACCACGCACCTCGTCCCAGCCTTCGCGCGGGCGGATGTCGAGGATGCTCATCGCCAGGAACTCCTCGCGGCTGTAGCCGTACTGGCGCACCGCCGCGTCATTGACCTCGATGAAGCGCAGCGTGTCCGGGTCGAACACCCAGAATGGCGCCGGGTTGCGGTCGAACAGCAGGCGGAAGCGGCGTTCCACTTCGCTCATCTGCTCGCGCGCCTGGTAGCGTTCGCTCAGGTCGGTCAACGCGCCGATCATGCGTCGTTCGCTGTCGGCCACCTCCACCCGCTGTCCGCGCGCGCCCACCCAGCGCACTTCACCACCGGGCAGCACCAGGCGGAACACCTGGTCGAGCACTGCGCCGCCGGCAAAGGCCTGGTCGAAAGCCTGCTGCAGGCGCGCGGCATCATCGCGATGCACGCGAGCGAAGAAGTCGGCTACCGGCAGCGCATCGGTCTGCACGCCGAAGATCTCGCGCGCCAGGGGGGACCAGCGCAGCAGCGCGGCGTCCTCATCCACGTACCACGTGCAGACACGCCCGACCTGATGGGCCAGACGCAGCTCGGCATGGCCCGCCTTCAGTTCCTCGGCCATCGCCTGCTGGCTGCGGGTACTGCGGCGCACCGCATACAGCAGCACCAGCAGCACCACGATGTAGGCCAGCACGATCGCCACCGATGCCTGCAGGTACGGCCACCAGGGTGCCAGCACGTCCTCATCGGCCAGGCCGATCTGCACCGCCAGCGGGCTGCGGTCGAGCGTACTGATGGTCGTGATGCGCGGCACACCATCGACCACGCCGGGCAGGCTGCCGAGCTCGACCACCGCCTGCTTGCCGAGCAGGTCACGCCGCGGCAGGTCGTAGCGGCGACCGACCGTGCCATGCGGATCGGGCACGCGCGCCAGCATGTAACCCTCGGCGTCGGTGATCGAGACCAGCCCGTTGGGACCAACATCCAGGCCGCCGGCGATGCGCTGCAGTTCACCACAGCGCAGCCGCGCCAACAGCCAGCGTTCACCGGCCATCGGCAGTGCCAGCGGCACCACCCAGTCGCCATCGCTGGCCCGCTGCGGCGGGCCGATGTACAGGGCACTGCCCTGCCCCCGGCGCAGCGGGTCGGTCCACAGCGGCAGCTGCAGGTCGCCGCGCCCGGCGGTCAGCGCGCGCCCGTGGCGGTCCAGCACCACGATGCTGTGCAGTTCAGCGTGGCGGCGCAGCACGCCACCGATGGCCGCATCCAGCAGTACCGGGGCCTGTGACGGCACGCTGCGGAACAACTCACCGGCATCGCCGGCGATGCCGGTCATCGCCCGCTCCAGATTGCGCAGTTCCAGCGCCAGCAGGCGCTCGCTCCCCACCGCCAGCGCACGGCTCTGCCGCTGCGCGGCCTCCAGGCGGCGGTGATGGTCGTTGGCCAGCATGGTGGCCAATCCGGCCACCAGCAACAGGCCCAGCAGCACGCCGCCCCAGGTGATGGCGCGCAACGGACGGGCCAACGCCCGCTTCAACGCGGGCATCGGTCGATCTTCCTTGTGCAGTCGGCTGGCTTCATGCGCGAACGAATCCTCCACATCCCCGACCTCAACGGCCGGCGGACGCCATTCTTGACGCCTGACCCCGTCCTGCATGGCCACCTCCCCGTGTCCGCGCAGGGCTCCAGGGCCCAGCATGCACCACCCCGGTGACGGCGTGAAGATCGCTTCAGCGCGTTCAGCCAGATCCTGCACAGGACCGGCCAGCCACAGGGACGGCCAGCCGGGCTGCGGCGGATTAGACTTGGGGTTTTCCGCTGCAAGAGAAGTCCATGTCCAAGCTGCGCCGTCCCACCCTGGCACTGGCCATCGTTGCCAGCCTGTCCCTGGCTGCCTGCGACCGTCCGGCCGATCCGGCCGCTGGCACCGCCAGGCCCGCCGAGGCTGCACCCGCTGCCGCCAAGCCGATGCTGGGCAGCTTCGGCTTCGATGCCAGCGGCATGGACCGCAGCATCGCGGCCGGCGATGACTTCTTCGGCTTCGCCAACGGCACCTGGGTGAAGAACACCGAGATTCCGGCCGACCGTTCGCGCTTCGGCAGCTTCAACGTCATCGCTGAAAAGACCCTGGCCGACACCCGCGCCATCCTCGAGGGTGCGGCCGGCAATGCGCAGGCCAGCGGTGACGACAAGCTGATCGGCGACTACTACGCCGCCTACATGGACGAAGCCGGCATCGAGCAGCACGGCATCGCCCCGGTGCAGCCGCAGCTGAAGGCCATCGAGACCATCGCCGACAAGGCCGGCCTGGCACGTGCCCTCGGCGGCGAGATGCGCGCCGACGTCGACCTGCTCAATGCCACCAACTTCTACACCGACCGCCTGTTCGGCCTGTGGGTCTCGGTCGACATGCTGCAGCCGGACCGCACCGCGCCGTACCTCGTGCAGGGCGGCCTGGGCATGCCCGACCGCGACTTCTACCTGGGCGGCGGCCGCATGGCCGAACTGCGCAAGCAGTACCAGGGCTACATCGCGCAGATGCTGCAGCTGGCCGGCGTGGCCGACCCGGCCGGCAAGGCACAGCGCATCCTTGCGCTGGAGACGAAGATCGCGCAGGCGCATGCCACCCAGGAAGAAACCAACGACGTGACCAAGGGTGCCAATCCGTGGACCCAGGCCGATTTCAACGCCAAGGCACCGGGCATGGACTGGAACGCCTTCCTTGATGCGGCCGCGCTGGGCGAGCAGCAGGACTTCATCGTGTGGCAGCCCAAGGCCGTGGCCGGCCTGTCCAGGCTGGTCGCCACCGAACCGCTGGAGGTGTGGAAGGACTACCTGGCCTTCCACGCACTGGACCGTGCCGCCGCCTACCTGCCGAAGAAGTTCGCCGACGCCCGCTTCGCCTTCCATGGCACCGCGCTGAGCGGCACGCCGCAGCAGAGCGACCGCTGGAAGCGCGCCGTGGATGATGCCAACCATGCTGTCGGCGAGGCCATCGGCAAGCGCTATGTCGAGAAGCACTTCGACGCCAGGACCAAGGAGCGTGCGGACGAAATGGCGAAGAACATCATCGCCGCCTTCGCCAAGCGCATTGACGCACTGTCGTGGATGTCGCCGCAGACCAAGGCGCATGCCAAGGCCAAGGTCGCCGGCCTGACCGTGGGGATGGGCTACCCGGAGAAGTGGCGTGATTACACCGGCCTGGAGATCCGCCGCGATGACGCGCTCGGCAACGCACAGCGCGCCGAGCTGTTCGAATACCAGCGCAACATCGCCAAGCTGGGCAAGCCGGTCGACCACAGTGAGTGGGCGATGCTGCCGCAGACCATCAATGCGATGAACGTGCCGCTGGAAAACCGCCTGGTGTTCCCGGCCGCGATCCTGCAGCCGCCGTTCTTCGATGGTGCCGCCGACGACGCGGTGAACTATGGTGCGATCGGCGCGGTGATCGGCCATGAGATCAGCCACGGCTTCGACAACGCCGGCGCGCTGTTCGACGAGACCGGCAAGCTGCACAACTGGTGGACCGCCGAGGACCTGAAGCAGTTCAACGCCGCCGGTGATGCGCTGGCCGCGCAGTTCAGCAGCTACGAGCCGTTCCCGGGCGTGCATGTGAATGGCAAGCTGACCCTGGGCGAGAACATCGCCGACGTGGCCGGCCTGGGCACTGCCTACGATGCCTACCAGCTGTCGCTGCAGGGCAAGCCGGGCCAGACCCTGGAAGGCTTCACGCCGGACCAGCGCTTCTTCCTGGGCTTCGCCCAGGCGTGGCGCAGCAAGAGCCGCGAGCAGGCGCTGCGCAACTCGCTGCTGACCGATGTGCATGCGCCAGGCCAGTTCCGCGCACTCACCGTGCGCAACATCGACGCCTGGTATCCGGCGTTCGAGGTGAAGGAAGGCCAGAAGCTGTACCTGGCCCCGGACAAGCGGGTCAAGGTGTGGTGATGTAACCGGAACGGGCGCCGCGAGGCGCCCGTTTCATTTTCCGGTAGCTGCCAACCTTGGTTGGCAAATGCCCCGCTCGGGTGGATGCCAACCTTGGTCGGCATATCTACAGGACTACAAGCCATCCACGCATGGCGTGGATCTACCGGCGCGTTGTGGCAATCACCAGCGTGGCGACCATGGCAAGCCCGGCCGCGACCCACAGATTCGCATGCAGGCCCACGCCATCCAGCAGCCGTCCACCGCCCCACGCGCCCATTGCGATGCCGATGTTGAACACACCGACATACAGCGCGGTGGCGATCTCCACCGCGTGCGGCACTGCCTTCATCATCCAGCTCATCAGGCCGACCGACACGCCGCCATAGGCCAGGCCCCACAGCAACAGCACCACAATGCCGCCGGAGGGTGTGCCGCCCAGCCACAGGAACAACAACGGCGTCAGCAGCAGGCCGCAAGAGATCGCCAGCAGCATGCCGCGCGGATGACGAGCGGCCAGTGGTCCGGCGATGAAGTTGCCCGCGATGCCCGCCATGCCATAGGCGAACAGCAGCGCGCCGATCCAAGCGGCATCCACGCCCGATCGCAGGGTCAGCAACGGGCGCGCATAGGTGAACGCAATGAAGTGACCTGCTACCAGCAGCAGCGTCAGGCATAGGCCGCGCTGCAGGCCACGGTGGCCGAGCAGCTGCACGAACTGCGCCGGGCGCACCGACGCCACCACCGGCAACGCGGGAACCACCCACAGATGCAGCAGCATCACCGCCGCACTGAACAGCGCCATCGCTGCGAACGCGAAGCGCCAGCCCAGGGCGTCGCCGATCAGTGCACCCAGCGGCACCCCCAGAACCGATGCTGCGGCCACGCCCCCGAAGATGATCGAGGTGGCCAGGCCGATGCGATGCGCCGGCACCAGGCGTGCTGCCAGCCCACCAGCGATGGCCCAGATCCCGCCCATGCAGAACCCCACCAGTACGCGCGCGGCCAGCAGCCAGCCGATGCCGGGTGCCAGCGCCGAAGCAATGTTGGCGACCAGCAGCAGCCCCAGCAGCACGCACAGGATGCGACGACGATCGATGCCACCGGCTGCGATCACCACCAGCGGTGCGAACACTGCCGCCAGCAGGGCCGGCAGCGAGATCATCAGGCCGGCGGTGCCGGTGGACGCGCCGAGATCTTCGGCGACAGGGGTCAGCAGGCCCACCGGCAGCATTTCGGTGGTGACCACCGAGAACGTGGCGAGGCCAACGGCGGAAACCGCCCACCACGGATGGCGATGCACAGGCGTGGCATGCGCAGGCGATGAAGCGCTCACGGGATGATGCCTTCAGGGGAGGTGGATGCAGCAGACGGGCGCAAGGCACGTCGCGCGAGAACGGCCAACAGCAGCACGCCCCCGCCTGCCACCAGTGCAACGACAAAGCCGCTACGCACGCCCCCCGCATCGACGCTCTGCCCGGACAGCGCCGCGCCCAGCGCCACGCCGATGTTCAATCCGGCCAGCAGCCAGGTCATGCCCTCGGTCAGGCGCGATTCGGGCACGCGTTGTTCGACCAGCGACATCGCCACGATCATCGTCGGCGCGAAGAACACCCCGGCCAGCAGCACCGCCACGACCAGCCCGGGCAGGCTGCCGACCCACGGCAGCGGCAACGTGGTCAGTGCGGTGGCCACTGCGCCGGCCAGCAACAGGCGCCGCAACGGTGCCTGCAGCTTCAGTGCCCCGAACAGCAGGCCCGCCGCGCAGCTGCCCAGCGCATAGGCCGACAGCACCACGCTGGCGGCAAGCGGCTGCCCCCGCTGTTCGGCGAAGGCCACGCTGGTGATGTCGACCGTACCGACAATCACGCCCATCGCCAGCATCAGCAACGCCAGCAGGCGGATCTCCGTGTGCCGCAGCAGCGAGCCCGAGGGAGTTGCACCTTCGTGCTGCTGCAGCGGCGGCTCGGTGCCCCGCTGCAGCACCAATGCGGCGACGCCGACCACCAGCAACAGGGCGGCCGCCAGTACGCCGGCCTGTGGCCATACCGCCACCGACAGCCCCACTGACAACGGTGGACCGACGATGAAGGTCACCTCATCGAACACGGTCTCCAGCGAATACGCGGTCTGCAGCTGCGGGCGACCGCGATGGATCGCAGTCCAGCGTGCGCGCACCATTGCGGACACGCTGGGCATGCATCCAGCCAGCATGGCGGCGACGAAAAGCGCCCAGTCTGGCGCAGCCAGCAGCGTGCACGCGAGCAGCAGCAACAACCCTGCCGCACTGGCCGCAGTAGCCCATGGCAGCACCCTGCCCTGCCCGCGCCGGTCGACCCAGCGCGATACCTGTGGCGACAGCAGCGCATAGGTCAGCACGAAGGTGGCAGACACCGCACCGGCCAAGGCATAGCTGCCGCGCAGCTGCGACAGCAATGTGATGATGCCGATGCCGGTCATCGGCAGCGGCAGGCGGGCCAGCAGGCCGGCCAGGGCGAGGCCGGCGGTGCCGGGGGCGGCGAACAGGTCGCGGTAGGGGGTGGCCATCGGGATCTCCAGGGCAGCGGCTTGCCTGGCGCTCCCGGCGCCACGACAATACATACAGAGCGTATGAATAAGAGCCTACATTCATACGCGTCGTATGTAAATAATCATGCACTGCGTATGTAAGGAGTTCCGGATGGTCCGTCGCACCCGCGCCGAGATGGAAGAAACCCGTGCCAGCCTGCTGGCCACCGCCCGCCGCGTGTTCAGCGAGCATGGCTATGCCGCCACCTCGATGGATGACCTGACCGCCCAGGCCGGCCTGACCCGGGGTGCGCTCTACCACCACTTCGGCGACAAGAAGGGCCTGCTGGCCGCGGTGGTCGCCCAGCTCGATGCCGAGACCGACCTGCGCCTGCAGGCGATCAGCGATGGCGCGGATGATGCCTGGGACGGTTTCGTACAGCGCTGCCGTGCCTATCTGGAGATGGCGCTGGAGCCGGAGATCCAGCGCATCGTGCTGCGTGACGCGCGCGCGGTGCTGGGTGGCGCCTCACCGGAATCGCAGCGCCACTGCGTCCACTCGATGCAGCGCCTGATCGAACAGTTGATCGCGCAGGGCGTAGCGATGCCGGTGGATGCGCAGGCGCTGGCATCGCTGATCTACGGCAGCCTGGCCGAGGCCGCGTTCTGGATCGCCGAGGGCGAGGATGGCGACGCGCGCCTGCGGCAGGCGACGACGGCGCTGGAAATGCTGTTGCGTGGCTTGAAGTCGGCCGGGTGAGGCCCATCCACGCATGGCGTGGATATGCTGCCGCATCCGCTCTGGTAGAGGCCAACCTTGGTTGGCCCTTCTGCGGCACCGCGCGCAGCGCGTGCCAACCAGAACCATGGCATCAGTAGATCCACGCCATGCGTGGATGAAGCTATATCGCGCAACGCGTGCCGACCAAGATTGGCACCTACCGGGGAACGGTGGGCCACTCGCGCAGCACCGACACCGGCACGCCCATGCGCGCACAGGCGCGGCTGGCGAGGCCATCGGGCAGCGCACGGCGGAACAGCGGCGCCATGCCCTGCATCAACTTCGCTGAAGCGGCCGCCTGCGCACGCTGGCGGCCGCTGCGTTCAAGCATGCCTTCGGCCCAGTCCGGCAGCAGTGCCGCACCGGCGCCAAGGAACACCTCGCGCGACAGCCCCGGCACCGGTACCGGCAGGCGCACGCCGGACAACACCTCCAGCACTTCACGCGAGCGCTCGTCCACACGCAGCTCCGGTTGCCGCGCGCAGAAGTACGCTGCCACCTCGGCTTCACTGCGCGGCACATCCACCGCACCCAGTGCTTCGGCCACGCGGCGGTACTCGTCGTAGTAGCGGTCGGCGATGTGCGCCGGCACCTCGAGCCCGTAGCGACGAAAGCCCTGCAGGAAACCAAACGCCTCAGTCACGTGCACCCATGTCAGCAGTTGTGGATCGTCCGCCGCGTAGGGCTCGCCCTGCGCGGTCTGGCCGCGGATCCGTGCATGGATGCGGCGCACCTTGGCCACCAGCGCCTCTACCTCCCCGCTGGGTGCATAGCTGGTACCGGCGACAAACGCAGTGGTGCGACGCAGGCGACCCACCAGGTCCTGACGGAAATTGGAGTGGTCGTAGACCCCGGCCAGCGCGCGCGGATGCAGGGTCTGCAGCATCAGCGCACACAAGCCCCCGGCCAGCATCGAGGGGAACTCCGCGTGCAGGCGCCAGGTCACGCTGCCAGGTCCAAACCAGCCCGGGTCACCCAGCGGCTGGTCGTAATCGATGCCGCTCTGGCCACGCGGGAAGGCCTCCAGTACCCAGCGCCGGATCGGCGCGGTGACGGGGCGGGAGAGTCGCTGCAGCAGAGCCGGCATCACAGGTCCAGGAAAAGCGAAAGGGTGGCCGCGAGTTGCGCGGTCGGCCCCGATTCTGGGCGATCACGACGCCGGCGGCGAGTCTTCGCACGCAGCCACGGTTTCATGTGCGGCCGCAGCACATTTCACCCTGCGACATCCTGTCGCAGGCTCCGGCCTCGATGCTGCGATGCAGCAACATTCACCGATTCAGAGAAGGCCCTTACGCGGCTTGGCATGGCGCCCATTGCACGGCTCGCTGGAAGTGCTAGAACTGGACCCGCCACACCGTCCAATGCTGATCGACGCACGTTCCACAAGGAGCCAGCCATGATTGCTTTGTTCAAGGGTTTGGGAATTCTGCTTCGCGACAACGAGCTCTACAGCAGCCCGTTCGATAAACAGGTTGCGCATTGGCGCAATCTCAGCGAGCAGCAGATCCGCGATGAAGTAGCCGTGCTGGCCCAGGCCAAGTGCCAATGGCTGATCGCCTCGATCGTCGGCTGGCAGGCAGCCTCGCTGCTGATTCTTGGCCTGATCGCCAACTACCTGTGGCGTGACGACTTCCATATCACGTTCACCCGCGTGGTAGTCGTGTTCGGCTCGTGGGTCTCGATCCTGTTCGTGATCTGGTTCATGGCCAACATGTTCGATCAGCAGGCCGGTTTCGAGCGCTGGATGAAGGCGTTCAACAGTCGCGCACGCATCAGCTCCAAGGCCGACAGCGTCGAGCACGTGGCCGAGGCCCTGGAACTGGCCGAGCATTACCCGGAAGTGCTCGATTACAAGCAGGCGGTCACCGCCAAGCGCGAGCTGCGCCACGAGGACATCCGCATCATGACCGAGATCGGGCGCATGAAGCAGCACTCCGAACTGGTCGGCCGCCTCAACCACGTGGGCGAGAACGAGCACCACCACGACCTGACACTGCAGCCTGCCTACTGACCCTTCAGGGAAGCGGGGGGACCCACAATGCCACCGTGATCACTCACGGTGGCATTGTTCTTTCCGATCCTCGCTGACGCACTGGGCGAAGCCCTTCGGCAGGTCCCTGAACTCCTGGGTGGTGCCGGCCGCCAACGCGAACGACCGTATCGGCGCTCTCGCACACGCGGCGTCAGGACGACAGGCCGGGTCCAGCAACAGGTAATGGCACTGACCGCTGCGGCTGGCCATGCACTCAAAACGCGCCACGCCGTCCACTACCGTGCGCTTGCTGTACAGCGTGTCCACGCCATTGGCAGTGGTGCGGGTGATCGCGGTTTCGGTGGACTTCTGGCAACCGGCAAGCGCCAGTGCAGCGAGGCCTGCAAGCAGGAAAAGACGCATGCAATGCTCCTGGTAGCGGAAAGGTGCGGTGCGGCTACATGCCGCGGAACAGGCTCATGAATGGTTGGCTGACCACCAGTGTTTCCGTCCGGCCCCGCAGCCGCAGCACACCGCGCCCGGTATCGTCGCGGCTGACCGCCGCCACAGCCTTCATGTTGACAATGGTCGAGCGGTGGATCTGGCGGAAGTGCTGCGGGTCGAGTACTTCCAGCAGTTCGCGCAATGGTGTGCGCAACAGGCTCTCGCCGGCAGCGGTGACCACGGTGGTGTACTTGTTGTCGGCACGGAAGTAGGCGACATCTTCCAGCATGATCAGCTGCGTCTCGCGGCCGTTGCTGGCGGTGATCCAGGCCAGCGGCGGGCGCTCGGCAGCACCCTGCGATGGCCCCAGCCGCTGCAGCAGGCGTTCAAGCACGGCGTCATCCTGGCGTGTCGATGGCAGCCGCGACAGGATGCGCTCACGCGTCGCCAGCAGGCGTTCGTCACTGACCGGCTTCAGAAGGTAATCCATCGCGCCCTGCTCGAACGCGTCGATGGCGTACTGGTCATAGGCGGTGACGAACACCACCTGGGTACGCGGGCTCAGCTCGGACAGCGAGCGCGCAACTTCGATGCCACTGATGCCGGGCATGCGGATGTCGAGGAACGCGATGTCCGGCTGCGTCTCGGCCAGTTGCTCCAGCGCACTGGCGCCGTCCTCGCACTCGGCCACCAGCTTCAGCTCCGGCCACAACCGGCGCAGCTGTTCCACCAGTGACTGCCGCAGCAGTTCCTCGTCTTCGGCAATGAGGGCTTCAAGCGGCATGGCTGCGCTCCTTTTGTGTCTGCGGCAAGGTCATGGTCGCGGCCACACCGCTGGGGAAGTTGGCAACGATCGCCACGCCGGCCTGCTCGCCACAGGTCAGGCGCAGGCGTTCGCGCAGGTTCTTCAGGCCGATGCCGGTGCCGCTGGTGCCCTGGCCGAAGCCGAGCCCGTCGTCGGCGACGGTCACGGTCACATGGTCATCGAAGCCACGCGCCAGGATCCAGATCGTGCCACCGCCGGGCTTGGGCTCCAGGCCATGCTTGATCGCGTTCTCCACCAGCGTCTGCAGTGCCATCGCCGGCAGGTGCACGCCATGCAGCTCATTCGGTACCTGCACTTCCACCGCCAACCGTGCGCCCATGCGGATGCGCAGGATCTCCAGGTAGGCGCGCGTGCGTTCCAGCTCCACCCCCAGCGTCGACACCGACTCGTCCACCTGCGGCAACGAGCTGCGCAGGTACTGGATAAGGTGGCCCAGCATCTGCTCGGCACGTGCCGGGTCGGTGCGGGTCAGCACCTGCGCGTTGGCCAGCGTGTTGTACAGGAAGTGCGGCTCCACCTGCGCATGCAGCAGGTTCAAGCGCGCGACCGACAGTTCCTTTTCCACCTGGGTCTGTTCGGCGGCGGCCTGCTCATCGCGGCGCTGGTCGGCCACGCGGCGGCTGATCGCGCGGGTAACCGCTTCGGCGTTCTCGAAGTTGCTGCCCTCATCCAGCGCCAGCAGATCGGCCCACCAGCCGGCATCCGGTTCGAACAGCAGAGTGACGGTACTGGTGCCCTGCCCCGGCGTGACCGTCGCCAGCACGCTGTTGCGCTTGATCGCCAGCCGCGCCGGCAGGTTCCAGCGCGACGGCTGGCGGCCATTCCAGAGGTCCACCCGGCGCACGTAGGCGCGCACCTGCAGGCTGCCGGCCGAGCTTTCCACGTCTTCCACGCGCGGAAGTTCGGCAATCGCCGCTTCCACCACGGCATAGGCCTGGCCGGCATCCATCGGCAGTTCCACCTGGCGGCGCTGGCGCCCGGACAACGTGGTCGAATCCAATCGGCCGGCCACCAGCCAGACCCGGCGCACGTGGGTAATCGCGCTGCCCAGCGCGGAGATCATCAGGAACATCGCCAGCAGGCCGAACACCCAGCCCGGGCCATCGTTCATGCCGCTGAAGATGCCGCTCCAGACCATGCCGGCGACAACCAGCGCGGCGGCCCAGGCCAGCAGGTGGCGGATCAGGAGAGAGAGGCTGGCGAACACGGCGGCGCCTTGGAGGAAGGGGGTGAGCCGAGCATAGTGCGGCCCGCCGGGCAAACAAGCGGGCTGCGACGAAGGCGGGAAAAGCGGGGATGGAAAGCCATCTGGTAGTGCCGGCCGCTGGCCGGCTCCCCACTATCTCCGCATGCATCACAGGGATGCCGGCCAGCGCCCGGCACTACCCGGGAGGCGCCGGGCGAACCCGGCGCATGCCCTTACTTGCGCTGGTCGGCGCTGGCATCACGAACGGCGCGGAACGATTCGTCCTTGCTCCAGTTCGGCCAGCTGCGCGTGTTGGCCAGCTGGTTGCCGAGCGTGTACAGCACTTCCAGGTCGCGGGCGGCACCGGCGAACACCCAGTCCGGCTGCCATTCGTCGCCCTGCTGGTGGTAGCGCTTGGCGGTGTAGTCCTCGGAGGCCTTCTTGCCTGCGGCCACCCCGCCGTCCACCCAGTCCTGGCCGGCCGACCACGACAGTGCCGGAACGCCACGCTTGGCGAATGGGAAGTGATCGGAGCGGAAGAACAGGCCGGCTTCCGGCTTCGGGTCCGGGGTGTAGCGGATATCCCAGCCCTTGGCCACGTCCTTCAGCTGGTCCAGCAGCTCGAAACGCGCGGCACCGTAGATGCCGAAGTCACGCGACGGCCCGAACGGCGCCATGCCGTCCATGTTGATCACCGCCACGGTCTT
This sequence comes from Stenotrophomonas sp. YJH_SMC_25, assembly GCF_059369595.1. Taxonomy (NCBI): domain Bacteria; kingdom Pseudomonadati; phylum Pseudomonadota; class Gammaproteobacteria; order Lysobacterales; family Lysobacteraceae; genus Stenotrophomonas; species Stenotrophomonas sp. YJH_SMC_25. The sequence goes on along the minus strand of NZ_JCAFSV010000011.1, from coordinate 70,097 downwards.
TTCCAGCGGATACAGCGGATGGGTGGCGTAGTACTCCGAACCCAGCAGGCCCTTTTCCTCGGCGGTGACCGCCAGGAACAGCACTGACCTCTCTGGACGCTTGGCCTTGGCGAAGCCACGGGCCAGTTCGATCAGCGAGGCGGTGCCACTGGCGTTGTCCAGTGCGCCATTGAAGATGCGGTCGCCACGTGCGTCGGGCTCGCCCACGCCGATGTGGTCCCAGTGCGCGCTGTAGACGATGGTCTCGTCCGGGTGGCGGCTGCCTTCCAGGCGTGCGGCCACGTTGTGCGAGGTGATCACTTCGGTCTTCACCGCATACTTCGCGTCCAGGCTGGCGCCGCTCAGCACCACCGGGGTGAAGTCGCGCTGCTGCGCCTTCTTCTTCAGCGCCTCGAAGTCCTGCCCGGCCGAGCGGAACAGCTCCACGGCCAGGTCGCGCTGGATCCAGCCTTCCAGCAGCGGGTGGCTGTCGGCCGGGTTGTCGCGCACCACGTCGAACATGGTGTTGGTGTTGGAGCCGGCCACGGTGGCCCAGCCATACGACGCCGGTGCGGTCTCGTGCACGATCAGCACGCCCAGCGCACCCTGGCGGGCGCCTTCTTCGTACTTGTAGGTCCAACGGCCGTAGTAGGTCATGCCCTTGCCGTCGAAGTCACCCTGGCCGGTCTCGAAGTCCGGGTCGTTGATCAGCACGACGGCGATCTTGCCCTTCAGGTCCACGCCCTTGAAGTCGTCCCAGTTGCGCTCCGGGGCCTTCACGCCGTAACCGAGGAACACCAGCGGGGCCTTGCTGATGTCGACGTTGCTGGCCCCGTTCATGGCGGCGCGCACGGCAATCTGCTTGCCCTGTTCCAGCGGCAGGGTCTTGCCGCCCTGGTGCAATGCCAACTGCGGCGCGCCGACGATGTCGCCCTTGCGCAGCGGCACGGCCTGGGTCCACAGGCGCTTGCCGTCCTTGAGGTCACCGCCCGGCTGCAGGCCGGCGTCGGCGAACTGCTTGCTGAGGAAGGCGATGGTCTTTTCTTCGCCGGCGGTGGCCGGGGAGCGGCCTTCGTAGGCGTCGGAGGCCAGTTCCTTGACGTCGGCGGAGATCCGCGCGCCGTCGAATTTCGGGGTGGCCGCCATCAGTGCGCTCGACACCGACAGGGCCAGCAGGCCCAGTACTACTCGTTTCATTGCTCTCTCCAGCAGGGAAATCCTTCTGGAGTGTAATGGGATTCGGCAGGGCTGCGCCCTGCACCTGCCGAAACAACGGCAACAGCCGAAGCAACAGCAAAAGCTGGTTTCCTGAGGGTAGGCGGGGTGGGTCCGGTTGCGGGGGACGCTGCAAGTACATCCATGTAAGCTCGGTCGCCGCATCCATGCGGCTCACGCCCCCGCAACCGGACCCACCCCGCCTTCGACAGCTTCCCGCTGCTGTTGGTAGGTGTCGACCTTGGTCGACACGGACTGAAACAGGAAGGGGTCAGATCCCTTTCCCGGCGGAAAGGGCTCTGACCCCATCGGTGTGTTGCTTGAGCCTGTTACCAGTTCGGGTCTTCGGCCGGCGCGGCAGCGGGCTTGGGCTTCGGCTTGGCGGCCGGGCGTGCGGCAGCTGCGGGAGCGGCCGAGGCAGTCGCACCTGCGGCGGCGGCGGCCGGCTTGCTGCCCAGCTTCTGGCGCAGTTCGATCTGGCCCGGGCGGAAACCGCCGCGCATCGCGTCGACGCCGTCTTCGATGGTGCCGTACGAGGTCTGTGCGGCCACGCGGTCGATGCGGATGGTGCAGCACGGGTGTTCGCTGCGGCCCAGCGAGCGGCCGGTCTGCGGGTCCTTCAGTTCTTCGCCCAGGCGCACGGCCTGCCAGCGCTGGCCGGCCTGCACGGTGTCACCGCCCTGGCTCAGCACCACCTGGTCACCGTCCACCGAGACCACCGACACCGGAAACAGCGTGGTGACGATGCTGGTGCCGATCTGGCCCGACAGCGATTCCATCATCGCCGCGGCCATGTTGCGGCCGTTGACCACGCGCGGCAGGGTGCTGGGGCCGGTCGAGGCCAGCTGGTGGTCGAAGCTGTCGGACATCACCACCTGGCCGGTGGTGGCGTTGATCAGGCGCAGGGTGATGCGGCCGCCACCGGAGTACGAGGTCACCTGGCGGTCGGACATGCGCAGGTTGCGCACGCTGCGCGGGTACTCGAAGCGTTCGATGGTCGGTATCAGGATCAGATCGGTCGCCAGCTGCTGGCCCACGCGCGCGGTGTCCTGCAGGCGCACGTTGCCGCTGTTGATGTGGTCGATCTCGGCCTGCAGTTCGTCGCCGAATTCGCGGTCCAGCACGATGAAGCGCTGGGTCTGGGTCAGCGTGTCGGACAGGCGCGCACGGATCGCGTCGGCCACTTCATCGGCATCCACGCGGCCATCGCCTACGGCGTAGCTGCCGGCCTTGGTGCGCGGCAGTGCAACCACGATCTTCGGCTTGCCCTGCTCGTCCGGCGCGCGGTACTGGGCGATCTGCGCGCGCACGCGCACCTTCCAGTAGCTGCGCATGCTGCGGTGGGTCACGTCGGAATCGAACGAGCTTGCACCACGCTTGGCATCGACGCTGACCTTCTCGTCGTAGCTTTCCCTGACGCTGGCCGAGGCCGAACCGCTCTTGGCCGAGGCTTCGCCGGACGCATTGGCCGACGCCGAGCCCTTGAAGCTCCAGCCTTCATCGCTGGCGCGCACGCGGGCGATGGTTTCCTCGTCCAGCTGCCGCACTTCATCCTGCGACAGGATTTCATAGCCCAGCACCGCGCCCTGCGAGCCGGCGATCATCTGCTGGGTGAACGCGTCGGCGCGGATATCGCCGACGTGTTCGCCATCCACATCCACATGCAGGCCTGCGCGCAGGCCCTGCATCTGGCTGGCCACGCGTACGCCGTTGACCTGCGCCACGGCCGACTGCAGCGCCGCCAGCACCGCCAGTTCCGGGGTGCTGCCGATGCCGTCGGCTTCGCGCGCGACCTGTGTGGTGCCGCCGAAATCCGGCGTGCCACGCAGGGGCGCTGCTTCCACTGGCGCATTGCTGGCCAGTGCACTGGTTGCCTTGTCCTTGGCGGGCGCGGCGGCCGGGGTGTCCTGCTTGCCGCAGGCTGCAAGCAGCGCGGCGGCCAGGCCCAGGCCGATCAAACGGGTTGTCATACGCATGGAGATTCGCCTCGGATCAGATCGAGTCGAGCATCGAGTCGGCGTTGGACGGCACCTTCACCTTGCTCTTCCTGGCGAAGGTCACGGCCGACTTGGTCGAACCGTACAGGCCCTGGATGAAGCCCGGCGATTCCTTGGCCACCCATGCGCCCGCTGCCAGCTTGCGGCCAACGGTAGCCAGCTGGGTCGCGCCCAGGTTCTTCATGCCGGCGGTGAAGCTGCTGGCTTCGCCGCCCAGCTTCTGTGCTTCGGCTGCCGACGCCAGCAGCGAGACCAGGCCTTCGGCGTAGTGCTGCTTGGATTCAGCGTTCAGTTCCGGCTGAGCGGCCTGGCGCTCGTTGATCGCGGCCTGCGCAGCTTCGCTGACCGACACCGACTTCTTCATCGCATCGACGCTGACCGAACCCGACGACAGCGCCTGGCGCTCGGCTTCCAGCAGCTGCACCTGCTCGGCCAGGCCGAAGGCACGGGCGAACGAGGTCTGGGCCTGCAGCGAGTGCGACTGCGAGCTGACGAAACGACGCACCAGCGCTTCCTGCGCGGCTTCATCCGGAGCGGCGGCGCTGGAGGCGCTGCTGCTGGAGGTGCCGGTGGCGGCACCGGCCAGGTCCTTCAGCTTGCCCAGGCCCGCGTGGGCCGGCATCGACAGGGTGGCGGCAGCGATGGCCACGACAAGAGCGGTATTGCGGATCATATGAGTGTCCTTTGGGAGAGACGGCCGCGAAGCGGCACGTGGGAATCGGTAACCCCAGCGCGATGCCGAGCTCGGCACCCACCGGGTGGCGGATCAGCGGACTGCCTTGACGTTCAGTTCGTTGATCATCTGCTGGGCGGCCTTCTCGGCAGCCAGCTGCAGGGCATTGGTACGGGCCACGGTTTCATTCGGGCCGGTGCCGGAGAACTGCACCGGGCCCACCGACGACACGGTGCGCGGGAAACGGCCGGTCACATCCAGCACCTTGCCGGTGACCGTGACGAACACGCGGGTGTTGCCGCTGGCCGGATCGCGGTCGCGCATGCCGACGTCGAGGGTACCGACGGCGATGTAGGGGATGTTGGCCGCACGGATGCCGTTGGCGGTATCGCGCAGGGTGGCGGCAGACAGGTCGTTGCCGGTGCTGAAGTCCTTGCGGATGCGCTCGATGCTCAGCAGGCCGCGCGATTCGCCTTCCACGTACTCGGCTTCAACCACTTCGTAGCCGGCGGCGCTGAAGGCACCGGTCATCGCGGTGTTCACTTCAGCGGCATTGGCCACCTTCCAGCTGATGTTGTCGCTGCGCTGGGTGGTGCTGCCACCGCTGGTGACCGACACCGAACCGTTCTGGTTGATGCTGCCGTTGGTGCTGACCGAGTTGCCACGGAAGCTGTCGCCTTCACGGGTGTTCTCGCTGTAGCTGCTGCTGGCGTCGACGCGGCGGTATTCCTTGTCCTGGAACGACTGCACGGTGTCCTGCGAGCGTGCCATGAACAGGAAGGTCAGCAGCGAACGCTGCGCGGCGGTGGCACCGGCCACGGCCGAACCTGCGTCCAGCTTGGTCTGCAGCAGCGTGGTGTTGATCTCGGCGCGGACAGTGACGGTGTAGGTCTTGGCCTTCTTGTCTTCGGTGTCCGACAGCGGCACGGCGCTGAGCACATAACGGTCGATCTCGCCGATTAACTCGGCGCGGCGGGCTTCGAACAGGCGCAGCTTGGCCGCACCGGTTTCAGCGATGTACGCCTCCAGTGCATTGACCTTGGCCTTGTTCAGGGCCTGGGCGCGGGTGTCGGCGCTCAGGCGCAGGCCGTAGCTGGCCGAACCGGTACCGCGCGAACTCGCGGTCTGCGCGGCGACCGGCGAGGCCACCACCAGCGCGATGAGGATGAGCAGGATGGTACGCATCAACGACATGACTTGATCAACTCCTGGAGGGCTTGGGTCTGCTGCTGCAACGGGCGTCCGCCCGGCTTCTGTTCGTCCAGCCATGCGCGCGAATCGGCACGCTTGGCGGCGGCGCCGGCGAAGGCATCGAAGCCGGCCAGCAGGGTTTCGTAGCTGGCCGACCACTGGTCGACCTGCCACTGCGTGACCGGCACCACCTTGGTGGCGCCCTTGCGCAGCGGCTGTTCGAAATAGACCTTGCCGGAGAAGGGCTCGGTCACTTTGGCGGTGAAGAACGCGCCGAACAGCATCGTCTTCATCGCCGGGGTTTCATTGATGACGCCGTTCTTCAGCGCATCGACCTGCACAGTGATGACGTAGTCCGGCTCGGGGATCTTCAGCTGGTAGACCTTGCCGTCGGCAAAGCGGGCGGCCATCGCACCACCGATCGCCTGGCCCGAGGCCGGCGGCAGCAGGCCGACGCCGGTATTGGACGACAGCGTCTTGGACAGTTCATGGGCCAGCGTGGCGCGCAGCGGGGTTTCCCACTTCGGGTCGGGCAGCTTGGCGCGGACCGCGTCGGACAGGGTTACGCCACCGACCTGCAGGCGACGCACGGCGGCATCGGGCAGCTTGGCCTGGGCGAGACTGGCGGCCAGCACCTGCGACAGGCTGGTATCGGCGCTGCCGTACAGCAGATCGGCGACGATCGCGTCGATATCGTCGTTGTCCGGCCGGTAATCCTGCACGTCGATGCGCTGCAGGGTCAGCGGATAGGACGCGATCACCTGGCGCTCGCGGAAATCGAAGAACAGTGCCTGCAGGGCCACTTCCACCAGCACTTTGTACTGGTTGCCGATCGGCTCGACCGAGACCAGTTCGCGGTCCAGTGCGGCGGCCAGCACCGTCGCGCTGGTGGTGCCGTCGAGCATCGCCACCGGCTGGTCGATCAGCTCCAGGTTCGCCGGCGGCCGGCGCTTGAGCGCCTGCGCCAGGGTCTGGTTCAGCGGGATCAGGCCGCGCTTTTCCAGCACGGCATGCGCATGCGGCGTGGTCGCCTGCACGGCAGCGGCATCCGCGGTATATGCAAAACCGGCCCAGTAGGCCTGCTGCGATTTGTCAGCCGCCTGCGCAGCCATCGGCCACACGGCCAGGCACAGGGCACAGGCAAGCAGGCGCGCAAAAGCGCGCGATGCGCTCTTCGTCCTTGAATACATCCAACCGCTCCTCGGTCAATACGCACGGAATGCGGACGCTGATGCGTCCGCTGGGCGCGAAACATAGCCGCTCAGGCGCCTGCCGACAAGTGCTGCGTTCGTCGCAGTCACTCCTGGGGCGGCAGTCCGGCCCGTTGGCGCAGCAGGCCCCGCTCCGCCTGGTTCTGGCTAAGTCTGGCGGCTTCGGCAAAAGCATGACGTGCGTCGAGGTCGCGCCCCAGCGCCTGTAGTATCTCCGCGCGGACGACCTCCAGAGGGGCATAGTCGCGCAGGCGTGCATCCACCAGCAGCGGCTGCAGTTGTGCCCACGCAGCGAACGCGCCCTCGCTGCGCAGCACCGCCACGACCCGATTCAAAGCGACAACCGGCGAAGGCATCACCTGCAGCAACCGGGTATAGAGCGAAGCGATACGTGGCCAGTCGGTGGCTTCAGCCCGACGCGCAGCCGCATGGCAGGCGGCGATGCGCGCCTGCAGTACATAGGGATCATCAGCACCACCGGCGGCCAGCGCGCGGGCCAGCACCTGCTGCCCGCGTTCGATCTGCAGCCAGTCCCAGCGCGCGCGGTTCTGCTGGTCCAGCAGCACCGGCGCGCCCTGCGCGTCGGTCCGTGCCGCAGCACGCGATGCCTGCAGTTCCATCAGTGCCAGCAGACCCAGCACCGGCGGCACCGGCAGCCGGTGCGCCAGGATGCGCGCGAGCCGCAGTGCCTCCTCGCACAGCGCCGGACGCATCCAGTCATCGCCGGCGCTGGCCGCGTAACCTTCATTGAAGACCAGGTAGATCGCCTCCAGCACCGAAGCCAGTCGCTCGGGCATCGCGTCCGCGCGCGGCACCTCATAGGGCACCTGCTTCTGCGCCAAGGTGCGCTTGGCGCGCACGATGCGCTGGGCGATGGTCGGCTCGGGCTGCAGGAACGCACGTGCGATCTCGACGGTGGTCAGGCCACCGAGCAGGCGCAGGGTCAGTGCCACCCGCGCATCGGCCGGCAGCACCGGATGGCAGGCCACGAACATCAACCGCAGCAGATCGTCACCCAGGTCATCCTCCAGCGCCTGGCTGTCATCCGGTGCCGGCAGCGCCGCTGGGTGCAGTTCCTCGCCCCACTGCGCATGCTGCTGCGCCACCCGCTGGTGTTGGCGCAGCACATCAATGGCACGGTTGCGCGCAGTGGTCATCAGCCAGGCTCCGGGGTTGTCCGGGATGCCCTGTTCCGGCCAGCGCTCCAGCGCGGCCAGCCAGGTGTCCTGGGCCAGCTCCTCGGCACGGCCGACATCGCCCCCGAGCAGCCGCGCCAGGCGCGCGATCAACACCGGCGATTCCATCCGCCAGAGGGTTTCCAGACGCTGCGTCAGTGCGGGATCGGGCATGCGCCGATCACAGCACGCACGCCCGGCCCGCACAAGCGCCGCAGCTCACGCTTCAACAATTGGCCTGAAGCCGCCCCAGAACATGCGCCTGGTATCGAACGGCATGTCCTTCGGGCCCAGCGACGCCAGCCGCGGGTCGGCCATTACCCTGGCGTTGATGCGGTCGCGCGCCGCGCGCGAACGGAACACCACGAAGGCGACGATCACCGTTTCGCCGGGCTTTGCCTTGACCGCACGCGGGAACGAGGTGCTCTTGCCCGGTTCCACATCGTCAGCCACGCATTCCATGTACTGCAGCGCGCCATGGTCCTTCCACACCGCACCGGCCTTGCGGGCAAGGCGGCGGTAGGCCGCCACCTTGTCCTGTGGGCACGGCAGCACGTAAGCATCCACGTAAGCCATGAGGGTTCTCCCTTGCGGCGGCCGTCAGCCCGGCTCGCCGTCCATGTGTGCGATTTCCCAGAGATGGCCATCCAGGTCCTGGAAGCCGCGCTGGTACATGAAGCCATAGTCGCGCGCCGGTTGCGGTTCGCTGGCACCTGCAGCCAGTGCCTTGTCCACCAACTCGTCAACTGCCTTGCGACTGGGGGCCGAGAGCGCATTGATCACTTCCGTGTGAGTGTGTGCATCGGCAATCGGCTTGTTGGTGAACTGCTGGAAAAAAGGTTGGGTCAGCAGCATCACGTAGATGCTCTCGCTGATGACCATGCCAGCCGCATCGTCATTGGTGTAGGTGGGATTGAAGCTGTAGCCCAACGCGGTGAAGAACGCCTTCGACTTCTCCAGGTCCTGCACGGGCAGGTTGACGAAGATCATCTGCGGTTGTGGTGCGCTCATCGGTGAAGCTCCTTGTGGATGAAAGAAAGGGAGGAATCAGGGTTGCTTCATGCAGTTGACCATCCACGGCTTGCCGTAGCGGTCGATCAGCATGCCCCAGCGGTGCGCCCAGAACGTTTCAGCGATCGGCATCTGCACCTGGCCACCTTCGGCCAGCGCCGCGAACACGCGCTCGGCTTCCTCGATGCTGTCGACGTCGACATTGATGGTGGTCGAACCACCCTCGCCACCGCCGGGACCGTCGGCCGCCATCACGATGGCGCTGCCGATTTCCAGCTGGCTGTGCGCGACGTGGTCCAGGGTTTCCGGCGGCATTTCGTTGCAGCCCGGCGAGCCGTCGGAGGGCGGCATGTCGCGGTACTTCATTTCCGAGGTGACCTGGCCACCCAGCGCCTTGGCGTAGAACGCCATCGCCTCATGGGCCTGGCCGCTGAAGCCGAGGAAGGGAATCAGTTTCATGGCAATACTCCGTTGTGCGGTTCAGGGCAGTAGTGCCGGGTCGTGCCCGGCAGGGAGATGAATCGGGTCAACCTTCCAGCTGTGCACGCAGACGCTGTTCCTGCTGCCGTAAGTCGGGGGTGAAGGCTTCACCGAAGTCTTCGGCTGAAATCAGCGGACGCAGCTCCAGCGTGCCGCCACTGTTGAACGGCGCACGGCTGGCCCATTCAACGGCCTCCTCCAGCGACCGCACCTCCCACAGCCAGAAGCCGGCGATCTGTTCGCTGGCAGGACCGAACGGACCGGCCTCGACCTTGGGTGCCCCGCCGCCGAAATGAATGCGACGGCCGCGCTGGGTGGCGTGCAGGCCTTCACCGGCCAGCATGATGCCGGCGGCCACGAGTTGCTCGTTGAAGGCGCCCATTTCGGACAATTCCTGTTCACTGGGCATGCGGCCGGCTTCGGAGTCGGCGTTGGCCTTCACGATCACCATCACTTTCATTGCGGTCTCCCGTGGGGACGCGTGGTGCGTTCCCTTCATTGGGTACAACGAACCAGGGGGCTGGGAATCGACACGTCTGTTGGAAATTTTTTTCTTGCGCGGAAAGCGTGCCTTCGGCGAGGGTCGGCGAACGGCGGAGCCCCTCCGTGGTGGGGTGGGTTTGGTCGCTGAAAGCTCGGGTTCATGGGTTTGGCCGGGTGGGTAGGCAGGGCAGGGGACGCTGCAAGTACGTCCATGTAAGCTCGGTCGCCGCATCCATGCGGCTCACGCCCCTGCCCTGCCTACCCACCCGGCCTTGGACAGTTTCCTGCCACCGGCGCACACCACGGGAAGATCAAGAAAAAAGGCAGAAGCAAAAGCAAAAACAACGGCGGTTGGCTGGCGGCCTCGGCTTTGCGAGCGAAGCGACCCGCTTTTGCTCTTGTTTGTGATTTTCCGTGGTGGATCAGCTGCAGAGATCTGTCCAAGGCCGGGTGGGTAGGCGGGGCGGGGGTGTCCGCGGCATGGATGCCGCGGCCAAGCCCCCATGGACGGGTTTACGGCGTCCCCCGACCCGCCAACCCACCCGGCCAACCGCCAGAAACCCAGCTTTCAGCTACCAACCCAACCCCACCACGGAGGGGCTCCGCCGTTCGCCGGTCCCCGCCGAAGGCGCCGCCTCCCGCGCTGCAACATGCCCACGCGCAATCCTGCGCGATCATGGACACTCCGCCCCCGCCAGGACCGTGCCATGCAGCAGTACCTGCTTCTGATCTACATCGAGCCTGCCCTGCTGCAGGCCCTGCCCACCGAAGAATTCAACGCGCTGATGCGCGACTGCCTGGCCCACGCCGACAAGCTGCAGGCCGAGGGCACGCTGCTGGCCGCGCAGAAGCTGCAACCGGTCGACACCGCGCAGACCCTGCGCGTGCGCGATGGCCACAGCCGTGTACTGGATGGCCCGTTCGCCGAAACCCGCGAACTGCTGGCCGGCTTCAACCTGATCGTCGCCCGCGACCGCGACGAAGCCATGCGCATCGCCCGCGACTTCCCATGGGCGCGCTTCGGCAGCATCGAGGTGCGGCCGCTGGAAGACATGGACGCCGAGCGCGAACGCTGCGGCGCCCCGGCTGCGGCTATGGCAGCAGCCGTACCCTGATCTCGCGCGGGCCCACGCCTTCGTTACCGCTGTAGTCGCGCACGCTGGCGCGCACGATGTACTCGCCCGGCGGCAGCGCCGCCGGCTGCCAGCGCCCGGTTTCCATCAGGCCATCACGCACGGTGTTGGTAGCCAGGTAACGGAACCGGGTCACCGCACTGCCATGCACGGTGATACCGCTGTCCGGTGCGTAGGCCACGCGCACCGCTTCCTTCTGCGGCGGCATGCGGTTGAACACGATGTTCCAGCGCGGCTGCTCGTAACCCTGCAGCGGCTGTCCGCCGGCATCGAGGATCTGGTAGCCCACCTGGTACATGCCCAGGCGACGACGCGGCAGGTTGTTGTCGACCTGGTCCCAGGCCTCGATCACGATCTGCACGCCGCGGCCCTGGCGCGCCACCATTACCACGCCATCGCTGCCGGCGGCCATCGGCTGGTCGTTGTCGTCCAGCAGCGCCACATCGGTGATGCGCGGTGCGAAGTGGTCGGCGTAGTTGTGGAAGCCCAGCGCCACGGCATTGGTCTCGAAACCACCGGTACCCACGGCCAGGTGCACGTGCGCCTGGTTGTTGATGCTGCCCAGGCGGTCGCCGACGTGGATGCGCATGCCGCGGCGCACGCGCATCCGCTCCAGCTTGCCCTGCTCGTCATACAACGCCTGCCAGCGCGCATCGTAGGGCTCATCGCGCGGGGTGCGGCCGACCCGCATGTGGATGTACTTGAGGCGGTCCACCGCCAGGCCCTCGGCCTGCTCACCCAGGTTCCAGGCGGCCACCGGGCTGCTGATCTTGCCCTCGGCAATCGCCAGTACGGTCTGGCCCACATCACCGCGCACGTCGAAACCGCCATGCAGGTGGTGGCGGCTCTCGCCAGTGAAGTTGCCGCGCACCTCACCCAACGTACCGACCACTTCATGCCAACCGTCCTGCGGTGCCAGCGGCCAGCGACCGCCCGTCTCCGGCAACGCCGCATCGGCAGCCGGGCCGACCAGTGCCGGTGCCGGTAGTTCGCCCACCGGCAGCGGGCGCAGGCGATGCAGACGGTAGCTGGCGGCGTCGGCCACCAGCACGCTGCCATCGGCATCCATCGCCAGCCCGCTGGGGCGGGCCAGGCGCGGCAGGCGACCATTGCCAACCAGCGCGATCTGGTGACCCTGCGGCGTCACCTGCACGATGCGGCCATCAAGATCGCCCACGTACAGCACGCCATCGTGGGTGGTGGCCAGCGACAGCGGCCCATTGATCACGCCACCGGCGGCGACCACGGTGCTGACCGTGCCGTCGGCGCCTACGCGGCGCACCGCGTTGTTGAACAGGTCGGCCACCAGCAGCGCGCCCTGCGCATCGAAGGCCAACGCCACCGGCGTGTCGAAGCGCGCAGCGGCGCCCACGCCATCGGCCAGGCCCGGCCGATCGCCGCCGGCCAGGGTGCGCACCATGCCGTCGGTGCCGATCACCCGGATGCGGTCATTGAAGGTGTCGGCCACGTAGACCTGGCCCTGCGCATCCACTGCGATGCCCATCGGCGCATCGAAGCGTGCCTGCACGGCAGGGCCATCGGCGTGGCCCTGTTCGCCACCGGCCAGCGTGGTCACCTGGCCATCGGTGCCGATGCGGCGGATGGCATGGTTGCCGGTGTCGGCCACATACAGGTTACCCTGCGCGTCGGCGGCAATGCCCGAAGGCGTATTGAAACTGGCCTGCAGTGCCGGGCCATCAACGCGCCCTTCGCCCTGCCCGGCCACCGTTTCAACGCGACCATCGGGCAAGCGGCGGCGGATCCGGTTGTTGTCGCCGGCATCGGTGAAATAGACGCTGCCATCGGCACTGCGCAGCAACGCGTACGGATCGGCGAAACGTGCCTGCGCGGACGCGCCATCGCGGTCACCCGGGTGGCCATCGCCGGCCAGCGGTTCGATCTGCGCGGTCCACGCCAGCGGCGTTGGAACCGGACCCGCCGGTTCAGCCAGCGTATGCAGCGGTGTCTCCCACCAGGTTGCGGCCAATGCCACTACCGTCGCCAATGCTACGCCTGCCGCCATCCATTGCCACCGTGCCATCGTGCTGCGCTGCCTGCCTGCTGTCTGAAGAGGCACCGACAATAGTCGCTGAACGCACGATCCGCCATGGCCAATCGCGCGGTCAAACGCCAGAGTTCCATCCGTCGCGCTTGTTCTCGCTGGCTGCAGCGGGTTCAATGCGGTTCCCACGGATGGAAATCCTCCATGCCCCGCATCCTCCCCGTCGCCGCCCTGCTGTTTGCCGCATTGGCCAGCACATCCGCCACTGCTTCGATCACGGTGGTGCCGCAGAAGCCGTCCGTCACCGCCGATGCGATGCACCAGGCCTATGCCACGCGATGGGATGAAGCCATCCAGCAGTCGCGCAGTGGCAACACGCTGGGCGCACTGATCGCAATGGAACGGCTGATGGAAGATCCGATGCTGGATGACTTCGATGCCGAACACCGCGGCCGCGCCGCGCAGGTGGCCGGCTGGACCGCAATGGTGCAGAAGAAGCCGGATCAGGCCCGCCGCTACCTGCAGCGCGCACAGGAAGCACTGCCGGACGACGCGCAGATCCTGCTGACCCTGGTCTCGGTGGAACTGTCCGAGAACCAACCGGCACCTGCCACGAAGCACCTGGTGCAGGCGCTGAAGCATGCCGACGCGCCGTTGCCGGTGGACCACCACGCGATCAACTACCTGCAGTTCCGCCTGCGGGACCAGCCCCAGCAGCGCATGGAACTGCTGCAGGCGCTGTTCGACAACGGCTGGAAGAGCGGCGGCCTGGAACCCACCGGGCTGTGGCTGGCACTGGCCACGCTGCAGGCCGACAACGGCCGTGGCGACAGGATTCCCGCCACGCTGGCGCGCATCACCGGCCCCGCCGAGATCATCCGCCTGCGCAGTGACAAGCGGTTTGATCGCTATGTCGACCGCGCCGATGCCCGCTTCGATCCGGTGCAGGCTGCACAGAAACACCTCGACGAACTGCGGGTCTCCGGCCTGCTCGACCGGGCGCTGGACGCACGCATGGCCGAGTTCAGCAGTACGCTGCTGATGCTGGACCGCAACGAGGAAGTGCTGGCACTGACCGATGGCATGGCCGGTGCGGCGGCCGAAGGTGAGTCGCCCTCGGCGGCGGAAGCCGAATGGGTGGCATGGCTGCTCAACAGCCGGCTTACGGCGCTGCGCCGGTTGGGCCGTACCGACGATGCGCTGGCCACAGCCAGGCTGGCCGCACGCATCGGTGCGCTGGGCCCGGATGGTGCCGAGCACCAGTTCAACGTCGGCTTCGTGCTCAGTTCGCTGGGCCGCATGCAGGACGCTGCTGCCGCAGTGAATGACATGCCAGGCCTGGCCGGTTACGGCAAGGCGGCCCAGGCACTGCTGCAGTTCGCTGCCGCCCGCCAACGCGGCGATGCCCAGGCACTGGAAGCCGCCCGCTCGGTGATCCTTGCCCAGCGCGACGACGCACGCCTGTTCCATCGCGAGATGCTGCTGGACGAAGGCAACCTGGACGGCGCAGCCGCAGTGCTGATCGAACAGCTGCGCTCCCCCACCGACCGTGGCGAGACGCTGGCCTCCCTGCAGGACATGCGCACCTACCCCTCGCTGCCCGGTGACGTGAAGATCGATGCGGCCTGGCGTGCGCTGAAGCAGCGCGCCGACGTGCAGGCCGAGGTGGCACGCGTCGGCCGCATTGAGCGCTACGACCTGGTCAGCACCTCGACCTCGCGCTGAGCCGATGTCCTGTGGCGCCGAGCGTGGGCTCGGCACTACACCTTCCGCCTAGCGGGCTGGCACTTCGGTACGGATGCCCATCGCTTCGCGGTAGCGCGCGTACAGCGCCATCACCTTGTCCACATAGGCCAGGGTTTCGGCGTAGGGCGGCACGCCCTTGTAGCGGGTGACTGCACCGATGCCCGCGTTGTAGGCGGCCGCCGCCAACGGGCGATCGCCGTTGTAGCGGCGCAGCAGCGCGCGCATGTAGCGCGCGCCGCCCTCGATCGACTGCTGCGGCGAGAACGGATCGCGCACGCCATATTCCTGTGCGGTCTCCGGCATCAACTGCATCACGCCCTGTGCGCCCTTGGTCGAGACCGCCAGCGCATCGAAGTTGCTTTCGGCATGGGCAATCGCGCGCAGCCATGCGTCATCGACACCCGTGGCCTTGGCCGCGGCCTTGAACTGCTTGGCGTGCTGCGCCAACTGCGGCTTGCTGACCTTGCCCAGGCCTTCGTGGGCAGGTTCGCCCGGCGGCGTGGCCACTGTGAACTTCAGGAACACCCGCGAGCCGGGCAGGTTGCGGGTGGAGTAGACCAGCACGCCATCCTGCTCGCGCTCGTACAGCACGCCGCTGAACACGCCCATGTTGCCCCACAGGTTCGGGGTCTGGATGGCGTTGTCGTCGATTTCCTTCGGGGTGCAGCGTGAACCGGGTTCCGGCGCGGTGGCCAGGCTGACGGTGTTGCCCTGCACGCAGCGGTAGACGGTGCGCGCGGCGGCCAGCCCGGGCCACAGGCTGGGCAGCAGCAACAGCGCAAGCAGGAGAGGGTGACGGGACATGGCGGCCGGATCATCCGGCCGCGCCCGCTAATGTTGGGTGAATGGGGGCCGGCAGGGCTGCGCCCTGCACCCGCGCCGGCGCCGGCGCCGGCGGCGGTAGAGTCGACTGTCAGTCGACTATCGCGCGCAGCGCGGGGTTTTCCGGTGGCCCACGGGAGAGCAGTCGACTAACAGTCGACTCTACCGACGTTCCCGATTTCCGGCATTGCCGCCCCCCGCATCCCCGGTCATTTTGCCGCCCTCCGACGCACCCAATACCCCACGCCCAGCAGCACGAACCACACCGGGCTGGCGATCAACGCCTGGCGGGTGTCGGCCTGCAGGCTCAGCAGCACCAGCACGGCGGCGAAGAACACCAGGCAGGCCCAGCACATGGCAACACCGCCGGGCATCTTGAAGATCGATGCGGCATGGCGCTCCGGGTAGCGACGGCGATAGGCCATGTAGGCCACCAGAATCAGCGACCAGACGAAGATGAACAGCACCGTCGCCAGCGTCGTCACCAGGGTGAAGGCGGTCACCAGGTTCGGAATCAGGTAGATCAGCAGCGTGCCACCGAGCAGGCACAGGCACGAGAACAGCAGGCCACGGGCCGGCACGGCGGCGCGTGACAACTTCGACAACCCGCGCGGGGCGTGGCCCTCTTCGGCCAGGCCGTACAACATGCGGCTGGTGGAGAAGATGCCGCTGTTGGCCGAGGACGTGGCCGAGGTCAGCACCACGAAATTGATCAGGCTGGCGGCGGCAGGGATGCCGGCGAGCACGAACAGCTGCACGAACGGGCTCTTGTCCGGCACCACCTGGCGCCACGGGGTGACGGCCATGATCGCGATCAGCGCCAGCACGTAGAAGATGATGATGCGCACCGGGATCGAGTTGATCGCATTGGGCAGGTTGCGCTCGGGGTCGGCGGTTTCGGCGGCGGTGGTGCCGACCAGCTCGATGCCGACAAAGGCGAACACCGCAATCTGGAAGCCGGCGAAGAAACCGACCAGGCCCATCGGGAACATGCCGCCGTCGTTCCACAGGTTCGACAGCGACGCGGTGTGGCCGCTGGGCGAGGTGAAGCCCCACGCCACCAGGCCGGCGCCGGTGATGATCAGCGCGCAGATCGCCACGATCTTGATCAGCGCGAACCAGAATTCCATTTCGCCGAACAGCTTCACCGTCACCAGGTTCAGCGACAGCAGCAGCATCACGCACGCCAGCGCCGGCTTCCAGGCGTCAAGCCCGGGGAACCAGAACTGCGCGTAGGCGGCAATGGCGATCACATCGGCAATGGCGGTGACGATCCAGCAGAACCAGTACGTCCATCCACAGAAGAAGCCGGCCCAGGGGCCGAGCAGATCGGTGGAGAAATCGATGAAGGATTTGTACTGCAGGTTGGACAGCAGCAGCTCGCCCATCGCGCGCATCACGAAGAACAGCATCGCGCCGATGATCAGGTAAACGAAGACGATGGACGGGCCGGCCAGGCTGATGGTCTTGCCTGAGCCCATGAACAGGCCGGTGCCGATGGCACCACCGATGGCGATCAGTTGCAGGTGGCGGTTGGACAGGCTACGGCGCAGGTGCTCGGGGGGCGTTGCGGGCTCGGTCATGGGCGCGGGCAAAAGGGCGGGCGAAGCGTTCGACGGTAGTCCTCCACAGGCCGGAGCGCCAGCGCCGGATGGGCCAATCCCGTCAAACTTCGCCGCTTTCATCACAATGTGACCGAATACCGGATTCATCCCATTCCGCCCGGCCCGGCGCCATGCTCAGATAGCCGCACCTGCCCAAGGATCGGCCCGACCATGCGCCCTGCCCCGCCCGCCCCGCTGGAGTCCCGGCCATGAGCCGGCTGCGCGTGATCATCGGCGGCACCGCACTGGCGCTGCTGGCCGCAGCCGTGCCGATCGCGGTGATGGCCTACGCCACCTGGGACCGTGCGGTCAGTGTCGAGCAGCAGCGCCTGCGCGACATCGCCGGCCGCACCCTGCGCCGCGCCGACCAGTCCTACCTGGAAGCGCTGGCCGCGTTGAAGTCCGCCGAGGCCGGCGCCTACGATCCGTGCGGGCCGGACCACATCCGGCGCATGCAGACGCTGGTGATGACCTCGCCGTCGGTCGACCAGATGGGCTACTTCGAGGGTGGCAAGCTGCGCTGCACGTCGTGGGGCCCGTTCCTGTCCGACGTCAACCAGCCCAGGTCCGACCACGTCACCAGTGATGGCGCCGGCATCGCCGTGGATGTGCGCCCCGAGGCAAGCGGACGGCGCCAGGTCCTGTCGATCCTGTATGGCAACTACGACGTGCTGGTCGATCCGCGCCGCTTCGTCGATGTCATCGCCGACCCGAACGTGCGCCTTGCCCTGGCCAGCCCGGACGGCCGCCTCCTGGCCAGGCAGGACGGCATGGATCCGGCATTGCTGGAGACCCTGCTGCGCGCGCCCGGTGAGGGCCTGGACCACAACACCCTGTACGCCACCGCGCGCAACGAAGAGTGGCTGGCGATCGCAACCACGCCACGTACCGCGCTTGCCGCGACCTTCCGCCAGCAGGCCTGGCTGTTCGTGCCGATCGGCGTTCTGCTGGCCGCCATCGGTGCCGGCCTGGTGATCTGGCTGTCGCGTCGCCGCCTGTCCCTGCGCGGCGAGCTGGCCACGGCGATCCGCCGCCGCGAGCTGTACCTGCACTATCAACCCATCATCGAACTGGATACCGGCATCTGCGTCGGCGCCGAGGCACTGGTGCGCTGGCAGCGCCCGGATGGCACCCAGGTGCGGCCGGACCTGTTCATTCCGCTGGCCGAAGAGGCCGGCATGATCGCCGCAGTCACCGATCTGGTGATCGAGAACGTGGTGCGCGACATGCGCGAACTGCTGGTGGCCGACCGCAGCGCGCACATTGCGATCAACCTGGCCGCCGAAGACATCAGCAGCGGCCGTGCGCTGAAGATGATCTCCAAGCACATGGCCGGCAGCGGCATCCTGCCGCAGCAGATCTGGATGGAAGCCACCGAACGCGGTTTCCTCGATCTGGACCGCGCCCGCACGATGCTGGCACAGGCACGTCGGGCCGGGCACAGCGTGGCCATTGATGATTTCGGCGTCGGCTTCTCCAGCCTGCAGTACCTGGAGCAGCTGCCGCTTGACGCGCTGAAGATCGACAAGTCGTTCATCGATGCGATCGGCACCGAGAGCGCGACCAGCCCGGTGACGCCGCACATCATCGACATGGCCAAGGAGCTGGGCCTGTGGGTGGTGGCCGAGGGCGTGGAAACCGAGGCACAGCTGGCGTACCTGCATACCCGGAAGGTCGAGTTCGCGCAGGGCTGGCTGTTCTCGCGGCCGCTGCCACGGGATGAGTTCGTGGCGTTCCACCACAAGCGGCAGCAGCGCTATGGCGCGGCGCGGGAGCACATGCAGAATCCGCGCAGCGTGCCGATCGAGCGTGAGGGAGTGGAGTAGGACGGCGAACGGCGGAGCCCCTCGTGGCGGGTCGCGTATTGCTATCCCAGGGTTGGCCGGGACGGTCGGGTTCGCGGGGGACGCCGTAAACCCGTCCGTGGGGGTTTGGCCGCGGCATCCATGCCGCGGACACCCCCGCGAACCCAACCGTCCCGGCCTCTGACAGGTTCCGGCGGCGTCCCGCCACGGAATCAACGGAAGAAGGCAAAAGCAAAGGCAAACGCGGGTCGCTGCGCTCGGTGGATCCACGCCATGCGTGGATGGCGGGGACCACGGTAGTGCCGGCCGCTGGCCGGCACCTCCGTAACGTTTGCTCTGGGCCTACGCCCAGGCCTTCGGCCGTGCCAGCAGCCACGCCACGCTCACCGCCAGCAGCAGCAACGGCAGCCATCCCAACTGGTTCGGGCCGCCCGCCTGCAGCAGCACACCCCCTGCAACGCCTCCGGCGGCGATGGCGAGGTTCCAGCCGGTCACCAGCATCGACTGCGCCAGATCCGCGGCGGCACCCGCACGCCGTGCCAATGCGGTCTGGAACAACGTAGGCACCGCACCGAAGGCCACGCCCCACAGGATCGTCGCCAGCAGCAGCGCGGTCGCGTCGCCCGGCCACAACAGCAGGGTCAGCACCGGCACGATGAAGCCGATCACCGCCGCCCACACCAGCGTGCGCAGATGACGGTCCACGCCCCAGCCGGCAATGCCGATGCCGGCGATGGCGGCCACGCCAAAGGCCAGCAGCAGGCGGTCCAGCCACGGGCCGGCGCCGGCCTCCACCGCCAGCGGTTCGATGTAGGTGTAGAGCACGTTGTGCGCCAGCACGTACAGCACCATCACCAGCAGTGCACTGCGCACGCCCGGCATGCGCCACACCGTGCCCAGCGGTATGCGCCGGCCAGCACCGGCGGCGGGCAAGGCCGGCAGTGCCCAACGCGCATACGCCAGCAGCCCCACGCCCAGCACGCTCATCAGCGCGAACGCCCAACGCCAGCCGATCTGCTGGCCCAGCAAGGTGCCCGCCGGTACGCCCAGTGACAGCGCCAGCGGCGATCCGACCATCGCCACCGCGATTGCCCTGCCCTGCAGCGACGGCACCACCATGCGCGCGGCGTAACCGGCCACCAGCGACCACAGCAGGCCACCACTCACGCCGGCCAGGAAACGCGCGGCCAGGATCAGCGGATAGCTGCTGCTCAGTGCGGTCAGCGTGTTGACCAGCACGAAGCCGGCAATCGCAGCGAGCAGCAAGGGGCGTCGTGGCAGGCGCTGGGTCAGTGCGGTCATCGGCAAGGCGGCCATCACCGAGCCCAGTGCGTACACGCTGACCAGCTGGCCGACCGCCGCATCACTCACACCGAGGCTGTCGCCCATCGGCCGCAGTACACCGGCCGGCAGGGTCTCGGTCAGCAGAGTGATGAAGCCGCCACCGGCCAACGCCAGCAGGCCGGCCCATGGCAGGTGCGTGGCTTCACCGGCGGGGCTGGCTGCATCGATGGCATGGCCGCTCATCGCACGGTCCCCACATCGGTATACACCGCATCGCGCAGTTGATCGACGAAGGCACCGTCCATGCCTTCGTACAGGGTGTTGGTCAGCGCCACCACGCTCAGCCCGCGCACAGGATCGACAAACCAGCTGTGCCCGTAGGCACCGCCCCAACGCCATGTACCTGCGTTCTGCGGCGTGCCGCTTGCGGCCGCATTGCGCAGCACCGCAAAGCCCAGGCCGAAGCCCCAGCCGGCCGGTTCCGGCGGTCCCTGCTCGCCGACCTGCGGGCTGGCCATCTCCGCTGCCAGTGCGGGCGGCAGCAGCCCTGAACGCTGCACATCACGCAAGGCTTCCAGCACCGCCATCACGTCGTCGGCGGTACCGACCAGGCCGGCCCCGGCCGAGGGGAAACGGCTGGCATCGGTGGCGCGCGCGAGGCTGTATTCGATGCCGACCGTACCCTCAAACGGAGCGACCACCTCGCCTTCCTGCAGGCGATGCGGCTGCGGCGCGTCGCTTACATAGGGGGTGGCCAAGCGTGCCGCGTCGCGCGCAGCAAAGGCGGTGTCGCGCAGGCCCAGCGGTGCGGCCAACAAGCGCTCGTACAGTGCCTGCAGGGTTTCACCCGTCGCTGCTTCGGCAACGGCACCGGCAACGTCCACGCCCAGCGAGTAGAGCCATTGGCTGCCCGGTGCGAACAGCAGTGGCGCCTGCGCGATGCGGCGCACGTTGTCGGCCAGGGAGAGCGGGTTCGCGTCCAGGCCATCGCTGACCCCAGCGCGCGCATACGGGCCGTCGGCATCGGCTTCGAGGAAGCGATAGCCCAACCCGCTACTGTGGCTGAGCAGTTGGCGCAGGCTGATCGGCGGCGTGCTGCCGTCGGCCAGTGCCGGGCGGAAGTCCGGCAGCCAGCGCTGCACCGGCATATCGAGGTCGAGCACGCCCTCTGCTACCAGGCGCAGGATCACCGTGGTCAGCAGCGGCTTGCTGACCGATGCCAGCCGGAACAACTGGTCGCGCTGCATCGGCGTTGCCGTCTCGCGATCGGCCAGCCCGGTCGCGCTGGCGTGGCGCAGCACACCGTGCTCGCGCACCAGCACCACCGCACCGACCAGGCGCTGCGGGTGCACCTGCTGCAGCAGCCGCTGCACCGATGGCAGTGTCGGCGTGGGTTCAAGGGAAGGAGTGGCATTCATCGCGGGAATCCGTGGGGAGAGGCCCGCCACGTTAGGCAGCACGGCGCAGCGCAAAAAGCCGGTTGCCGCTCCGGGCATCATGGACCGTGCAGTCCGCAATCGGCATGATGGCCGGAACTGCAAGGCCGCAACGGTCCCAACGCCACCCCGCACCACAGTGTTGCGATGGCGGAGCCGTCCACTACGGCCGCGCCGACCTACCCTGCCGCTTTCATCGCCCACACGCCCATGTCAGTCCTGGACAACCTCGCCAACCTGCAGACCTTCGTGCACGCGGCCGATACCCGCAGCTTCGTCGAGACCGGGCGCCTGCAGGGCATCTCGGCCTCGGCCGCTGGCAAATGCGTTGCCCGCCTGGAGCATGCGCTGGGCGTGCGCCTGTTCCACCGCAGCACGCGCAGCATCACCCTCACCGCCGAAGGCCAGCTGTTCCTGGCGCGTTGCCGGCGCATCCTCGACGAGCGCGATGCCGCACGCACCGAGCTGGCACAACCGCACGCCACGCCTCGCGGCACGCTGCGCATCGGCCTGCCGTTGGTGGGCGACCTGACCCTGCCGCTGATGGCCGAGTTCATGGCGGCCTATCCCGATATCCGCCTCGACCTCGATTTCAGCGATCGGTTGGTCGACGTCATCGAGGAAGGATTCGATGCCGTGCTGCGCGTCGGCGAGCCCAGCGACTCACGCATGAACGCACGACGCCTGGGTGTATTTCCACGCCGCATCGTCGCCTCACCCGCCTACCTGCAGCGGCGCGGCACGCCGCGCACACCGGCCGATCTGATGCAGCACACGCTGCTGCACTATCGCTTCCCCAGTACCGGCAAGCTGGAACTGTGGCCGATCCACTGGCCCGACCAGGAAACACCGCAGGAGCTGCCGGTGCACATGGTGGCCAACACCATCGAAGCGCGGGTAGCGCTGGCACTGCGCGATATCGGCCTGGCGTTCGTGCCCGTGCACTCGGTGCGCGATGCACTGGCCGACGGCCGGCTGGTCACCGTTCTGGACGAGCACGTGCACTCCTGCGGCATCTTCCACCTGCTGTGGCCCTCCGGCCGCCACGTGCTTCCGAAGCTGCGGGTGTTCATCGACTTCGTCAGCCCGCGCCTGGAAACCGTGCCCTAGGAGATCGATCCACCCCATGCCCGGCCCACAGTAGATCCACGCCATGCGTGGATGCCTTTATAGAGTCGCGCCATCAAACCATTCAGCCAGCCCCGCTATACTGGCCCCTCATTCCTCCCAGAGGCTCGCGACCAATGCGCCATTGATGCCGCCGTCTTCCCACCAGACGGCCTGACTCTTCCCGCCCCTGCGCGCAGGGGAGAACCCGGCATCCATGGAGGTCGCATGACCCCGCATTCCCTCACGCTCGATCGCGTATCGTATCGATTGGCCGACGGCCGCCCGCTGTTCTCCGATCTGACGTTTTCCTTCGAACCGGTCGCCACCGGCCTGGTCGGTGCCAATGGCGCCGGCAAGAGCGTGCTCGCACGCCTGCTGGCCGGACGGTTGCTGCCCGACAATGGCCAGGTGCGCGGCACCGGCCGCGTGTTCCTGTTGCCGACGCCCGGCTATCCACCCGCCGGCACGGTCGGTGAACTGGCCGGCGTCGGCGCGGAACTGGCCGCACTGCAACGCATCGAAGCCGGCAGCGTGGACGAGGCCGACTTCGCCTGCGTCGGCGACCGCTGGGATCTGCGCGAACGCCTGCAGCAGCAATGGCAGGCGCTTCGGCTGCCCGACGATCTCGATCCCGCCCAGCCGGCCGCGCGCCTCAGTGGTGGCCAGGCCATGCAGGTCGCGCTGTCCGGTGCCTGGGCCAGCGGTGCCGATTGGCTGATCCTGGACGAACCCAGCAACCACCTCGATGCACGCCATCGCCAACAGCTGTACGAACAGCTGCAGCAGTGGCGCGGTGGCCTGCTGGTGATCAGTCATGATCGCGAGCTGCTGGCGCACATGCAGCAGATCGTCGAGCTCGATGGGCGCGGGCTGCATCGTTACGGCGGACCGTGGCAGCACTATGCCGATGCGCGCGCCGCCGAGCGCGAAGCCGCCGCCGCCCAGCTCGACCATGCGCGCGCCCAGCACCGCCAGCAGCAACGCAGCGCGCGCGAACAGCACGAACGGCAACAACAACGCCAGGCGCGTGGCAACCGCGATGCGAAGCAGGCCAACCAAGCCCCGATCCTGCTCGGCCGGCAGAAGCAGCGCGCCGAGGCCAGCCACGGCCGCGCACAACAGGTGCAGGCCGAACGCCTGCAAGCCAGTACGGAGCAGCTGCGCGCAGCGGCATCGGCGGTACACGCGGCGCCGGAACTGGCACTGTTCGCCGGTGCGGGTGAACGTGGCAGCACGCGCCTGCTACAGGCCGAGGCGCTGGTGCTGCCACATGGCTGCAGTGCCCCGTTGCAGCTGGAGATCCGCCGCGGCCAGCGCATCGCCGTGGTCGGTGACAACGGCAGCGGCAAATCGACCCTGCTGCGTGTGTTGGCCGGCCAGCTGCCTGCACGCAGTGGCGCCGTGCAACGGCATGCGCCACTGGCCCTGCTCGACCAGCAGCTGCTGGGGCTGTCGGGCGAGCGCAGCATCCTCGACACCGTGCAGGCCGCCAACCCGGGCGCGGACCCAGGCGAGCTGCGCACGCGGCTGGCCCTGCTCGGGCTGGATGCACAGCGCATCCAGCGGGCAGCCCACAGCCTCAGCGATGGCGAACGCGTGAAAGGTGCGCTGGCCAGCGTGCTGTACGCCGATCCCGCGCCCCAGCTGTTGCTGTTGGACGAACCCGGCAATGCGCTGGACCTGAGCGCATTGCAGGCATTGGAGGAACTGCTTGCGGCGTGGCCGGGCGCGCTGGTGATGGTGAGCCACGACCGGCACCTGCTGCAGGCATTGCGACCGACCCACGTGCTGCAGGTGAGCACCGGGGGCTGGCAGTGGCGCGACAGTCTGTAGAGTCAAGCCATGCTCGACTCCGCCATGCATCCATCCACGCATGACGTATCGACCAGGGGGTAGTGCCGGCCGCTGGCCGGCAACCCATGGATCCTCAATGCACCGTCAACGCTTCCACACCGGGAACGCCTGCGGCAACTGCTGCCACAGCAATGGCCCCGCACGCAGCTCCTGGTCGTTGAGCAGACACGCATCCAGCTTCGAGCGCACCGCGCGCTCATCCATGTGCACGCCAATCACCACCAGTTCCTGGCGACGGTCGCCCCACAAGGGATGCCACAGCCGCTGCATCGCCGTGTGCGCTGCCGCATCCGGGAATTCTTCCGGCCCCGGCAGCGGCGCGCTCCAGCAGTCGGCCTGCTGCCGCGCCCATCCCAAGTCGCTGTAAGGCAGCGGCGTGGGCGGCAACAACGGCGCGGTGTCTTCCAGCCCGGCCCGCACGCGGTCACGTGCGGCGTACCAGAAGCCCGCCGCCTGCGTGCGCGTCGCAGCGCCCACGGTGTTCAGCTCACCCACCCAGTCCATGCGGTTGGCCAGCCAGAACCAGCCTTTGCTGCGGATCACGCCGGGCATGCCGGACTGCAGCGCGCGGGCGAAGCGCGCCGGGTGGAACGGACGTCGCGAGCGGTAGACGAAGCTGCCGATGCCGTACTCCTCGGTTTCCGGTGTGTGCTCGCCCCGCAGTTCCTTCACCCAGCCCGGCGCGCGTTGCGCACGCTCCATGTCGAAGCGACCGGTATCCAGCAGCTCGGCCAGCGGCACATCGCCGAAGCTGGACAGCAGCAGCTTCGCGTCGCGGTTCAGGCCACGCAACACGGCCAGCGTGTCCTGCAACGCTTCGTCATCCACCTGGTCCACCTTGCTGACCACTATCACGTCGGCGAACTCGACCTGCTCGCATAGCAGGTCAACCACACCTCGATCATCCTCCGGGCCGGCCTGTTGGCCGCGCTCGGCCAGTCGCGACGTCGAGCCGAAGTCGGCAAGGAACGCGCTGCCGTCGACCACCGTCACCATCGTGTCCAGCCGCGCGATATCACTCAGGCTGAAGCCATGTTCGTCGCGCACCGCGAAGGTGGCCGCCACCGGCATCGGCTCGCCGATGCCCGTCGATTCGATCAGCAGATAGTCATAGCGGCCCGCATCGGCCAGGCGCCGCACTTCCTGCAGCAGGTCGTCGCGCAGCGTGCAGCAGATGCAGCCGTTGCTGAATTCCACCAGCGTCTCTTCAGTGCGGCGCAGCTCGGCGCCACCTTCGCGCACCAGCTGCGCATCGATGTTGACCTCGCTCATGTCGTTGACGATGACCGCCACGCGCAGGCCCTCGCGGTTGCGCAGGATCTGGTTGAGCAGGGTGGTCTTGCCGGCCCCGAGGAAGCCGGACAGCACGGTGACCGGAAGGCGACGGTCGGCGCGGGAAACAGTGTTCATGTCGGAGCGGGTTGGCTGCGGAACAGGAATGTTACTGTATAACACTTAATGCGCAAGGAACCTCCCCCGATGAAGTCGCCTTCTGCCGCCCTGCTTGATGCCGGCGCGGTCGCCCTGTCCAGCCTGTGCCTGCTGCACTGCCTGGCGCTGCCCCTGCTGGCCGCCGCGCTTCCCCTGTTCGGCACCTGGGCCGAGGCGGAATGGGTGCACCTGCTGTTCGTGACCATCGCCCTGCCACTGACCGGCTACGCGCTATGGCGCGCCGAGCGCCGTCACCCGCTGCCCGTACTGGCCTGGGCCGCCGCCGGCGTCGGTCTGGGCCTGTTGCTGGCCGGCGCGCTGTCCTTACCCTCACACGACTGGGAAACACCGATGACGGTCACCGGCAGCCTGCTGCTGGCCGCAACGCATCTCTGGAACGCGCGGCACCGGCACGGGTAGTGCCGGCCGCTGGCCGGCAACCCCATGAACTTCGAACGCCACGGGTAGTGCCGGCCGCTGGCCGGCAATCCCCCTGCTATTTGCCGTAGCGGCGCAGCAGCTCCACCAGCACTTCGGCCTCGTCCGCCCGCTGCTGCGGGTCATCAGCACCCACCACGTGTTCCTGCAGGTGCTCGTGCAGCAGCTCCATCAGCAGGCTGTGGGCGGCACCGCGCACGGCGGCAACCTGCACCAGCACGTCCGCACAGTCGCCGGCCTCACCCTCGGGCCTGTCCAGCGCCTGCTCCAATGCCGCCACCTGGCCCGCGATGCGGCGTACCCGGGTCAGCAGCTGCTTTCGATTCTTGTGTACATGCGCCATGGCCGGATCATATACCCTATGGGGGTATCCACTCCAGCTACCGCCGCCATGCACTTGGACGCCCTCGCCGCCGCCCGTCGCCACGAACACCGCTTCGACGACGGCAATCCGCTGGCCGAACGCAATACCCGCCGCGCCCTGTGGCTCACCGTCGGCATGATGCTGGTGGAGATCGTCGGCGGCTGGTGGTTCAACTCCATGGCCGTGCTCGCCGACGGCTGGCACATGAGCTCGCACGCGCTGGCGCTGGGCTTGGCGGTGTTCGCCTACCGCTGCGCGCGCCGCTACGCGCACGACCCGCGCTTCGCCTTCGGCACCTGGAAGATCGAGATCCTGGCCGGCTACACCAGCGCCATCGCCCTGCTCGGCGTCGCCGCGCTGATGGCCGTGCAGTCACTGCAGCGGCTGTGGGTACCGGCGCCGATCCACTACAACGAAGCCATCGCCATCGCTGTGGTAGGCCTGGGCGTGAACCTGCTCTGCGCATGGTGGCTGCATGACAGCCCGGGCCACGCGCATCACCACCACGGGCATGACCATGGCGATCATCACGGGCATGACCACCAACACCACGATCACGGCCATGCGCACGGTCACGACCTCAATCTGCGCTCGGCCTACGTGCACGTGCTGGCCGACGCCGCCACCTCGGTGCTGGCCATCGTCGCCCTGCTCGGCGGCAAGCTGCTGGGCCTGACCTGGCTGGACCCGGTGATGGGCCTGGTCGGCGCCGTGCTGGTGACGGTGTGGGCGGTGGGCCTGCTGCGCGACAGTGGCCGCATCCTGCTCGACGCGCAGATGGACGCACCGGTGGTGGCCGAAGTTCGCGAAGTGATCGAACAGGGCCCCTGGCCGGCGCGCCTGGCCGACCTGCACGTCTGGCAGGTCGGTCGCGGCAAGTACGCGGTCAGCGCCAGCGTGGTTACCAGCGACGCCCGTCTGGATGCGGATACCGTGCGCAACGCACTGGCTATCCATGAAGAGCTGGTGCATGTCACCGTGGAGATCCACCGCAGCGCGTGATCCACGCCGGGTAGTGCCGGCCGCTGGCCGGCAACCTCATGAGCTTCGGACCCAAACTGCAGTTGCCGGCCAGCGGCCGGCACTACCCTAGAGCTTCAACATCATCCGCAGCAGGTACATCAGCAGCGGCAGCGCACTCAGCACCGCACCACCGATGCCGATCCACGGCCAGCGCTCGCCGCGCACGCGCGAGGCCACCGCCAGGCCGCAGCCCACCAGTGCCGCGCCCAGCACGCCCACGCCCAATCCCGCAGCCATGCCACTGCCGCCTGCGGCCACCGCCGCCTGCGCCGCCAATGTGCCGGCTCCCCAACCCACAGCGATCCCCAGCCAACTGGCCATGCCGCACCACGGTGCCTTGCCCTGCGCCATCCCAAAACCCCTTTGTTCTTGCCGAATTTCTGTACGGGCGACGCCCGAGTGCTGCCTACACTAGCCGCACCTGCCCTGTAGGGACATCCCATGCGCATGCTCCGCCTGCTGCTGCCCGGTGCCGTCCTGCTGCTCACCGCCTGCAGTGGCGATGCCGGGCTTCCTTTCAGCGCCGATCCGTTGCAGGGCTGCTTCGCCACCGGTGCACGCAAACCGGCCGACTTCCGCATCGACAGGGAAGGCGGCCAGTACTTCGTCTCCTTCAGCCGCGGCGACCAGTGGCAGCGCGAGCCGAATGCCCTGCACAAGGCCACCCGCAGCGAGATCAGCCGCTACTTCCGCGATGACGCCGAGCAGATCGACAGCGCGTTGATCCGCATGGCGGGCGGCTTCGGCATCTTCCACTTCAACAAGGACGCGACGTTGAAGGGCAAGGCCAGTGATAGTGACTACATGGCGTTGATGCTGATCGGTGCTGGGCCGGTGTATGCGGTGAAGTGCCCGTAAGACGCAGTGATTCTGATGGCGGCTCAGGGCACTATGGGCGCATCCTGTCCTCTTTGAGGAGCGATGCCAATGCTGCTGTTTCTGCTGCTTGCGGTAAGCGTGCCGAAGACCCAGGGGGCCTATGACGAAGTCCGGCAGCTGCCCGATGGCCAGACCCTCATCATGCGCACCCTGAACTGGGATCTCGGTGATGGTCGCCACGAGCGCGTTACCGTGCATTGGCTGCTGCAGGAAGACGGCAGCCTGCGCTACGACTTTGATCGGCAGCCACCGGAAACCCAGGACGTCCATCGTCGGTCGTGCGCGCTGCAGGGCATGCAGCCCTCACGCGGCGTCAACATGATTTCAGGAGAAGGAGCCACGCACGGCTTCAGCTGCACCAGCCAGCGGTAGCGCCGAGCCCTCGCTCGGCTCCTCCCATCTACATCCACGCATGGCGTGGCTCTACTGCAGCAGCCACACGTGGCCCCGGCAACAGCTGCGGTACCATGCCCTCCCCCGAACCGCCCCGGTACCCGCCGTGCCCCATTACACCGGCCCCCTGCTGACCCGCGACAGCGCCGATACCCTGCGCCGTGCCCATGACAAGGGCGCTGCCGACTGGCAGGGCTCGCTCGACCTCGGCCGCAGCGAGGACAGCGTGGCGCTGGATGCCGACGGCTTCCGCTTCCGTGGCCAGCCCTACCCGTGGCCGGGCAAGCTGAAGGACCGCACGCTGTACTACTGGGACGGCGAGGACTTCGCACCGATCTCGCGCTACAGCGGCTCGCTGATCAAGCTGGTGCCGACCGAATGGGGCGCACCGACCTTCGAGATCGACGGCATCAAGATGCTGCCGACCTCCAAGCTGTCACCGTTCGAGGACGCGCGTCGCAAGGTGGAGCTGGTCGCCCCGGCCGGCAAGGTCATCCTCGATACCTGCGGTGGCCTGGGCTACTTCGCCGCCTGCGCGCTGGAGGCCGGCGTCGGCCAGATCCGTTCGTTCGAGAAGAATGCCGACGTGATGTGGCTGCGCACGCTCAACCCGTGGTCGCCGGATCCGGAATCGGCTGCGGCTGGTGGCCGCCTGCAATTCAGCCACGGCGATGTCTCGCAGCAGATCGAACAGATGGCCAGCAACAGCGTCGACGCGATCCTGCACGACCCGCCGCGCTTCGGCATCGCCGGCGAACTGTACTCGCAGGTGTTCTACGACCATCTCGCCCGCGTCATCCGAAAGGGCGGTCGCCTGTTCCACTACACCGGCGCGCCGAACAAGCTGACCAGCGGCCGCGACGTGCCGCGTGAAGTGGCCAAGCGCCTGGAAAAGGCCGGCTTCAAGGCCGAACTGGCGCTTGACGGCGTGCTGGCCGTCAAGCGCTGAGCCTCATTCCGAGTCCACCTTCGCCAGCTTCATCACCCACTTCGGCACTTCCGGTTCACCGGCGTAGAAGTCCTTCGGTTTCTTCTCCGCCATCGCCCAGCGGTGCAGCCAGCTCGGGCCGTAGCGACCGCTGTAGCCCTCGGCGCCCCGCGCATAGGCCGGGTCACGTATCGCTTCGTCCAGCGAAATGAAGCGATAGCCGCGCCGCTTCGTCGCCGCCACCAGTTCGGCGAACGTGGCTGCATTGAGTTCGTTCGCATGCATCAGCCAGACCTGCGGCAGCGCGTAGCCCAGCAGCGCTTGCGACTGCTTCTCGTAGTAGTCCAGCTTGTTCAGCATATACGGCACATAGCCCTTGCGCAGCTGCGCCAGCGTCGCCTCGCGCGCCGGGGAATCCGGCTGCTCGTTCATCACGTTGGCATAGGCGAACGCCCACACCCACTCGCCGTTGTCGACCGTCACCGGTGCCACGCGGTAGCCATGCTGCTTGAAGAACACGTCCATCTGCGCGCGTTCTTCCGGCGTGCGCCCGGCACGCAGATAGGGGTGACGCATCCACTGCGGCTTCAGCCCGCGCTCGGCCAGCAACGGCCGCAGCACCGCCTCGCCACGCAGGAAATCCTGCTGGAACGCAGGCACGCCCTTGGCGTTCAGGTCCATGTGCGAGTAGGTGTGGTTGCCCAGCACATAGCCGGCGTCCAGCCAGTCGCGCAGCATCTGCACCCGCGCCGGCTGCACCTGCCCATCGATCTCTAGCTTGTTCTCGTTGACGAAGCCGACTACCGGCACACCCGCCTGGTGCAGCTGCGCCATCAGCGCTTCGTGCCGCGCCTGAAGATCCGGCGGAACGATCTCGTCAACCCGCGCCCAGGGCAGGTCGTCGATGGTCACCGCGATACGGCGATCCACCTCGTTGGCGTGTACCGCCAACGAGCAGAGCAGTAGCGGTACAGCACGCAGCAACCAACGCATCAGCACATCCTTGCAGGAGCGAAGCGCAGACTGTAGCGCGATTGCGGGCGCGTGGTCGGTCACACCCCCTCAGGGGCTGGGCGACTGCACCTGACGTTCGCGCACGATCGCCCGCCACAGCATGAATCCTGCAGCCATTGCCACCAGCATCAACGCGACCAGCACCAGGGCAAGGTCATCGGGATTGCGCAGCAGCGGCGCATGCTCATGGGTGAGGATCTCGAACACCACCTGCTGCGCCTGTGCCAGCGGCAACCGGCCCTGTTCGCCCAGTTCCACCAGGCACGCCGCTGGGGACAGCTTGGCCACGCTGGTCCACGCCATGTCGTACAGATGCAATGCCCTGAGGGCCAGCGCCAGGATCGCGGCGTGCAGGGCCATCACCCCCCAGTTGGCGCGTCGCAGGCGTTCGGACAGACGCCCCAGGCGGTAGACGCTGATCGACATCGCGCCCAGCAACGCCAGTATCACCCCCGCCATCGGAATCCACTGCAACGGTTGCCATGGTGCAAGCGCAGCGGACCGCGCCAGCAGCTGTTCTGCAACCTGCATGCGCGCGACAGGATCAGGCCCACCGCATGCGTCATCCACCGGCTCCAGCAGCAATCCCACGCGGTAGTGGAAGAAGCCGGCTGCAAGGGCTACCGCCAGCAGCGCCACCACCTGCAGTGCCAGCAGAATCGGGCCAGGACCACAGATACGACAGAAGCGGGCAGCAGCAGAGACCATCGGTTCATCCGTGACAACAAAGGACCATCCTAACCAAGCGCCCTGTGCTTGTCGGCTGGCGGATACGACAACCGCCGCGTGGTCGCGGTAGGATGTGGATGAGCATGGATGGTCGCATGTAGAGGTGTTGTGGATGGTCACGCTGTATCTGTGGGTGCGAACGCTGCTTCCGCTGCTGGCGTTCGTGATCGCGTGGATGCTGCTGTCGCGCCTGATCAAGGCCCGCGTGGCGCGCCTTCCACGGGTGCCCTTGAACCTGCCCGAGCACAGCAGCAGCCCGCGCAGGAAGGACCGGCGCATCTACGCGCGCAAGCTGCGGCGCAGACCGGGCCTGCGCACCGCAACGCGTCCGGCCACCGCGCCGCGCAGCTGGAACCTCGCGGCGGTGTTCGTTTCGTTCTCTGCGTTGATTGCCGCCGTGCTGGTCATGCCGGATGGCGCGCGCTTCCAGGTGCTGGTCGAGAGCCTTACGGGCTACCCGGCCACGATTGCTGAAGTACATGTTCCCGCTGCCGGGCAGCCCTTCGTGCTGCAGGCGTGGCAGCCCGCACTGGCGCAGCTGTCACGGCCGGTAACAATGCGCTACCCGATCGGGCGCACCGGCGGCCAGCATGACGCGCACGCCACGCTACCGGTACAGGTGAGGCATCAGAGTGATCGGCTGCAGGTGGCTACGGCCGGGCCGGTGGATTCCGAGCTGCTGCGTGCAGAACTTGCGCGCTTGGCGGGGCTGCCGACGGAGGCAATCACCGTCCGCCAGAGCGAGATCTCGCCATGGCTGGAACCCGGCTGGACGCCGCTGGACGGCATGTAGATGCCGGGCCAGGCCAGGCCGCTGTTGCAGTAGATCCACGCCATGCGTGGATGGGCACCGTGCGAGGTCGAGCACGGCTCGACTCTACAGATCAGGACCCGCGCGGCAGCTTCGCGGCCCACATGTTGTCCACCAGATTCGGATAACGCCGGCCATTCTCTTCCGCCCGCTGCCGCGCCGCCTCTTTCTGTGCAGGCGACAGCGGCTGCGAGGTCTGGCCCTTGGGATTGGGCTTCTTCCACGGGGGTGTCTTGGTCTGGCGCATGGCCGCAGCTTACCGCTTCAGGAAGTTCAGCAGCGCCAGATTGAAGTGGTCCGCATGGCTGGTATTGCACCCATGTGGTGCGCCTTCCAGGATCACCACTTCGCTGCCCGGAATGGCCTGGTGCGTGCGCTGGCCCGAGCCTTCAAACGGCACGATGGCGTCGCTGTCACCGTGCAGGATCAGGGTTGGCACCGTGATCTTCTTCAGATCGTCGCGGAAGTCGGTAGTGGCAAACGCCTTCATGCAACCCAGCGCCGCCGTCTGGTCGGATTGATGGCAAAGCGCGATTGCGGCTTGGCGCTCATCCTCGGTGACCATCAGCTTGCCATCGGCACTGAAGAAATCGCGGGTGAAGCCATCGAAGAACGCCTCGCGATCCTTCTCCAGACCGCTACGCATTTCGTCGGCCTTGTCCTGTGTGAGCGGACCTTCCGGATTGTCCTCGCCGCGCAGCAGATACGGCGGCACCGCTGCTGCAAACACCACGCTGTGCAGGCGCTCCTGCCCGTGATTGGCCACATACCGCGCAACCTCACCGCCGCCCATCGAGAAACCGACCAGGGTCACGCCGCGCAGGTCATGTTCCTCGATCACCCCGGCCAGATCCGCCGCCAGCGTGTCGTAGTCGTAACCCTCGGCGGGCTTGTCGGAACGGCCGAAGCCGCGCCGGTCGTA
This sequence comes from Stenotrophomonas sp. YJH_SMC_25, assembly GCF_059369595.1. Taxonomy (NCBI): domain Bacteria; kingdom Pseudomonadati; phylum Pseudomonadota; class Gammaproteobacteria; order Lysobacterales; family Lysobacteraceae; genus Stenotrophomonas; species Stenotrophomonas sp. YJH_SMC_25. Next base: position 36,954 of record NZ_JCAFSV010000011.1, on the reverse strand, counting down.
GCTGATCACCCGGTGTTGGGCGTCGCGGAGGATCGACACCTGCGTCTTCCATGCGTCGGCGGAAAGCGGCCAACCGTGAATCAGAATGACCGGGCGGCCGTCGCCACCAGTGTCTTCAACGTGCAGGCGGACGCGGGAAGCAGGCATGGAAACTCCTGTGGAAGGGGAGGATTTCAGGCTACGGGCCGGCCCCTATCGCGACCGTGATGGAATCGCCGGCCGCCATGACATCCCCTGCACAGGCGACGCCGCTGGAGCCGGGCCGTCAATGCGGGCATTCACTCCGTGGAAGGGCCGTTTCGTCGGACGCCGGCTGCAGCGCCCCAAACGCCATGCGAGCCTGCGTGAACCCTCCCTGGAAACTCGCCATGCTGCTGCTCACCCTGCCCCTGCTGGCCGCCGGCCTCGCCGCCGCACCCGCGCCCTCCGATGACCTGCGCGAGCAGATCCGCCAGGCCGACACCCAGCTGTTCGCCGCCGCCTTCGAAGCCTGCGATGCCGACAAGGCCGCCGCGATGACCACCCAGGACATGGAGTTCTTCCATGACAAGGATGGCAAGTCGGCCAGCAGCCGCGAAGACTTCCGCCGCAGCGTGGCCAACATGTGCAGCAATGCGCGCAAGGGCGGCTGGAGCCTGCGCCGCGAGCGGGCGGAGCCTTCGCTGCAGGTGTTCCCGCTACACGACGAGCGGGCGCTGGAAATCGGCGACCACCGCTTCCATGAACGCGGCAAGGACGGCGTGGAGCGCTGGGTGGGCCAGGCCCGCTTCATCCAGGTCTGGCGTCGCGTGGACGGGCGCTGGTTGGCCGAGCGGGTGATCAGCTATGACCATCGGCCGGCAGACTGACTTCGCGGGCCGGATCTATACTTGGGGGGTTCACCCACGACCCACCGCTACCGTTCGATGGCCATGGCAGAGATCACCCCCAACCACCCCGACTATGGCCTCAATCAGCAGGTCCGCCAGGGCGTGGCCGCACTGGACGCGCAGCATGGCCGCCCGTTCGACCAGACCAGCGAGCGACTGACCGCCAGCCTGACTGTGCTCGCCCGCGAGCAGGGCCTGCAGCAGGTCGACCATGTGCTGGTCAGCAACGCCACGGCCAATCATCCGGCCGGGCATAACGTCTTCGTCGTGCAGGGCGACCCGGCCAATCCGGCGCACCTGCGCGCGATGATCCCGACGGCTGTGGCAGCGCAGACGCCGGTGGAGCAGTCGATGCAGAAGTTGGGGGTGGGTGTGCAGCCGCAGGTCGAAACCCAAGCGCAGGAGATGCAGAATCCTGCGCACCGGTTGGGGTGATGCTTCTCTGAAGCTATCTTCACGATTTACGGCATTTTCCAGTAATGGACCTCAATAGAGATAACGCCGCCCGGCTGACGTCTCGCCACAGAGTAAACACCGTTGGCGTGCATCAGCGTGCGATCGTCGGCGGGCAAGCCCGGATACTTGTCGGCTGCTTGATAATCGCCATAGTACGCAATCCAAAGCCCTACCCGCTCAAGCTCGGGTTGAAAATCCCTCAACTGTTGACTTGAGACAAGAAGCCCGCCGAACAATCCAACTACGCCCAGAAGCCGTGCCAGTGCGATGTTCTTCTTCCCTTCCAATCTACTCTTTACACGCCGGCCGACAGAAGGGATCAGCATCGCCAGAAGTGGCACTCCGAGCGCCACCAATCCCAACGTGATTTGCCAGACAACGGTCGCCAAGCCTACAAGCAACATTGCCAGCGTCAGCCAAACAAATATGTAAAGCGGAAGCGCTAGCGCTCCGGTAGCCATGACGAAATCCTGCCCCGGGAGACCGGTTGCGCTAGTCATGATGTTTCGCGCGATCATGGCCGCCACAAGAATAACCCCCAAGTGCAGCATCAGCATCAGCCTGCGCACATAGCCATACCTCCATGCCCCCTGAAGGACTGGGATAAGCCAGGTCATCAACCCCAGCGCCATCAATGTATAGCCTAGGACAAGAGCAGCCTGGAAGCTGTACTGATTCCCGGTTCTTACCACCTCGAAAATCCACACCGCCAGCAGTGATGCTCCGAGCAGGTAGAATTTTTTCTCCATATTCAGCGCTCTGAGGCGATCAACAGTGCGCGCAAGAATTTCCATGTTTTCCTGACCCAGTAGGAGCGGCCAGCATTCTGCAGGTTCATCCATTTGTTGACCACTGTGGATCAAGTCCACAGTGGCCACTCGTTCGACTCCTTACAACTGAATCCGCGCCACGCTCTCGTCAGCGCCCTTGTCATCCTTCTCGCCGTTCTTGATGCTCACGAACAACACGTTGTTCTTCGCATCCAGCGCCAGGCTGTTCGGGTGGGTCGGCACCGTGTAGGTGGCCACCTTCTGGTAGCTGTCACTGTTGTACGCCGTCACCGTACCGGCCTCGCGGTTGGTCACGTACAGGCGCTTGCGCGGTGCGTCCAGCAGGATGCCCAGCGGGCCGGCATCGGTCGGGATGCTGGCCAGTTCCTTGCCGGTGCTGCGGTCGAGCACCAGCACGCGCTGGCCCGGATGCTTGCTGACCAGGCCGCTGCTCTTGGCCTGGTAGCCACGCAGGAATTCCGAGCCCTGGTCGGTCACGAACAGGCGCTTGCCGGCCGGGTCCAGCGCGATGTTCATCGGCTGCTCGGCGGCGATCTTGTGCTGCGCCACCACCTTGTTCGAATCCGTGCCCACCACCACCAGGTCGGCCAGCAGGTTGCTGGTGTAAACGCGCTTGTTGGCGGCATCCAGCGCCAGGCCCGGCGCCTTGGCATTGCCCAGGCCGTCGATGGTGTTGATCACCTTCAGCGTGTTCGTATCGATCACGAACAGCACGCTGCTCACGTCCGGCTGGCTGCTGTGGCCGGTCACGTACAGGCGGTTGGCCGCGCTGTCGACCACCAGCTCGCGCAGGTCGTGGGTGTAGGCGGCCTTGCCGTCCTTGCCGGTCTTCTTCTCCATCAGCTGGATGGTGCCGACGGCCTTGTTCTGCGCGGTGTCGACCACGGTCACCGACAGGTCCACGGTGTTGCCCACGTACAGGCGGTTGTGGGCGTCATCCAGCACCACACCAAACGCCTTGCGCTCCAGCGGGATGCGGGTTTCCACGGCCAGCGTGGTCGGATTCAGGCGCAGCACCTGTGCCGGGCCGGCGTCATCGCCGAAGCCGCCGGAGGAGGCCACGAACACGGCGTTCTGCTTCGGGCTGTAGGCCAGCTCGTACAGGCCCTTGGCCACGGCCTGGCGCTGCACGGCGGCGGTAGCACTGGCAGCGGGTGAGTTGTCGGCGAATGCGGAGGGCACGCCGAGGCTGAGCGAAACGGCAACGGCCAGGGCGGCCGAGCGGAAGAGAGGATTACGGAACATGCGAGCGTCCTTGAATGGGCACGGGAAGGTGTCCTGGCTCGCTGGGCCGTACTGCGACGGCCCGCCCCGCATCTGTCTGCGCGGGGTGGGCTGGCTGGGGTTGCGGGGGAATGGTAGCAGGTGGGGGGCGTGGCGTGCGCCGGCGCGCGTATGGCAGACGCGCGGGTTACTGCTCCTTCAACCGCAGCGAATCGGCCACATCGGTCTTGGCCGCCACCTCGGTGGCGATGCTGGCGCGGCGGTGCCCTGGGTCATTGCGGTCGCCCTGCACGATGAAGATGCTCTCCGCCGCATGGCTGCTCTTGGTCGGCTGGCTGAGCAGCACGTGGTCCACGCGCGAGAGATTGTTCTGCTTGGCCAGCACCAGCAGGCTGGCGCTGATGCGCTGGCTGGCCGCATCGAACGGGCGGCCATGCGCGGCATCCAGTTCGGCCACTTTCTGGATCAGCTGCGAGAACAGGCGATGGTCCGGATGCGAGGGGTCCAGCAGCGTGCCGGCCACTTCAATCGGCGTCGGCGGCGGTTCATCGATCGCGCGGTCGCCCTGGCGATGATGCTCGGCCTCGCGCTCGGGCATCGCATGGTGGGTTTCGGCATTCAGATCGCTGCCCGGGAACGGCGCGGCAATGCACTGGATTTCCGGCAGGTTGAACAACACCGCGAACTCGCCCAGGTTGCTGCCGCCGTCCAGCGGCGCCGGCAGCGGATGCAGGCCCGCGTAGTGCAGCGCTGCCCAGACGAAATCGCTGCAGCGGTTGATGGTGGCCGGGCGATCCACATCGAATTCGAACTCGGCCGGCTCCTCGGCGAAATCACGCAGGCAGCCGTAGTGCTCCTCGGTGATTTCCACGGTGCGGCTGTAGTACGGGTCCAGATGTTCGTCGGCATCATCGTGGCGCACCTGCGCGTACTGCGCGCCGGTGGCGGCTTCGCCCGGCGCGTGGCGCGGTGGTGCGAAGCCGTAGCTGTGGGCCTCGTCGCCCGCGGCTACCTGCAGGTACATATGGCCGCGCGGCGAGATACCTCCACTCTTCAGTGGAGTGCCGGGCGCGGCCAGGTACAGCGTTGCGGTGTAGCGTGTTGCCTGCTCCATGCCTGTTCAGCCTTGATGGGTACTGCGGTCCTAGGCGGATGATGGCATAGGTGGGATGGGGGGCAGGTGGAAGAAGAGAGGACGCCGATCGCGACTTGCTGAATATGTGAGCCAGCATGCAGTAATGACCCCGCGGTGGCCGCGGTCCCGGCTGCGACTGGAGCTTGCCATCCCACCGTTCTATAGTCGTTTCGATCATGCAAGGGAATCGCCCATGAGCAGAGCACCGGCTTGCCGGCTTGCCTCCTTCGCCCTGGTGGCCGTGCTGAGCACCACCGCCTGCGCGAAGGCCCCATCCACGGAAAAGGATCCGAACGGAACCCCCATGTCCGAAACCGCAACCAGCCCACGTACGGTGGGCGGACAGACCTACACAATGCAGCCGGTGGAAGCTCGGCTTGGCTCGCACCGCTTCATGTTCCCGGCCAACCTCTACTACAACCAGACGGGCCCCTTGGCCGATGGGGGCGTCATGCTCACTTTGTTCTGGCCTGATTTCGATGCAGCGCCTCCTGGTGATCGCCCGGTGCGCAGCACGCAGGACAGCCGGCGGCAGGTACTGGTCGAGCTTAGGTACATCGATCGCGTTCCCATCCAGAACTATCTGGCACGTCGGTCCAGCAGTGAGGCCACCAGCGCGCCGGGGTCGCTGGAGCGAAGAGACCCGGTAGAGAATCTTGCGCTACGCGTTGCACAACCCGAGCGCTGGGGTCTGACGCCGTATGCGATTGACCCATCGTTGATGGCAGCCTATGCAAAGGACTCGGAGGCTGCACTGGGCAGGCCTTACGTGCACAACCCGGGGATGGAGCCAGACTGGTATGTGGCCCGCTCGGCGGAGGGGCAACTGACAACGTTCATCAGCTGCGACCCGGCAGACCGCATTCCTGACGGACTTGTAGTTCAGGGAAAGACACTTGAACGCGCCGGCGAAGGCCAGATCGCAATGTGCCGCCATTCCATCGTGGACGTGGGCGACAGCATCGCCATCGAGATGAACTATGCACGCGTCATGCTGAGCGACTGGCAGCGCCTGGAAACCAGCGTGCGTGATCTTCTGAGCCGCTATCGCGTTCAGCCGTAAACCGCATCTCAAGGATGAATCATGAGCGGACTTACCGATAAGGACATTCGTGTCCTGTCCTCCTACGCGAAGGAGGGAAATCGCGAGCTGTATTGGAACTATCTCGCGCAGCTTCCCGATAATGATGGCTATGGGCTGCTGGCGTTGGGTGTTGTGCGCAACGACAGCCTCCCCGGCCGGGTGGCCAACAGCTTTGCAACCGCCGTTGCCGAGCAGCAGGCCACGCTGTTCGGCAACGAGAAGAACGTCGCGTTCACCGAGCGCAGGCAAGAAACCTTCGGCCAGGATCTGATCAGGAACGACCTGGCGGAGCGCAGAAGTTGGATGGAGGCCGGCAGGCCCGATCTGGCACTCAACCTGCCCTACACGAGCACGCTCAAATCCCACGATGTTTCGTTCGAAAAGAACGACCTCAATGTGAACTGCTGGACGCCACGCTTGCTGCTGGTGTCCACGGAGCACAGACGCGGCGAGCAGGCAGCCGAAAAGGTCTGGCAGAACATGCTAGACAACAGCGCTGCCGGCGCATTCCGTGCCGGCAAGACAGCAGTCAGCGTGCACTTGGACATGCCGCAACCCGCTGGACATTTCTACTTCGTTGAGCTGAGCAAGTTCGAGGGCGCAGCGCTCCTGCAGCGCGACGCCGTCGATCCGAACGTGATTGGTACCAAGTTCGACTATCACAGCTACGACCCCAAGGACGGCAGCTGGAACCGCACAGTGGGCGCTCCCCCGCTGGATAGAACAACCAAAGAGACCGATCCCGCCGAGATTTCCGCGTTGAACGAGACCCGCGAGGTTCGCCTGGAGCGCGAGGTCAAGGCGAAGCAGTTTCATCCTGAAGATCCCTACAGAGAGATCGCCAAGAGCCCGCGCGTGGTGTCTACGCAGGAGCCCGAGCCTCTCTTTACGGAAGGACGCCGAATCGCGGCGATAGAGCCAGGCAGCCCGGAATATGCCCTCCATCAGCAGATTCGCCAGGGCGTCGCTGCACTGGACGAGAAGCACGGCCGCCTCTTCGACGCGACCAGTGAGAACCTCGCCGCCAGCCTGACAGTGAGGGCACGCGAGCAGGGTCTGGAACAGGTGGACCATGTGGTGCTGAGCAACGCCACGGCCAATCAGCCGGCGGGTCACACCATCTTTGTTGTGCAAGGCGACCTATCTGACCCCGCCCACCTGCGTGCAGGGATGCCCACTGCCGTGGCTGCACAAACGCCGGTGGCTGAGTCGCTGCAGCAACTGGCTGTGGTGGGCGATCAGCGCGAGCTCGCCCGCCAGAATGAGCAGCAGGCGCTGGATGCACGTACGCAGGAACAGCAGAGCCACGCCATGCGCATGGGCTGAGCGCCCCAGGTTGAGGCGGCCTCCCTCTGCGCCAGGGATCTCAGTCCCTGAGACCTTCCCAGGTCATCCTCCCCTGCTTCGGGAGGATGACCGTGACCAAGATCGAACCCGCATGGCTGGAAGCCTTCGACAAGGAGCTGCTCCACCTGTTCGCCATCGACCATAGCGATGCCGGCATGGATGAGTACCTGCTGGGCTGCTACGCAGACCTACCGCCGCGTGATGCGGCGCTGGCGTTCGGCAGCGACTACGACCTGGAGCGCGACGACGCGCTGTGGCCACGGCCGGGCGTGGCGCTGCAAAGTTAAGCCGTGTCGCAATCGGCACGCTGCGCGTATCAGCCCGATGGACTATGTGTCGCTTTTGGGATCCCGAGCGGCTGCAAACCGTACATTTTGATGCGCATTCGGGCGGTAACTTAACACCGGCCGAAACCACTGCACCGCAAGGGTTCTGTCACGCGCGCGCCATGCAACAATGCCGTAAGCGTCAGCATTTGCGGCCTCTGCGGCCTACGGTTTCTTGGCATCTCGCAACCATGCGAGTACACCTTGGCGTGCCACCGGAAAAGGGTGGCGCGGGGTTCGAAAGCCCGCTCAGTAACCTTGTGTTTTGCGCTTGTCAGCCGGCGTCACCTTTTGTGTGGCGCCGGCTGGCAATCCGTTCGCGTTCCATGGCGGGCGGTGCGTGGGGGTCTTCGGACCCACCGGCTTGGTTACTGTCCGGCTTTCGAACCACGCACCGTCCGCCGCCTCTATCGGTGGCGTTGCTATCTGTCCTGTACGGAGCATTGCCATGAACACATCGGACTTCCGTTCCCTGCACGCGCAGTACGATCCGGACAACGCCGAACCCGAGCGCGAACCGTCCGTCGATCCCAACGCCTTCGTCGCCACGCTGCATCGCATCGGAACCGGTGCGGCTGCGGACGGCCAGCCTTGGCCCGAGCGGCATCAACTGCCTGGGCGGTGTCTTCAGCTGGCGGATGCGGATTGCGCACTGGCCGGGCTGCGCGTGGTGGCGGAGCTGATGCTGGCTGCGGAGCGGACTCGGCAGAATGGCGCGCCCGAGGAGTACCTGGGGGATCGGGTGATGGAAGGGTTGAAGATGGCGTGTGTGGCGTTGACGGCGCAGGTGGCTGAGCGGCTGCACGTGCGGGAGTAGAGCCGAAGGCTTGAAGCCTAGGCACTAGCCTGTCGGCTGTCGTGGCAGTCCATTCTGCGTTCGCCTCCGATCTACAGGGCTTCCAATGAAGTCTCTGAGGTACGCCAATGTGTACGTGGCAGCGCTTATGGGTGCTGCGCTCGCCAACCTCTATCTGCCCAAAGGGGAGTTGGAGCTAAAGACCTACACCAAGGTCTCTGCCGCTGAGTTCGCAGCAATGCGCGAGGAAGCATTGCGCCTAGTCGCTGAAGATGCAGCGCCGGGTGCCGGACGCTTTGAGAATAGCTACTTTGAACTTAGCTGTCGTGGCGAGCCTACCCTCCTGGTGGATAACTCGTTGGAGCAGCTTGTGATTGTGCTGTATGCGGGTGGGGAGATTGATGCCCCCTGCGATGTTCCGATGACGTCGCATCGGAGTGGGCGGATTGTGCCGAAGTAGCCGATCAGTGGGATCGAAGCCAAAAGACTGGTGCCAAGGCTCTACAAGGCCACCGACTTGCCTGGGACTTCGCAAGCGGACCGATCCGGCCCGCTTGATTGTGGGGCAACATTGCTCGTCAACGCGCCAGGTGGCGATGGCGCTACACAATGACTAGGCCCAGGGCAGCACTCTGCTGCGGCGACCGATATTCAACCCCAGGGACGCCGGATGTCGAGGTCAGCCACCATCGAATTGGGATCCGACCGTATTGTATGTGGTAGCTGGCAGCACAAAGTAAAGGGAGAACACCGGCCAAACCATCCACTGTTCAGATCTTTCGCCTGCCCGCGTAGAGCGCCAAATCATCTGCCGTGATACTCGCCGAGGAAACCAGCTCATAGTGCTCCTCGGATACCACCTTGATTTCCTCATCCTGCATGGCAAGCTCAAACATCGCAATCTTGTTTGCATTGATGAACTGTGCAGAGACAGGCCTACAGACAAGACCAGGGAACTTCTCACGGCAGCACGCGATATCCTGCTCTGTCTGCTGCCTCCCATGCTTATCTTTGCCACCCTTTGCTTGAACCGGGATTACATACTGGCAACCATGACGATCCAGTCCCACATAAAGCTCATCAATTTCAATCTGGCCGATATTCTTTACCGTCGTACGCAGGTGATTCTGAAGCGATGACGCTGTGATTCCAAGGAAAACATCCACCAACCGGTTGTAGCGAACTTTCGCAAGCAGGGCCTGTTCGTCGCCAAGCGCATGCGCCTGAATAATCTCCGGTGTCGCGTCAGGGATCTTTACGACAAGCTGATTCGCCCTTGGCTCAATAGAGAGCGGGCGCTCCAGGCGGAACTCGTACTTGGCGCGACCGACGCTGTAGATTGCCCACTGCAGCCCAACGGGCGCCGTCTGCAGGATGGAATCGGGCAGGCTGTTTCTGTACTTGAACGAGTAGATGGTGTCGCCAAGGTTCTTCGGGAGGCGCACCCCTCGCTCGGTAGCCGCCTTGTCAAGGTCTTCCCGCTCGAAAGGCACCCGTGTGGCACCCGCCTGGTACCCCTTGAAGAAGGTTACCTCGATGAGCTCAGCGTAGAGATTTGGCTTTTCGGCTTTCCTGGGTGGGGTCACAGTCTCTTCCTTTGTAGATCCGATCAGCCTGAAGCTGATGTGGCGGCGCCAGGCCGGCAGGTGCCGCCGCTCTGACCATCCAGGCTACTCTAGCCCAAGCTTTGACCCGGCGGTCAACTGTTCATCTTGCCGCTCTCACGCTATGAGACCGTGCGCGTCTAGCATCCCCGACCCCACCATACCTACCCAGAGGCTGGTACTTCTCCGATCGACATCGGGCCGTGCCAGCCCTATAATTGGCACCATGACCAGACCCATCGGAATAGATCTTTTCGCCGGCGCCGGCGGCCTCAGCCTCGGCTTCGAGCAGGCCGGCTTCGATGTAGTGGCCGCAGTGGAGATCGACCCTGTGCATGCCGCCGTTCACGCGTTCAACTTCCCGAACTGCGCGGTGATCCCGCGGTCAGTGACGGACCTGACGGGTGAGCAGATTCGCGCGGCCGCGAAGGTGGGAGACAGCAAGATTGACGTCGTCTTTGGCGGCGCCCCCTGCCAAGGATTCTCCCTGATGGGCCAGCGTGCGCTGGACGATCCGCGCAACTCACTGGTGAAGGACTTCGTCCGCATCGTTCGTGAGCTGGATTCGGACTACTTCGTCTTCGAAAACGTGAAGGGACTGACGCTCGGCAAGCATCGGCGCTTCCTGGAAGAACTGATCGAGGAGTTCGATGCTGCCGGCTACCAGGTGGTCACTGAGTGGAAGGTACTGAACGCCTATTCCTATGGCGTTCCGCAGGACCGGCAGCGCCTGTTCCTAATGGGAGCCAAGCGCGGCCTGAAGGTGCCGAGCTATCCCGCTGCTCTTACGGCGAAGCCGGGCACCAAGGGTTCCTCCCTTCCCTTCGGCCCCACCTGTAAGGATGCGCTGGACGATCTTCCAGACGCCGAGCGCTTCCAGGAGCTGAATGTCACTGATGAAGTCCGGATCAGGAAGACGGGCAAGCCCAGTGCGTACGCTTCGCGGATGCGATGCGATGAGTCGGATGGCTGGGCATTCGGATACCGACGCGACTGGGATTCGGCCGTCATGACGTCCAGCATGCGCTCAAACCACAGCGATGTGTCGCGCGAGCGCTTTGCGGAGACGGTTGCAGGCCAGGTTGAGCCCATCTCCCGCTTCCTCAAGCTCCCTCCGAAGGGCGTCAGCAACACGCTGCGGGCGGGAACGGATTCTGCACGTGGCGCGTTCACCAGCCCCCGACCGATCCACTACAAATGGAACCGGTGCGTGACCGTGCGCGAAATGGCGCGCCTCCACGGGTTCCCGGACTGGTTCCGCTTCCATGAAACCAAGTGGCATGGCGCTCGCCAGATTGGCAACTCGGTTCCGCCGCCATTGGCGCGAGCCGTGGCAGGCGAGATCATGAAGGCTGCCGGGCTGCGCCCCAGTAGGCCGAGGAAGGTGCTGAACCTTGGCGCCAGAGAGCTGCTGAGCATGAACCTTGCTCAAGCGGCAGCCTATTGGGGAATTGTTAGTCCGATTGGTCAGCGGGACAGGAAGAGCGGGGCGAAGAAGACGAAGCAGATCTCTGCCAATCCCAATCAGCTGCCTATTGTGGTGTAGAAGTAGTGCTGACCCACCAGAAGTTATGGATGCTCAGAAACCGCGCAGCGAGCAGCGCCGTTGATATGCAACTGGCAGCGAATCATTATCATGACCATCCCAACGGACGGAGCTGTAGAGAATAATCGCTGCAGCCGAGTAAATTCGGCCGCTCCACCTCCAAGCGTGCATTGATTCGCCACTTCACTCGCTGCATCTTTAGTGCCCTGATAGATCACACTGAATCAGCGGTGTCGCATAAGCTCCTAAGATCATGCTCCAGATAGCGCGGCGCCTCACCAGGAACGAGTGTCGGTATTATTTATGAACTGGCTTACGTCGGTGAAGTTCTCCGGTAGGCCAACTGCTGGCTTTAACCTCCAGGCTGCTATCGGAGACGCTGGTGGCACTAGCTCCTCGCCAGAACCTCAGCAGTTGCCCAGCGAATAGCCTGACGTGGATACAGTTAAGCAACGTTCGCTAAGAACAGCCCAGCCCCCTTCGGGCCGCGTGGTGGTGGCATTGGTGTTCAGGACTTTGCTAGATACACACTAGCGCAATTACGATCCAGGTCTTTCCATGTGGCGCCCACTGAGCCGCGGCGGGCGTAAGAACTTGCTTCCATCGCCACCCTTTGCACCCTGCCGCTCGGGTTTAGACAAATCACCCAGCCATTGGATCCCGCCGCATACATGCGAGAGCTAAGTGCGGACCTGGGGACACCAATTTGCGCAAGTCAATCCAATACCATGAGATAGCACCCGATCATCTGATTGAACGCCTCGGACTAGATCATCCGTAGCATTCACTCTCCTTTGAAGCTGAAGTATTTACATCCTTTCGGATCCATAGCAGCAAGCCGCATCTTAGTACGATCAGCCCCGGGGAGACATCCATACCTCCGTTTCCCTTGGAGCCTAGTGAGCGTTTGTGGGAAACTGACGAAATCACCACTTGAAACGTCGCAGATGGCACTCCCCAAAGGCAGCAAGAGTGAAGAGGAAGCATACTCGGACTACGACTGGGTGATTGTTACACTCTATCGGAAACTGACCAAAAATTACTCTAAGAGCACCATCCCCTCACAGATAGACTTTTCATTGGATGATGTCAGAACGGCTGTCCGTGAATCCGTTGCGGCGGGGAGAATACCAAAAATAATAAAGAACGTCGCAGATATCAAGTATACCTACGACGCTCGACGTGATTTCCCAGCGGAGATGACACAGGCGTTCCCAATTACTTGGCTTTCGCACAAAAAGGGCCAGTACTACTTCAGAAGAACAAAGCGGAAGAACATTATTGACCTTAGCTCAATATGTAAAAAAATTCCTCGCCTTGAGTACGTCGTTGATCAGACCCCCGTTTTTAACTCAAAACTAATGGGAAATGACGAACAAGCGGTATTCGCCAGAGTAAGATACGCCGGCATATTCAATCAGCTTCTTGGCTTCCAAGCCAACCCTGTCCAGGGACATCACCGAACAAGCGTGCACTACGGCCAAGTAGAGGTGGATGAGGTTCAGGCTGGCCTCGATGGACAGGTAGGAGTGATTGTTCCAATTTCAGGAAAGGGGGGGCAGGACAAGTTGTCATGGTCGCAAGCTCTAAACTTGAATACCTATGGCACAGCTTGCCTCAAGCGTTACGGCGTCATATCGCCGCCATTGACAGGCACAAAGGTACGCAGCCTTTGTCTTTGGATGGACAAGAAGAGTTCTGAAATTTGGATCGTTGAGTTCTCAGAGCAAGATGATGACATAGACAAGATCGAGGCTGTGATGACACGCCGATTCAAGTTTGTCTAGCCGCGCCTGTTAGAGGCCTTACTCAACTGCACGCTCCTTCTCACGCTCAGTAGCATGCATCTTGACTTACCATTCTTCGTGCTAAGCCCCGCAGCAATGCACCACTACTTATGCTCGGGGTAAGAGGTTAATGCAAGGGCGCAGCCCGCCCGTGAGGTCATCAGCGTCCGCGTCTGATGACTATGCCGCTGATTGTGGAAAGTGATCAAGTTAAGCCCCCCCCCAAAATAGAGTGTACTGCTTTCTCGGAAAAGGGTGACGCTCATACCCTGGAAACAAACCCTCCTAATTGATGCAAGCACATTAGATTCTGGAAACATCGCCCTCAATTTACACGCACCTCGTTGAGCCGGCCTATAGAGCTACAGGATTATTCAATCAAGACAGATCCTATTGATGCAGTGAAATAATAAAATTCCTTCACATCATCTGCCAACTGGCTGCACGAACCACGCTAAAGCCTAACGAGCAGAGCGACCGACGAAGGCAAACAAACTGATTTTATCTAATACTACTTAACTAGCAATTGAACAGTCGTCGCCAGTTAACAGTGACGACTATTCAGAAAGCGGCAATACCTCTACCAGTCGAAATTAAATTTTAACAGGCTGTATATTCAAATAAGAGCAAAAAGTCGCCAGCCGAGCGCGGATGTTCGAAGCGTCATTGGTGCCTTGTTGAGACAAGCGATCATATTCAAGCAACTCATAATCCGCCTGTTCAAAATTGTGCTCCGCCAAATCTCGATTACCTCGCACTTTTTGCCTGAAATCAAGAAACTCTCTCCTCGAGATGTTCCTATTAGCAGCCATCGCACTTTTAAATACCAAATAATACAGCACAACGTTGCCTTGCGATCTAAGGAGTTCATCCTTGTCCGAGAATACGCGACACATTTCTAATAGTCCGCTCTCAACAGACACCTTCATATCTGCAACTGCGAGCTGGTGGCCTTGCTTGTAATTCCTGGCCATCGCATCGATGTATTCTTTCTTGGTATCGGCAATTTTCCCCTGAGTTAGCAACCCCTGCTCAATAAGTAGCAGCCTAGCTGCCGACTCACGATGCTGGAAGCGTTTATCTCCAAAGGAAACGAATCGCTTGAAGAATTCATGGCTTCCAACAGAGCGAATCGCAGCGACCATATCACCGCCAATCGCATTGCGCTTCTCCGCCGCATTCAGAGGAACAGCTTCATTTAGCCTGGAGAACATGTCCTCGATTAGCTCCAGATCGTCCGTTTCTACGCAGGTTATCGGCAAGACAAAGCTATCGAAACGAATTCGTATTTTCGGATTGCTGTGAGCAAGGTCACTGTAGCTCAACCCAGATAGGTTTACAGACGGGTCATCCTGATAATCAAACTCATCTGACAGCGTCCATTGCCCATCCATAAACTGCCAGATGGTCTCAAGGCGCTGCTTGCCATCAATAATCGCGTACGTGTACCCAGCAATCTCTCGTTGCTCGCGGGTAAGCTTGTGCAAATATATCTTTGGTATGTCGTACCCGTTCAGTATTGAATCAATTAGAAGCCTCTTCTTCTCAGGCGTCCAAACTCCTCCACCACGCTGGTAGTCAGGACTATTATTTATATCCGCCCTCTCCGAATAAATGCGCATTATTGTTGCGTGCTGCATCGGATACGTTTCGATATAGCTCACTTAATAGACCCCCTAATATTATCGCCAATACTCGCAAGCTCTGGAAATATGGAGAACTTATTGAATCCAAGCAATGAAATTTCTTTCTTCAGTGCGGCAACGGAATTTCCCATTACCCGATACTTAAAGAAATGATTGCCATCGCCCAACTTCTCAAGCGGAGTCTGATCTAAATGGTGGATAGTGAATACGCCAAGCTGCGCCTGAATTCTTGCATTGTTTCTGGTGGCTATTGCCGCGATGGGTGATAGTTGAGTTCGCCTTGGACCGCTACTTAATGAGTCAACGGTATAGTTGATGAGCTCCCCATCCTCAAATGATGGGATGAAGAACTCTTCTTCAGCGTCGTTAATCTTCGCGATCTTATTTAGCTCCGACGGCTTGAGAACCCACAATGCGCCGTCAAGACCTTCTTGCATTTCAGAAACCACAAAGTACAAAGCGATTAGCGGACTCTCCGTCCAGTCAAGCAATCGAGTGGGAATTCCATAGTGCTGCATTAGAAATTGCCAGTCGAAGCTTGCAGCTGGATCCTTCGAAAGAAGCATCGCGGCTGACTGCCGAAACCTCTTCAGAAGCGTTGTTTCCGGCGGTGGAGCGTTCAGCCTGTAGTAGCCCGGTGTAAGGGTCCAATCAAATGCGGCTTGCCCCCGAAACCAAACACTCCCTCCGTATCCATCCACATCAGCAGCCAGTGCCTTCAGAAGATCTGACACGCTAGATATTTCTCGAACCACCACGCCCCCCTGATCTATACGTTAGCTAGACAGGTTAAATGCGTCACGGCGCGTCGTCTAGAATTTCGAGGAATTGATTGCCGCCTTCGAACACGGGGGCTGGTTTCTAGAAAAAAGGGCGGCCAATGGCCGCCCCTCTTTCGTCAATTAATTGACGAAATCAAACCCCAACAGGATTAGCCTTCTCCGGATCAATCTTGTACTGCTTGATCGCCCGGGCCACATCCTTCGCGGTCATCTTCCCTTCCTTCGCCAGCGCCGCAATCGCAGCATGCGCGATGTAGTAGCGGTCAACCTCAAAGAACCGACGCAGGTTCGCACGCGTATCCGAACGACCGAAGCCATCCGTACCCAGCACCGTGTACGACATCGGCACGAACGCACGGATCTGGTCCGCATACGCACGCACGTAGTCGGTGGCGGCAATCGCCGGGCCCTGGCGGCCTTCCAGCAGCTCGGTCACGTAGGCCTTGCGCTGCTCACCTTCCGGATGCAGGCGGTTGGCACGTTCCACGTCGAAACCATCGCGACGCAGTTCGTTGAAGCTCGGGCAACTCCAGATATCGGCGGTCACGCCGAAGTCCTTGTCCAGCAGCTCGGCCGCGGCAATGGCTTCGCGCAGGATGGTGCCCGAGCCAAGCAGCTGCACGCGCAGCTCGCCCTTCTTCGGCTTGCCGGCGTCGGTCAGCAGGTACATGCCCTTGACGATGCCTTCGGCCGCGCCTTCCGGCATTTCCGGGTGGGTGTAGTTCTCGTTCATCAGGGTGACGTAGTAATACTCGTCCACCTGGTCTTCCATCATGCGCTTGGTGCCGTGCTGCAGGATCACCGTCACTTCGAAGCCGAAAGTCGGGTCGTAACTGCGCACGTTCGGGATGCCACCGGCCACCAGATGGCTGAAGCCATCTTCGTGCTGCAGGCCTTCACCGTTCAGCGTGGTGCGGCCGGCGGTGCCACCCAGCAGGA
Source organism: Stenotrophomonas sp. YJH_SMC_25 (assembly GCF_059369595.1). Lineage (NCBI taxonomy): Bacteria > Pseudomonadati > Pseudomonadota > Gammaproteobacteria > Lysobacterales > Lysobacteraceae > Stenotrophomonas > Stenotrophomonas sp. YJH_SMC_25. Next base: position 20,622 of record NZ_JCAFSV010000011.1, on the reverse strand, counting down.
AGCCGCGGGTACGCATGTCGGCGGCCTGCCAGGCGATGTCGCCCACGCGCTGGAAGCCGAACATGCTGTAGTAGATGTAGAACGGCAGCATCGGCACGTTGCTGACCGAGTAGCTGGTACCAGCGGCCATCCACGAGCTGATCGCACCCGGCTCGCTGATGCCCTGCTGCAGCACCTGGCCGCTCTGGTCTTCGCGGTAGAACATCAGCTGGTCGGCGTCGACCGGCTTGTACTTCTGGCCGAACGGCGCGTAGATGCCGATCTGGCGGAACAGGCCTTCCATACCGAAGGTACGGGCTTCGTCGGCCACGATCGGCACGATGTGCGGGCCCAGTTCCTTGTCGCGCAGGGTGATGTTCAGGCTCTGCACGAAGGCCATGGTGGTGGAGTAGCTGCGCTCGCCGCTGCTCTTCAGCAGGCGCTCGTAGGCGTCCAGCTTCGGCGCCACGAAGGTCTTGTCGGCCTTGCGGCGGCGCTGCGGCAGGTAACCGCCCAGCGCGGCACGGCGCTCCTGCAGGTACTGCACTTCCGGCGAATCCGGGCCCGGGTGGTAGAACGGCACCTGACCGTCGGCCAGCTGCGCGTCGGTCACCGGAATGTTGAAGCGGTCGCGGAAGTGGCGCACCGCTTCGTCGTCCAGCTTCTTGGTCTGGTGGGTCGGGTTCAGTGCTTCACCGGCGCTGCCCATGCCGTAACCCTTCACGGTCTTGGCCAGGATGACGGTCGGCATGCCCTTGGTGTTCACGGCCTGGTGGTAGGCGGCGTACACCTTGTGCGGGTCGTGGCCACCACGGTTCAGGCGCCAGATGTCGTCGTCGGAAAGGCCGGCCACCATCGCAGCGGTTTCCGGGTACTTGCCGAAGAAATGCTCGCGGGTATACGCGCCGCCGAAGGCCTTGCAGTTCTGGTATTCGCCGTCGACGGTTTCCATCATCAGCTTCTTCAGGACGCCGTTGGTGTCCTTGGCCAGCAGGGCATCCCAGTAACCGCCCCACAGCAGCTTGATCACGTTCCAGCCGCCGCCACGGAACACGCCTTCCAGTTCCTGGATGATCTTGCCGTTGCCGCGCACCGGACCGTCCAGGCGCTGCAGGTTGCAGTTCACCACGAAGATCAGGTTGTCCAGGCCTTCACGGCCGGCCAGGGCGATGGCACCCAGGGTTTCCGGCTCGTCGCTCTCGCCGTCGCCGATGAAGCACCACACCTTGCGGTCGGACTTCTCGATCAGGCCACGGTTTTCCAGGTAGCGCATGAATTGCGCCTGGTAGATGGCGGCCAGCGGGCCCAGGCCCATCGACACGGTCGGGGTCTGCCAGTAGTCCGGCATCAGCCACGGGTGCGGGTACGAGGACAGGCCACCGCCGTCCACTTCCATGCGGAACTTGTCCAGCTGCTCTTCGCTGATGCGGCCTTCCAGGAAGGAACGCGCGTAGATGCCCGGGGCGCTGTGGCCCTGGATGAACAGCAGGTCGCCCGGGTGGCTTTCGCTCGGGGCGCGCCAGAAGTGGTTGAAGCCCACGTCGTACAGAGTGGCGCCGGAGGCGAACGAGGCGATGTGGCCGCCCAGGTCACCCGGCTTGCGGTTGGCGCGGACCACGGTGGCCATCGCGTTCCAGCGGATGATCGAACGGATGCGCCATTCCAGCTCGGCGTTGCCCGGGCTCTTGGCCTCGAACTGCGGTTCGATGGTGTTGACGTATTCGGTGGTGGGAGAGAACGGCAGGTAGGCGCCCGAACGACGGGTCAGTTCCACCATGCCTTCCAGCAGCTGATGCGCGCGCTCGGAGCCCTCGACATCAATAACGGCCTTCAACGACTCGATCCACTCCTGGGTTTCCACAGGATTCGGGTCGTTGTTCAGCACCTCGTTCAACCAGTTCATTAGCGCTCCCATAACCGCACGCACGCGCGCGACTGTTGTATAGATTTCTAGACCGCAAAGTGTAGCGCACCAAGGGCTTTCGTCACTTGGCTACGCAGGCGTATGGATGCAACCGGCCAGTGTCCGCAAGGGGCTTGCCGGGCCCGCTGAAGGCCCTGCGGCGGGCCTTGGTGGCTGCGCGGGCTGTCGCTTGCGGGCCGCTGCGCCCATGTGCAGGACGCAGTGTTACCGCTGCCGATGACGGTTGTAGGGCAGCGCCATGCCCACCTGTATCGGCTGCGCGTGCCGGCGCTGAACCGGCGACAACGTGTCGCACCTGCCTCTGGATTGGCCCCCACCCTGCCCTCAGGGTAGGCCTCGAGTGTTGGCCTCGCCCGCTTCGGTCCGCCGTCTGGCCCTGCCTCGCTCCCTTCCACAGTGTTGCCCGGGGCGCCTCGCAAGGGGCGCCCCTTTTGCCGTGCGCGGGGCCGGCCGTGGCCCAAAACTGACCCGCTTGTGGCCGGATCGATGATTGTCGGCTTCGATATATCGATATATCGTTTGCACACTCGTTTACCGATATATCGAAATGAGCCGCACCGCTTCTCCCAGAGCCCGTTCCACCCATCCGGAAGTGCCGCGCCGCAACGGCCAGCCGCGGGTGCTCAGCCGCGGCGACCTGCGCCTGCTGGTGCTGGCCCTGATCGGCGAGCAACCCCGCCATGGCTACGAGCTGATGCAGCTGATCAGCAACCAGTTCATGCAGGCCTACACGCCCAGCGCCGGCACCATGTACCCGCTGCTGGCCAGCTTCGAGCAGGCCGGCTGGATCGAGGCCGAGGAAGTGGATGGGAAGCGAATCTTCCGCATCACCGCCGCCGGCGAGTTCGAGCTGAAGGTGCAGCGCACCCAGGTGCGCCTGGCACAGCGGCGTGCCTTCGACCGCGCCCGCGAGATCACCAAGGCCTCGCTGCCGCCTCCGCTGGCCGGTGCCCTGCGCGAGTTCAAGCGGGCGCTGGTGCACCACCACGGCCGCTGGGCAGAGGGCGAAGCGGAAGAAGTAGCGGCGCTGCTGACACGGGCATCCGCGCTGCTCAACGGTACGGCCGGTAACGAGACACCACCGCTTTCAACGACCCAGCCAGACTGAATCCAGCCAGGTCTCCCCTACGCCGCGCGCCCCCGCGCGACACCTTTGCAGGTAACCCCATGACCGAACACAACAACACGCGCCTGCGCCTGGATGTGCGCTTCCGTGAACTGACCGTGCTGCGCACCGAAGAGGTCACCCCGCACATGCGCCGCATCGTGCTGGGTGGCGCCGAGCTGGCCGGTTTCGATTCGCCCGGCGCCGACGACCACATCAAGCTGTTCTTCCCCAACGCCAGCGGCGAGATGGTGCTGCCGGTGGTCACCGCCGAAGGCCGCAGCTATCCGGCCGGCAAGGAGCCCTCGCCGGCTCGCGACTACACCCCGCGCTGGTGGGACCACGAGACCGGCGAGCTGGCCATCGACTTCGTCCTGCACGACCAGGGCATTGCCGGGCCGTGGGCCGAGCAGGCCCAGCCGGGCGACGTGCTGGTGATCGGCGGCCCGCGCGGCTCGTTCGTGGTGGCGGACAGTTACGATGCCTATGTGCTGATCGGCGATGAAACCGCGCTGCCGGCCATCGCCCGCTGGCTGGACGTGCTGCCGGACGGTGCCGAGGTGCAGGCCTTCATCGAAGTGAGCGATGAGGCCGAACGCCAGGACCTGCCGCAGTACGAGAACGTGCGTATCCACTGGCTGGAGCGCAATGGCTTCCCGGCCGCCAGCAGCACGCTGCTGGAAGACATGCTGACCGACTTCGAGGCCCCGGACGGCGACGTCTTCTACTGGATCGCCACCGAATCGCGCCGCGCACGGATGATGCGCAAATTCATCGAAGGCCACCTGGGCGTGCCGCGCGACTGGATCCGCTCGACCGGCTACTGGAAGGCGCACCCGGACGAAACCGACGGCGATTGATCCAAAGACGGTGGGTGCGGACCCTGCTTGGTGGGTGCGGACCGTTGGTCCGCACGCCCTCCGACAGGACGTGCCGGCCGCTGGCCGGCAACCTCATGAACCCTCGGCCCCCGACAGGTAGTGCCGGCCGCTGGCCGGCAACCTCATGAACCTTCGACAGGAACCTGCAATTGCCGGCCAGCGGCCGGCACTACCTCCTGCCGCGTCCACCCGAACCGCTGCGCGGCCCAGATCTCCAGCGCCACCAGCAGCGCGATGACCAGCAGCGGCAGCAACAGCCCGAAGTACACGCCGGGCATCATGCCGTTGATCTGCGCCTTCACCAGCCGCAGCACACCACGGGTGTGCAGCAGCTCATCCACATGCATGGTCAGCGCCTCGCGCACCACCTTGGGCTCCAGGCCCACGGTGCCGGCCTTGTCCACCAGCGTGTCTTCCACCATGCCGCGCAGCAGGCCTTCGCGCACCTTGCCGATCACCCAGCCGGTGCCGCGCGCCAACGGGCCGTTGCCAAGACGATCCAGGCCGGGCAACGGATGTTCGCTGAGGTAGGCCGATGCGATGGTATCGGCCACGTCGCCCACCGTGCCCTGGCTGCGCAATGCCTCGCGCATGCGCGGGTCGTCCAGCGAGTCGGTGAAGCCTTCGCTCCAGCCTTCCACCAAGGTCTGCAGGTGCGGCTGGAAATGATCGAGCTGCTTGAACAGCGCGCGGTGCGCACCGGCGGTGAAGCCCAGCTGCAGCCCGAAGAAGGCGGTGGCCAGCGGCAGCACCACCACGTAGCTGGCCAGCAGCCAGTGATGCCAGCGCTTGCGCCGCTGCAACCAACCCCGGCGGTGCAGCCCGCGCCAGGCGAAGATGCCCAGCACCAGGCCAAGCAACGTGCCGAGCACGCTGCCGCCCACCAGATCGAGCACGCTCAGGCCCGACCAGAATTCGTTCAACCAGTACTGCGCGTCCTGCATGGGTCTTCCTTCCGTGGTTGCGGCTGCGCCTGAAACGCCAGCCAGGTAGAGTCGACTGTTAGTCGACTATCGCGCGCAGCGCGGGGGTTTCCGGCATCGCGCCAAGAGCAGTCGACTCTACCAAACCGAAGACCGCCGCTCCGGAACACGCCAAGCAATGCGACAATCGCGCTCCTTTCCTGCAGCAACGAGGCCCACATGGCCAAACTGACCCTGGCCAGCGTGGATGCGCTGCGTACCCGCTTTGCCGATGACGCCGCCTGCGATGCGGCACTGGCCGCCTTCGCCGACACCGCCGCACTGCGCACGCCGCTGCGTGAGCTGGTGGAGGCACAGCACCGCTACCTGCAGGCCGAATTCGAAGTGGCGCAGGTGGCCGATGTGTTGCGCCGCGACCAGAAGTACGCGCCGGTGGGCCGGCCGTCGGTGCACATCGTGCAACTGCGCAAGCAGCAGGCCGCGACCAAGCAGGCGGCGCTGATCGCACGCCAGGTGGTGGCGCAGGCCGCGCAGACGTTCGTGCGTGTAAGCGGGCTGGCAGTGAAAGCCAAGCAGAGCCCGAGCGAAGCATGCGCGGCATGGTTGGGCGCGTTGCGCTGAGGGATCGTGCGGACCAACGGTCCGCACCCACCAGATGCAGGTTGGCGTCTACCGGGTAGTGCCGGCCGCTGGCCGGCAACCCCATCAGCATCGGGCACCCCGCATGCAGCCGGCCAGCGGCCGGCTCTACCGGCACCCAAAAAGAAGGCCCGCTTTTCAGCGGGCCTTCTGCCTTCTCACGACGAGTGAGCGGGGTGCATCAAGCCGCCGGCTTTTCGCCGGTGGCTTCGGTGGTGATGCGGATCTTCACTTCATCGCTGACGTTCGGGGCATAGGCGCCGACGCCGAAATCGCTGCGCTTCAGGGTGGTGGTGGCATCGAAGCCGGCGGCCGGAACCTTGGCCATCGGGTGCTCGCCGCCGCCGTTCACGGTGACGTCCAGGGTAACCGGCTTGGTGATGCCCTTGATGGTCAGGTCACCGGTGACGGTCAGCTTGTTGGTGCCAGCGGCTTCCACCTTGGTGCTCTTGAAGGTGGCATCGGCGAACTTGGCGGCGTCGAAGAAGTCGGCGCTCTTCAGGTGCTCGTCGAACTTGGCGGTGAAGCTGTTCAGGCCGCTCAGCGGCAGCTTCACTTCCACGGTGGACTTGGTCACGTCTTCGGCGTTGTACACCAGGGTGCCTTCGACGTTGCCGAAGTGCGCGCTCGGGTTGGAGAAGCCGAAGTGGCTCCACTGGGCCAGCACGTCGGTGTGGGTCGGGTCCAGCTTGTAGGTGCCCGAGGCGATCTTGATCGCTTCGGCGGCCGGCGCGGCAGCGGCGGCATCGGCGGCCGGGGTGGCGGCCTGCTCGGTGGTGGCCGGGGCGGCGGCATCGGCAGCCGGGGCAGCGGTGTCGGCCGGCTTGGAGCAGGCGGCGATGGCCAGGGTCAGGGCCAGCGGCAGCAGCAGTTTACGGGTGGCGCTCATCTGAGGAACTCTCCGGATCGTAGGGTGGGTACACGGTGCAGCAAGAGCCTGCCACGGGACAGCAGGCCCGAAACCGATACAACGACTTACGCGATGCGCGCCGCTTCGTCGAACGACAGGCGCGGCAGACGCGGGAACAGGCCCGCCGGGTCACCGTAACCCAGGTTGACCAGGAAATTCGACTTGATCGAAGTGCCGGCGAAGAACGCTTCGTCCACCTTGGCCGGGTCGAAGCCCGACATCGGGCCTGCATCCAGGCCCAGCGCGCGTGCGGCCAGGATCAGGTAGGCGCCCTGCAGGCTGCCGTTGCGGAGGGCGGCTTCGTGGCGGCCTTCCTGCGGGCCGTCGAACCAGGCCTTGGCATCGGTGTGCGGGAACAGGTACGGCAGCTTCTCGTGGAAGTCCAGGTCGAAGCCGATGATGGCGGTGACCGGGGCAGCCATGGTCTTGTCGTGGTTGCCTTCGGACAGGGCCGGGGCCAGCTTGGCCTTGGCTTCCTTCGAGGTGACGAAGACGAAGCGGGCCGGCGTGGTGTTGGCGGCGGTCGGGCCCCACTTCACCAGGTCGTACAGTTCCTGCAGCAGGCTGGCCGGGACCGGCTTGTCGAGGAAGGCGTTCTGGGTGCGGGCAGTACGGAACAGCTGGTCGAGGGCAGCAGCGTCGAGCGCGTGGGACATCGGTGGATCTCCAGGGCGGCTAAGGGAAGTCAGTGCCCGCGGGCGGCGCGGGGCGAAACGACGAGCCGCAGTGTAGAGTGTCGCGACTGTTGCAACACCCAGCAGGGCTGAAACGAATTAATGCCAATGGTGAAACGATCGAGCGCGCCATGGACGGTCACTGACGGCCGTGCGGGCAATGTCCGCCAAGCGGTCGCGCTGGCCTCGGCGCTGCGCCAGGGCACCCACCGACCGCTGGTCCTGCAGCCCCGCGCACCCTGGCGCTGGCTGTCGCCGCGGCGCCTGCCGGGTGATGTGAACGGCTATGGCGAGGCTTTCGCGTCACTGGCCGCCGAGGCCCCGGCGCTGGCGATCGGCTGTGGCCGCCAGGCCGCCGGCGCACTGCGCGTCCTGCGGGCACGTGGCAGCCAGGTGGTGCAGATCCTCGACCCGCGCATCGGCGCACGCCACTGGGATGTGGTGGTGGTGCCCGAACACGATGCCCTGCGTGGCAGCAACGTGCTGACCCTGCTCGGCAGCCTCAACCCGGTGGACGACGACTGGCTGGCCTGGGGCCGCGCCGCGTTCGCCGGCTTCAGTACCTTGCCCGGCCCGCGCACCGCGTTGCTTGTCGGTGGACCGACGCCGCTGGCGCCGTGGGATGAAACGGCGATGGTGGGCGTGTTCCAGGCGCTGGCCGGGCAGATCCGCAGCGAAGGCGGCAGCCTGCTGGCGACCACCTCGCGGCGCACGCCACCGGCGTTGGCCGAGATCCTGCGCGCGACGTTCGCCGACCTGCCGCATGTGATCTGGGGCGACGGCGGCGATGGTACGAATCCTTATGGCGGCCTGCTCGGCTGGGCCAACCGCGTGGTGGTCTCGCCCGATTCGGTGAACCTGCTGTCTGAAGCCTGCGCCACGCGCATGCCGGTGATGGTGGCGCTGGCCGATACCGCGCAGGGCCGGCTGGCGCGCTTCCAGCAGCAGCTGCGCGAGCGCGGGCGGCTGCAGGCGCATTGGCTGGACTGGCAGTACGACCGCATCGAACCACTGCGCGAGACCGCGCGGGTGGCCGCGGAAGTGAAACAGCGTCTGGCATTGGGGTAGTGCCGGCCGCTGGCCGGCAATGCTCTACGCGCTACCGAAGATCCTGACGTTGCCGGCCAGCGGCCGGCACTACCGGGTGCGCAGCGTTTTCTGAACATTTCGATCCGACTGTGCGGTTAGAGTCCAGCGTCCCCCATCACGCTGAACGTCTTCATGCGCACCCTGCTTCTGCTGCCCCTGGCCCTGCTCGCCGCCTGCTCCACCACGCCCACCGAGCTGGATCCGATCTCGTATCAATGCCAGCAGCAGCTGGACGCGTACCGCGAACAACCGGCGCTGCGCGATCCGAAGACTGGCCAGCGCCCGCCGCTGCCGGTGGCCCCGATCAGCGACGCCTGCGACAAGGAACTCCAGCGCAAGGGCCTGGACCGCCCGCTGCGCTGACCGGCGTATGATCGGCGCGCGGGCCTGCCCGCCGTTGAAGGTACCGACATGGATCGTTTTTCCCGCCTGCCCCGCGCCGCGCTGCTGATCGCCAGCCTGTTGGCAACTGCACCGGCCTGGGCCAACAGCACCGAATGCCGCGAGCGCTACCCGAGCGTGGCCGCGCAGGCGGCGATGCTGGACGTGGCCTGGACCACCGCCGAGCGTCTCGATGCGCTGCCCGATGTGGACGTGGTGGTCGCCGCGCGCGGTGGCCAGGACCTCAGCCGATACGGCCTGCGCCACAGCCACCTGGCCTTCCTGCTGCGCGAGGACGACGGCCGCTGGCGCGCGATGCACCTGCTCAACCGCTGCAAGACCGACAGCTCGCAGCTGTACCACGAAGGCCTCGGCAACTTCGTCGGCGAGAGCGGCGGCCATACCGACCTGCGCATCGGCGTGCCGTCGGCGCCGCTGCGTGCTGCATTGAAGGCGATGCTGGTGTCGCCGTCGATCCAGCCCAAGGCGCTGCACGAGACCAGGTACAACGTGGTCGCCTACCCGTTCGCCACCGACTACCAGAACTCCAACCAGTGGGTACTGGAAGTGCTGACCGCGGCGATGGCACAGATCGAAGGCGCGCCGGCCATCGTCAAGCGCGAACAGGCCCAGCAATGGCTGCGCCAGCAGAAGTACCAGCCCAGCGTGCTGCATATCGGCCTGGGCAAGCGCGTGGGTGCACGCCTGTTCATTGCAAACGCCACCACCACCGACCACCCCGCCGGCGAACGCATTTCCGGCAACTATTCGGTGGTGACGGTGGAATCGGTATTCGACTTCCTGCACCAGCGCAGCCAGCTGCAGCAGGAACTGGTGATCCCCCATGTGCCGGTGGCCGGTGCTGCTGCCGCCACGCCCTGAATCCCGCGAGGAGAACGACATGCGTCCGCTGCCTGTTTCCCTGATGTCGATGGTGATCATTGCCGGCCTGCTCGGCGCGAACACCGCCCATGCCGAACGCCGCATCATCATCCTGCAGGACCCGGGTCCGCAGGGGCCGAGCCTGGAAATGTCCGCGCCCCTGGTGGCTTCGGCGCGCGCCGCCGCTGCCAAGGAAGCCCGGGATGCCGGGCTGCCGCCCGGCCACGGCGCATCGGTGAAGCTGCCGCAGATGCAGGTGAGCGCCATCGCCACCACCGTCGACGGCCGCCGCGAAGTACTGCTGCGTGATGCCAACAACCCGCAGAACACCGCGTCGATGCAGTGGCCGAAGCGCCCCGGCGATCCCGCCGTGCAGTTCACCGTGGGCCAGACCGTGAACTTCGAGCCGACCGGCACCGACCAGGGCTGGCAGGTGAAGGACAACCAGGGCCGCCCGCTGGAATACCTGCCCGAGGCCACCGGCCCGCGCGACATCTTCGATACCCGGCGCTGAGCCGCCGCCCCCACGTTGACCAGGAGGTCTCCATGTTCCGTTGCCTGCGCATTCCCGCGTCCGCCCTGCTGCTCTCGGTGCTGCTGGTGCCCACTGTCCATGCTGGCGCCGCGCCGCAGTTGAACAGCAGCGAGGCCAGCGTGATCGTGACGTCGTTCGTGGTGCTGTCGTTGCCACTGGCGGCCTCGATGGGCTTGTCCGAACTGTCCAAGGCGCCGTTCAAGGCCAGCGAACGCAACGGCCGGGCCACGCGCACCAAGGCAGTGCCGCTGCCGCCGATGGAGGTGAAGAAGGTGGAGACCACGCCGGAGGGCGAGCGCCAGGTACAGCTGCAGGTGCCGGACAAGGCCGACCAGACCGCCACCCTGCGCTGGCCGGCGCGCGTGCGTGAAGACCAGGCGGCAGGCTTCGTGGTCGGCCAGCAGGTGCACTTCGACCCCACCGAAGCCGGTGCCGGCTGGACCGTGAAAAGCGCGCAGGGCCAGGCACTGGCTTACGTGCCCACCGCCTACGCCGCTGGCGATGTGATGAGCGAAGCGCTGTAAAGCTGAACGACCGGTTTTGGCTTTGACGCGGGCCGGGCGGATAATGGGCGATCCCCTTTGTCCCCCTGGCTCGCCATGTCCGTGCGTCCTGCCCCTCTTTTTGCCCCGCTGACCCCGCGCGCCCTGGTGCTGGCGGTACTGGCGATGGGCGCGGTGGTGCTGCTGTCCAACGTACTGGTGCAGTACCCGATCAACGATTGGCTGACCTGGGGTGCCTTCAGCTATCCGGTCGCGTTCCTGGTCAGCAACCTGATCAACCGCCGCTTCGGCCCGGGCCCGGCGCGCCGCGTGGCGTGGATCGGCTTCCTGGTGGCGGTGGTGTTGTCGGTGTGGGTGGCCACGCCGCGCATCGCCATTGCCTCGTGCTCGGCCTTCATCGTGGCGCAGCTGCTGGACATCACCGTGTTCGACCGCCTGCGTCGTGGCAGCTGGTGGCGCGCACCGATGGTGGCCACCACCTGCAGTGCAACGGTGGATACCACCATTTTCTGGTCGATCGCGTTTGCCGGTTCCGCCCTGCCGTGGGTGAGCTGGGCAGCGGGCGACCTGGCGGTGAAGCTGGCGATCGGCGTCTGCCTGCTGGCCCCGTTCCGCGCGTTGTTGTGGAAGATGGCGCCGCTGCGGGCCACCAGCTGACCGCACATGCTCTGGTGGGTGCCGACCTTGGTTGGCACGCTCCACCGGAGTTCATTACCGCTGGCGGATTGTGCCGACCAACGGTCGGCACCTACCAGGAGCGGGCATCGCAGGGCCATTGATTCGGTGGGTGCCGACCGTTGGTCGGCACGCCCTGCAGAACTCATCGCTGCCGACAGATTGTGCCGACCAACGGTCGGCACCTGCCAGGAGCGGGCATCGCAGGGCCATTGATTCGGTGGGTGCCGACCGTTGGTCGGCACGCCCTGCAGAACTCATCGCTGCCGACAGATTGTGCCGACCAACGGTCGGCACCTACCAGAAGCAGGCATCGCAGGGCCATTGATCCGGTGGGTGCCGACCGTTGGTCGGCACGCCCTGCAGAACTCATCGCTGCCGACAGATTGTGCCGACCAACGGTCGGCACCTACCAGAAGCGGGCCATCTCAGGGCCATTGATCCGGTGGGTGCCGACCAACGGTCCGCACCCACCCAAAGTGGTTGCAGCATTTGCCCCCGCTCAGGCGAACGGCAGCTCCGCGGCTCTGCACGCTGCCGTAATCGCGGCACACGCGTCGTCAATCGCGGGCGTGGTCGGGGCCAGCCGCGGGCGCCGATCCAGCGTACAGGCCAGGCCAACGTCCAGCAGCGTGGCATGTGCTCCATGCAACGCCTGCGCCGTGTCTTCCGGCAGGAAGCCAACACCAGCCAACGCATCGATCAACGACGGCGTATCGCGTGGCTGCAGCAGCGCCGCATGCTGCGCACTGCGCGCCAGCACGCCGGTCTGCAGCAGGAACTCCAGGTCCACTACGCCGCCAGCACCCTGCTTCAGGTCCAGCCGTGCGGCATCGCTGCGGTCCAGTTCGGTGCGCATGCGGCCGCGCATCTTCAGCACGTCGGCATACAGCACACCCATGTCGCGCTCGCGCCCCAGCGTCTGTGCACGCACCCGTTCGAAATCGGCCAGCAGGCTGGCATCGCCGGCCACGCCACGCGCGCGCACCAGGGCCTGGTGTTCCCAGGTCCATGCGCGTTCGCGCTGGTATTCGGTGTAGCTGGCCAGCGAAGACACCAGCGAACCCTTGCCACCGTCCGGGCGCAGGCGCACGTCGATGTCGTACAGGCGCCCGGCAGCCGTGACTGCACCGAGCAGCGCCATCACCTTCTGCGCCAGGCGCGCATACCAGCGGCCCGGCTCCAGCGGCCGCGCACCATCGCTGGCATCCACGCCGGCCGGGTTGTCGTGCAGGAACACCAGATCCAGGTCGGAACCGAAACCCAGCTCCAGGCCGCCCAGGCTGCCGTAGCCGATGATCGCGAAGCGCCCACCGGGAATCTCGCCATGTGCGGCGCGCATGTCCGCTTCGGCCATCGCCAGCACGGTGATCACCACCGCCTGCGCCAGCTCGGCCAGTTGCCGGGTGCTGTCCACCGCACCCTGGCGCCCGTCCAGCGTGGCCATCGCCATGCGGAAGCTCAGCGCCAGCCGCGTCTCGTTGAGCCAGCGCAGCGCGGATTCGGGATCCTCCACCGCCAGCACCTGCTGGCACTCGGCCAGCATCCCAGCGGCATCCGGCATCGGCCCGGACACGCGCACGTCCAGCAGTTCGTCCAACAGCAATGGATACGCCGCCAGGCGTTCGGCCAGCAGTGCGCTGCGCGCCAGCACGTCCACCAGCCGCGCCAACGCGCTGGGCTGCTCGTCCAGCAGCGCGAGATAGCTGGTCCGGCGCAGCACCGCCTGCAGCAGGCCAAGCACACGCTTGAGCGCGGCGTCGGGTTGTGGCGAGCGCGTGGCCGCATGCAGCAGTGCCGGCAGCACGCGATCCAGCCGCGCACGCGCCGCATCGGACAAGGACTTCACGCCGGTGCCCTGGGCGAAATCGCGCAGCGACTGGTCAGCGCCGTTGGCATCGAGGAACCCGGCTTCAACCAGCAGTGGTGCGTTGCTGCCTTCGGGCAGGCTGCGCCAGTAGTTGGCCAGCGCGTCGGGCGCGGCCTGGCCCTTGCGCGGCGCCAGCAGCGCGGCGAATTCAGTACTGACCCGCTGCTGCTGTTCGGCCAACGCCGCGCGCAGCACGTTCCAGTCCGCATAGCCGAGGCCGACGGCAATGCGTTCGCGGTCCAGCGCGTCGCTGGGCAGTACGTGGGTCTGCGCGTCGCGCAGCATCTGCAGGCGGTTCTCCAGCCGGCGCAGGAACAGGTAAGCCTCGCGCAGTGCGGCGCCATCCTCGGGCGCGATCTGTCCGGCGGCGACCAGTGCATCCAGCGCCACCAGCAGGCGACGCTCGCGCAGTGCCGGTTCACGGCCACCGCGGATCAGCTGCAACGCCTGGCACAGGAATTCGATTTCGCGGATGCCACCGGCGCCACGCTTGATGTCCTCGTGCAACTCGCGGCGCGCGACCTCGGCGGTGATCGCCGCCTTCATTTCGCGCAGGCCATCGAGCGCGGTGAAATCGAGGTAGCGGCGGTACACGAACGGGCGCAGGGTCTGCAGCCACGCTTCACCGGCGGCGATATCGCCGGCCACCGCGCGCGCCTTCAGCCACGCGTAGCGTTCCCAGTCGCGGCCCTCGCGCTGGAAATACTGGTCCATCGCCGCGAACGACAGCGCGACGCGGCCGGCGCTGCCGAACGGGCGCAGGCGCAGGTCGACACGGTGGCTGAAGCCATCGACGGTGGTTTCGTCCAGCAGCTTGGCCAGGCGCTGGCCGAGGCGGGCGAAATACTCTTCGGCGGCCAGCGCGCGCGGGCCATCGGATTCGCCGCCGTGCGGATAGGCGTAGACCAGATCGATATCGGAACTGAAGTTGAGCTCGCCGCCGCCCAGCTTGCCGAGGCCGAACACGACCAGCTGCTGCGGCGTGCCTTGGTCATCGGCGATGACCCCATGGCGCTGGGCGAATTCCTGCTGCAGGGCCTCCAGCGCAAGCCGCAGGCAGTCTTCGGCCAGGGTGGTGGCGCCGGCCAGGGTCTGCGCCACGTCGTCCAGCCCGGCAAGGTCGCGCCAGATCAGCCGTGTGGACATCGCCGCACGCCAGCGCCGCAGCTGTGCCGGCCAGTCGCTGGGCTGCAGCGGGTCGAGCACCGGCGCCGGGATCGGCGGGCAGCCGGGCGCGGCCAGCTGCGCCAGCAGCGCGGGTTGACGCACCAGGGTGTCCAGCGCGAAGTCGCTGGCCACCGCCAGCCGGGTCAGCAACGGCAGCAGGTCGGCCGGGATGGGCTCGGGCAGGACCTGGGCCAGACGCGCCAGGGCGCGGTCGACAAGGGGCTGCAGGGAGGCGGGCAGGTCAGCGGTGGCGAGCGTCATGGGCTGATTGTATCGACCCGGCCGGGACGCAACGGACCCGGTAGTGCCGGCCGCTGGCCGGCAACCCCGGTAACCTTCGGCAGCATCATCGGATCTGCCGGCCAGCGGCCGGCACTACCAAGTCAACGGATCTGCCGGCCAGTGGCCGGCACTACCGACAATGGAGGCCGCGTATTCATACTGGGCGACAGGCAATAAAAAAGCCCGCTTGCAGCGAACTGCCAGCGGGCTCTGCTCCCTCCCCCACGTCGGGATGCAGGGCCATCGTGCGGGCTGCGAAAGCACTTTGCACGCTGCACTGCAAAACAAAACCGACGGGTTTGGGTGACCCCTGCGGGGAAAAGCCATTCCACGAAGGTAGAACCCCCCGTACGGATGAGGATGGCCGATAATCGGAATTCCCCCCAGCAACACGTGTCGTCATGTCTGTTGATCGCATCGCCAACGCGCGTCTCCGTGACCGCGTGGTCTCCGCAGAGGCCGCAGCCGCGCTGATCCAGCCCGGTGAAACCGTGGCCATGAGCGGCTTTACCGGCTCCGGGTATCCCAAGGCCGTTCCCGTCGAACTGGCCCGCCGCATTGAAGCGGTGCATGCCCAGGGCAACCCTTTCCAGATCAAGCTGATGACCGGCGCCTCCACCGCGCCGGAACTCGATGGCGCGCTGGCCAAGGCCGATGGCATCGCCATGCGCATGCCGTTCCAGAGCGACCCGGATGCGCGCAACCGCATCAACGAGGGCAAGCTGGACTACATCGACATCCACCTCAGCCACGTTGCCCAGCACGTGTGGTTCGGCTTCTACGGCGAGATCGATACCGCCGTGATCGAAGTCTCGGCCATCCGCGAGGATGGCTCGCTGGTGCCCTCCACCTCGGTCGGCAACAACAAGACCTGGCTGGACCTGGCGAAGAAGGTGATCGTCGAGGTCAACGAATGGCAGCCGGCCGGCGTCGACGGCATGCATGACATCTACTACGGCACCGCGCTGCCGCCGCACCGCAAGCCGATTCCGCTGGTGAACGCCAACGACCGCATCGGCGACACCGCGCTGCGCTGCGACCCGGACAAGATCGTGGCCGTGGTGCGTACCAACGGCCCGGACCGCAACAGCCCGTTCAGCCCGATCGATGCGACCAGCGAACAGATCGCCTCGCACCTCATCGAGTTCCTCAAGCATGAGGTGAAGAAGGGCCGCCTGCCGCCGAACCTGCTGCCGCTGCAGTCGGGCGTGGGCAACATTCCCAACGCGGTGCTGGCCGGCCTGGCCAAGAGCGGTTTCCGCGACCTGGCCGCGTTCACCGAAGTGATCCAGGACGGCATGCTCGACCTGCTGCGCGACGGCGTGCTGAGCTACGCTTCGTGCACCGGCTTCGCGCTGAGCCCGCAGGCCAACGAGACGTTCAAGGAGAACATCGATTTCTACCGCGAGCGCATCATCATGCGCACGCAGGAAATCTCCAACCATCCGGAACTGGTGCGCCGCCTGGGCTGCATCGGCATGAACGGCATGATCGAGGTGGACATCTACGGCAACGTCAATTCGACGCACGTGATGGGCACGCGGATCATGAACGGCATCGGGGGTTCCGGTGACTTCGCCCGCAACGGTTTCCTGTCGGCGTTCCTGAGCCCGTCCACCGCGAAGAACGGCACCATTTCGGCGATCGTGCCGATGGCCAGCCATGTCGACCACACCGAGCACGACGTGTCGGTGATCGTCACCGAACAGGGCCTGGCCGACCTGCGTGGCCTGACCCCGCGCAAGCGCGCGCAGGTGCTGATCGACAACTGCGCGCATCCGGATTTCCGTCCGCAGCTGCAGGATTACTTCGACCGCGCCAGCCGCGAGAGCTACGGCAAGCACACCCCGCACCTGCTGCCGGAAGCGCTGTCGTGGCACCAGCGTTGGCTGGATACCGGAACGATGAAGGGCTGATTGCGTTGGGGGTCAGAGCCCTTTTCTGCCGAAAAGGGATCTGACCCCGATCATGCGCAACGTCGGGGTCGGATCCCTTTCCACAGGAAAGGGCTCTGACCCCAGCTACGGACGTCGGGTAGTGCCGGCCGCTGGCCGGCTTCCCCAACAGCCGGCCAGCGGCCGGCTCTACCTTCACGCGATGCGCAGGCTTGCCAGCGATTCCGCCTGCAGCCGCTCGTAGATCTCGAACTCGTCATGCACCGCCACGCCCAGCGCCTGCTCGAAGGCCTCGCGGTTGGCATGTGCGGCATAAGCGCGCTGTTCTTCACCACCCAGGTTCGACTGGAAGATGCCCGCGGCACTGACCGGCAGGAAATCCTCATAGACGATCGGGTCGGCCGTGGCCAGGCCGGCGGCCACCAGCACTTCAGCCGGCAGATCCGCCACGCGCTCGGGCGCGGCACGGCCGGCGTCGGTCAGCTGGTAACGGTAGTAGCCCAGTCCTTCCTGGCGCAGCGTGTCATGGTCATCCGGGAAGCTGGCGAACACCGCCTGCAGGCGCTGGCCGTAGTCGCCACCGGTACTGCCTTCGCCACCGGCATCGCGTGCCTGCGACAGCAGCTGGTCGTACAGCGCGCGGCCCTTCGGGGTGAGCGCAAGGCCGCGCTGTTCGATCTCGCCGAAGCGCGCGGTATGGGTGCCGGCATCGCCGCCTTCGCCGCCCGGGAAATGCACGGCCTCTTCCAGTGCCTTGAAGCTGGTCTGGCGCAGCAGGATCGGGCAGGCGCGGCGCGGCGGGCCCTCGATCACCGCCTTGGCCGCCATGCCGTGTTCGATCATCGCCACCTGCGCAGCGTCGATGTCCAGCGTGCGCGGGGTCAGGTGATTGATGTGCGGGCCACGGAAACTGACCACGTCGGCCACCAGCCGATGCGCGTTGTGCAGCGCGTGGTAGGTCGGCAGGTCGACCGTGGCATCGCCGTGCCAGCGGAAGGTTTCCAGTGCTTCCTCGACGAAGCGCTCGGCATCGGCCTGCGCCAGGCCACCGTAACGCTCGGCCTGGTCGATCAGCGCCAGCGCGCCCTCGGTGAAGATGCGGCGGCGCGCAAGGATTTTCGCCGATTCGGCACGCAGCGCTTCGTCTTCGATCAGCTCCAGGCGCAGCAGCGAGGTGAACACGCGGAACGGATTCTGCGCCAGCGCGGCGCCGGTGAGCGGGCGGAACGCGGTGGAATGCACCGGCACGCCCGCGACCGACAGGTCGTAGTAGCCGACCGGGTACATGCCCATCACGGCGAACAGGCGGCGCAGCGTCGCCAGTTCCTGCACGGTGCCGACGCGGATCGCGCCATGGCGCTCTTCGTCCAGGCGTGCACGCTCGTCGTTGCGCTGCAGCTGCGCGGCCAACGCCGGGTCCTGGGCAAGCACCTGCGCGTTGATCCGCTCCACCAGTTCCACCAGCGTGCCGTACAGCGGCACTTCGGTGCGGTACATGCGGGACATGGCCTGTGCGAACAGGCGGCGGATCACATCAGGCGAAACCAAAGAGGCGCTCATCAGTCACTCGATTACGGGAACGGGGGAACAGCTCGGACCCGTATTGTCGCCGGAGCGCGCGGTGGCGGCGATATGCAGAGCAACATGAAACAAACCGGTAGTGCCGGCCGCTGGCCGGCAATCTCCGGATGCCTGGAAGGGTGCAATTGCCGGCCAGCGGCCGGCACTACCGCTTGAGCTGGCGCTTCAGGGTGGCATCCAGGGTGATCGGCCGGTCCCAGTGCTGGTAACTGGCCACGATGGCGTGGCGCACGGCACGGTAATGCAGGTTGTCCGGCCTGGTGGGCATCCGCTTCACCACCGCTTCCCAGCCGCCGTCCGGGTCCTGGCTGAAGGCGCGCACGCTGTCGCGGCAGGTCTGGCCGCTGGCCTTGGCCCAGAAGCAGGCGAAGTAGATGTCCCCGGCCTGCCAGCCATGGGTGGTGAACAGCGCGCTGATGTAGCCACGGGGCACGTCGGCATAGCGCGATACCTCATCGAGAAAGGCATCCGGGTAGCGTTCGGCGTAATGGTTGATGTCCTGCAGCTGGGCATCAACCCAGCTGTCGCCGGTTGCCACCTCATACGCAGCCGAACGCTCGGCGGTCTGCTGGGCCAGCACGGTGGCCGGCGCCAGCAGCAAGGACAACAGCAACACGCGCAGTCGGTAATTCATGCCCCGATTCTGCCGCAGCCGCCGGGCCCTGTCAGGCCGCCGCAGCGGCCTTGGCTTCGATCGCCGCCAGTGCGGCCGGCCAGTCGTGGGCGGTATCGGCGGTGACCATGCGCGGTTCATCATCGGCCACGCCGTGCTGGGTCTCGTGGGCCCAGGTCACTGCGTACGGGGTATGCACGCCCCAGCCACCCAGGGTAACCACCGGCTCGATGTCCGAACGCAGCGAGTTGCCGACCATCACGAAGCGCTGCATCGGCAGATCGAATTCGGCCAGCACGCGGGCGTAGGTTTCCGGGTCCTTCTCCGAGACGATCTCGATGCGCGGGAACAGCTCGCCCAGGTTGGCGACCTTGATCTTCGCTTCCTGGTGGAACAGGTCGCCCTTGGTGATCAGCACCACCGGGTAGTGCTCGGCGATGGCCGCCACCGCTTCGCGCACACCGTCGATCAGTTCGACCGGGTGGCGCAGGGTGTCGTGGCCGATATCCAGGATGCGCTGGATGTCCTTCGCTTCGATGCGCTGCCCGGTGATGTCGATGGCCGCTTCGATCATCGACAGCGTCATGCTCTTCACGCCGTAGCCGAAGGTGCCCAGGTGGCGCTGCTGCACTTCCAGCAGGTGGCGCGCAGTCTGGGTGTCGTGCACGTCGACGTAGCGCGACAGCAGGTCAAGGTAGTCCTGCTCGGCCTTGCGGTAGTAGTCCTCGCTCTTCCACAGCGTATCGTCACCGTCAAAACCGACCAGGCCAATGGCGCGCGACGGCGCAGGCGTGGAGGTGTTCATCGCGCAAGGATACAGGGGCCGTGGTGACGAAAAAAACCCGGGCGGCCGAAGCCGCCCGGGTTCCCATACGCCCCGATACAGGTCTTACCTGCCCTGCGCACCCTGCGCTGCGCCGCCGGCGCCGGCCTGCTGGGCGGCCACATAGGCCTTGTACTCATCGGCGCTCAGCTCGCCGTCCTTGTTGGTATCAGCCTGGTCGAACACCTGGGCCAGGCCCGCGTTCACCTGCGCCTCGGTCTTGCTGATGGTGCCGTTGCCATCGGTATCGATGCTGGCCCAGGTCTGGCCACCGCCGTTGGCCTGCGCCGATGCGGCTGCGGCCGCGTTGGTTGCCTGGTCGGCGGCCTGGCCGGCCTGTGCAGCCGCCTGCTGGGCCTGTGCGGCCTCGTTCTGCGCATGCGCCGCCTGCTGCTTGGCCGACTGGGCCATCGCCGGAATGGCCAGCACGCTGCCAGCGGCGACGATCAGGGCGATCAGGGGCTTGCGGTTGCGAATAGTCATCAGGGGTGTCTCCTGCCAATTGGGTGGTGTTGCGCGGCGTGTTGTCTCCGCACGGCACCTACCCTGCCACTCCGTTTCTGAATCGATTTTGCCCCGCGACCGGCGTCAACACGCACCATTAACCACTCGCCCCCGCGCATGCATTAGCGCGGTGGTTAGCAGCAAGTGAGCAGCTCATAAGATGCGCATTCAGCGCTGCCGGATTTAACCGGCAACCAACGAAAAACCTGCGTCAGTCGACGGTTTTTTCCGATGACCGCGAACTGAACAACACCCAGCCGAGCGCAACACCGGCGAGCGCACCGGCGATTTCCAGCACCACGCGGCTGCCGAGTTCGTTCGGATCGTGGATGGTTGCCAGGAACAGGCGCGCGTACAGCGGCGACTCCAGCCGCACGATGCCCATGTAGAACAGCTTCCATGCATCGATGCCGGCGGAGATGATCACGGCGATGACACTGGACCACCCGATCGCGTGACCCGCGGTCCAGTGCAGGAGCCGGCACAGCTGCGACCACAGGAAGTACACCAGCAGCCCGACCAGCAGGGCGATGGCGCCGGCTTCCAGGGTACCGAGCAGGCCGAAGTGCAGGGGAAGGTTCATCGGGTGGGCAGGGATGAAGAGGCGGCCAGTGTAAGGGATCTGCCCCGGACCCAATCCGGTAGCCCCAGTAGCAACTGTCTTGTCAGGGGCAGCCGAGGGCCACCTCGGCGTCTCGCTTACGGGCGTTGAGGATCACCAGCATTTTGCGCATGACCGCCACGAGCGCCACCTTGCTCGCTTTGCCCTTGGCCTTCAGGCCAGCGT